>JAILAR010000129.1 GCA_024681515.1 Eubacterium sp. | reverse complement strand
CACACATTTCTTTCCCTCCACATATCTGCCACATTTACTATGTACAGTTCCGTACAGTTATCGGGCTTTAGTCTGTATTGCGACCTTACCCCAGCACATAGCCTATATGTGATTTCTGTTCGTCAGACCAGAGGTTTGCCTACAGCTTCCTTCAGATTCCACCTCACGATGGACACCCTTGCTGTTCGGCTATGTCCTTCCCACTGTCGGGCGGACTCGGGACTCTCACCCGTTAGAAACGTGCGCCGCCAGGCGCACAATAAAAACGCATCCAATCAAAATTGAATGCGTTAATCACACTCTGGATCGACGAAAAACTGAATGACGTGATCAGATATTCATGTACTGCAGAAACTTTTTTTTGAAGAGGGCACGGTTTCGGACTGAAAGATAGACCGGTTCCCCAGGAACGGTAAGATCGATCAGATTTTCACCGATTTTTCGAACATATTTTAAATGGACCAAAATCCCTTTATGGGAAACGGCAAAGGAAAAATCGGGAAGGGATTCCTCCCAGAAATGAAAATTCTGTATGGATATATATGATTCACCTGTGGTGCGGATCCAGGTTTTTCTTCGCTCAGTATATACCATGATGATCTCATCGGTATCAAGCGTTATGATTCCCTGATTTGTTTCAGCAGTTACCTTTCTGCTCTGTGTCCCCATCCTTCGGATGGCTGCTGTAAGATTAACCTGAAGCTGTAGTGGATTTACCGGTTTCATCATATAGCGGTAAATGCCTTCTTCCAATGCCTCATCAAGATAGGATGTGTCATGGCTTGTGACTATAAAAACAAGAAGGTTTTTATTGTGATTTCGAAGTTCTCGAATGGAACTGATGCCGGTGAGGCCAGGCATTTCCACGTCAAGAAAAGCAAGATCATATGATTCTCCGGCATCTATCATTGATTCCGCAGAAGTAAATGTTGAGATAATCGGTGTCTCCATTTTTTTTCGCTTGAAGTATGCAAGAATGGATAACTCTAAGGTTTTAATCACGTCGCTATCGTCATCACATATGACTATTTTCATCATTTTGCACCTCTGAATATAGACAGATTGTAATCTGAAACAAAGAATCTTCTGCGGTGTACTGAAGATCCATGGTTCCATGATAGTGGTCGATCACACGTTGAATACTCTTGATACCAAATCCGTGACGGGCTTTGTCTGCCTTGTTGGTTGAGAGAAATCCGTTTCTGTCAAAGGTCGGATTGGTCGCGCATGTATTGATGATTGAAATGATGTCTAAAGATCGGGAATGATCCGCATGAACCTGAAGGGAAATATAAGCACGGTCTGAGGCTTTACATGCTTCTATGGCATTATCGATCAGGTTTGCAAAAAGAGAGGTTACATCAGTCGGGGAAAGATACGCCAGGTTAGCGTTTTTTACATCGATTACAAAATCTATATTCTGTTCACCACAAAACTCTTTGTAACGGGCCAGAAGAACACTTAGAGTTCGGTTCCTTGTCAGAACTGAACCGGCGGAAAGTGCGCGTGTACTTGTCAGTTCTTCAATAAGCGCCTGCGCTTCATTGTATGATCGGTTAGACACAAGGGAAGAGATTGTTTGCAGATGCTTTTTGAAATCGTGAATCAGAACCTTCTGTTCCTGGTCTAACTGAGTAACCAGTGCAGTGTAGTTCTTATCATCTTCTTTTCTCTGCAGAGCGGACTGTACATCCATAAGCTGCGAATGTTCTTTTTGTAAGTGAACGGTCAGTATAATCTCTACTACACTGAAGACGACAAATGCCATGAGAAGAACATAAATCCATGGAAGGTGATTTGATTGCAGTATTGTACTGAATCCCAGATTCTGAATCGCTATCAAAGACATGGTTAAAAGACAGAGCGATACAGTGATAAAATTCGATTCGTGAAACATGGGCGTTTTTTTCCTGATGTTCTTAATCACGGGAATCAGACAGAGCAAAAGAAGTACAAATAACGCTTTCACCTTTAGTGATGCAAAAATAAAATCTGAGAAACTGCCATACTCAAACGCAGTATCTTTCTGGAAAAGATAGGATGATATCTCCACTATTAGTTCGGACAGATCTATAATGGAGAAAATGATAAGAGCATCATTGAATGAAGCTCTCCAGCTGTTGGAAGTGAGATAATGAAATAGAGGGACGTAGAGAATCAGCATGCTGGCTATGTTCAGGTTCAGGTTCTGAAACTGGTATATCCCATATAGAACGATATAGGAAGAAAGGATTATCAGCCAGTCTTTCCATGCCTTTCTTTTATGCGGATATTGCAAAAAAAGGAATGCATAAACTCCAACCGCTTCGAGTATATGGTTTAGGATATACGCAAAAGTCAAAATACTATCTCCATCTATGATGTATGAGTGCAGGATACTGAAACACGGCAACCATGGCGGTTGCTGAAACCGGATACGCGGCGAATGATTCCAGATCGGTGATACATAAAAGATAACAAAAAAACAAAAGGAAAACAAGAATGATTTTAATTCGCCTTTTACAAAACACTATATCATCAATGGATAACGGACGACTTGCCGACTGGATCGGACTGAATCGAATCAGTGAAACCGAAGAAATCATGATGAGTGGAATAAGAATTATAGCATAGTCTATATAAGAAGCAAGATGGATGAATATAAACTCTACCAGTATACTGAAGCAGAGGCATGTCCTAAATGATTGAACATGAAAACCGCCGGAATACTTCCTAAGAGCGACGAATGTGGCGATAAAGAGAATCGTACCGGAAATGACATGTAATACCATGCCAATTACCAACATGATCAGGATCGGTATAGCGGCATATAAGACATTGAATGCCGCATACCGATACAGAGGTTCTTCTTCACATGAAATCGCATTATGCCTCTCCAGCCAGTGTGCAATTCTATATGAGAGAAGTTTAATCATTTTTTTTCAGGTACATCTTTAACTCTTCAGGGACCTTCGGCTCGTAGAAATGGGGGCTGGATGCGGCTCCGGCATTAAGACGCAGGTCTTTTTTCAGCCAATTGGCTACTTTCTTTGCCAGGTTCTCTTTCGATGTTGTTTTCATTGTTTTTTCCTCTTCCTTCCTAATGAATTTGCAGTGGATATCCCTCTGCCTGAATACAAAGATAGCAGAGAGTACTCGTGAAGTAAACAGATTAGACGCATGTGGTGCAAAGTGGCACAAAAATGTAGAAAACAACACTTAATGCCTCGAAAAAACATGCCATAGAATGACCATTCGTGATAAAAAGTTTTGAAAAATAGTGCTATAGCACGATAACACGTGTTATAGACTCTTCAGAAGCTCCGCTTTGTTCAGTAAAGTAATCATTAGCTGTTTCTGATTATGGAAGAGACGCGGAGGAAAAAGTATGAAAAATGACGGCAAAAGGAATAACAGGGTGGTACGACCTGATAAAGGCCGGTTCGATGATAAGGTGATTGGCGGGATCGGAATCAGCAAGAGGGAGATACAAAAACTTATAGGAACAAGGATACAACAGGAGCGAAATAAAAAAGGGATGACACAGCAGAATCTTGCGGATGAAATAGAATCATCCTACGGACATATCAGCGAGATTGAGAGAGGCCTTGTAGATCCTGGTATTACGATACTCTACCACATTTGCCTGGTTTTGGATATTTCCTTGAATGAGTTGTTACAGGGTCAGCGGTTAAGTGACGGAACACCAAGTGGATTCTCCGAAAAGATGAAAAAACTCACAAAGGAACAGCAGAACGCAGTCTTCGCATTGATTGAGTATTATGACAATGTGAACAAAGGAAAAAAGGAATAAATCAACGCTTGCGCACGAAAAAGCAACGGTCACTCATGACTGGTTGCTTTTTTTGATGAAACAGGCAGTGAAACAGGTAGTATTAGGTTGCAAGGATGAAAAGAATATTGAAAACGTAAAATACCATTACGTTGAAAAGTATTTTGTTCTTTGTGGTTCTATGTCAAGGAGATAGAGGCTGTGATGGAGATAGAAGATGTGATAATTGTTTGAGTCGTTTTGATAGTTACTCCTTTTGTTCCGTCCAATTATGGCCGTTTCAATCCAGCTTTAGGATATGGCTGTTTCGCTCGCCCCTAACAATATGATATGGAGATATTACTATAGTGATGGAACATATGCTATAGGTTAGAAAATGATTGATGAAAAATGGTATTATTTTAATTCATCAGGATATATGCACACGGGTTGGTTATTATATAATGGGAATTGGTATTATTTGGCATCGACCGACATTATGGTTACAGGACGGAGACATCTACCGACTTACACTTGACAAAACCCATTCCATGATATAGTATGATATCAATATCGGGAAACCGATAGGGGCTGGTCGAAAGACCCTGGTCCACCGAAACGGCGTGGGGATCCCGCGCCATTTTTGTTTTCTTAAGCATTTCAACGAGGTAATCAAATGCCAGAAAGAATACTCAGCTGCATCATCGACGAAGCTGGTGATTTCGGCAAATACGACTCTCATTCGCCCTACTACATCGTCTCCGTCGTTATACATGAACAGAAGAGTTTTTCTCTTCACCACACAATTTCAAAAAAGACTATTGGCGAAAGCTTAATAACCAACGATTATAATTAAATGTAGACCGCATGATAAGCATTCAGGATGTTGATCGTGCGGTCTTCTTTGTAGCATGGTTTTTTCTTATAGTCTGTCTGGGCAGCAATAATCGCTCATGTATTCATTCGCGTAGGCGTTGACCGCTCCCGCATCCAGCTCTGCGAAGCGGTAATAATCACAGTCCAGCAATGTCGTATCCACAGCTATCTCATCCCGCTTCTTAATGATGACCGCTTCCGCTCCGACTTCCCGAAGCCCCTTCATCATCGCACCCTCCAGAATCATAGTTCTGATCCCATTTCCGATTCCACATTTCCGGGTATCCTACTGCTTGTCAAATTCGTAATCCACCTGCAGATCCGTGTGTCCGCCGTCCTTCTGCCAAGCCTCCACGAGGGCCCGAACGTCCTTTTCCGCTTCCTCGCGGCTTCGCCCGAGCAGAAGCAGGAAGAAACTGCCTGCGTAACGGCAGACGGAGTCATTTCTGTTCAGCCCTGTAACCAGCGCTTCTTCCAGGGAATCCCGAAGCTCGTCGGAGACAGGAACTTCTCCGCTTCTCGGAATGACGCGCAGGAACACAGTCTTCGTTCCGCTTTCAAGGTCATTTCTGGCAAGGAATTTATAAAGCACCTGCAGACGTTCGAAATTCAGCAGGTAAGCGCCCTGTCCCACATTTCGCTCCCCGATGATCTTCTTGATTTGTTCCAGATTATTTTTGTCGACAGGTCCTTCCTCTTCTGCAGCATCTCTCTCCTTCTTCTCGTAGAGAGAGAAACCATGTTTCCCGTTTTTCTTTACGATGTAGAGTTCCATATCCGCCAGCTTGAAGACCTTCTCAAATTCCCGTCCTTCGTCCGGCACGCGCACGGCTCCGATGGACGCGCCCAGTGGGATATTCATGTCGTCGCCCATGTATTCCTTCGCGGACTTCACGATCTCCCGGTTCAGATAACGGGTGACACGTTCCACCTCATCCCGGTCCAGGGTATCCTTCATAAATGCAACAAACTCGTCACCGCCCAGCCGTCCGCAGATATCTCCCTCATGGGTCGCCTCGCGGATCAGCTCCGCAAACCGAATGAGGATCTTGTCTCCCATGTCATGTCCGTAAAGGTCATTGACCAGCTTAAAGCTGTCCAGATCGATCATCATGAGGATACCGGTATCATTCGCGCAGCAATTCTCCAGCGCCTTGTGGGAGCCGGCCTTGTTCAGCAGTCCCGTCATGGGATCCGTGGACATTTCCCTTTGCAGACCGCTGATCCGGGCAGCCCGACGGACGAACTCACGGAACAGGAAGAATACATACATGATAAAGAGCGCCGTAACCACGAAGAGGTAGATCCGGAAGCTGATATACTCATAGCGCATGGCTTCCTTCTCCACCGGGATCACGGTTTCCTTCTCCACATCCCCCGTCACTTCGTTCAGAATGCGAATATGCAGATAGTACTCACCGCCGGGCAGGTCCGTATAGGACAGCGGTGTGATCTCGCTCTGGTAGCAGGTGGTGCCCATGTCCCCTGTTCCCTCCAGATAGTACTGTACCAGCGGATCGGACAGGGTGTAATTGTTCACGGCGATATGGAACAGGATACGTCCATGCTTTGCCGGAAGGTTTAACACGCTGTCCTGCACAAAGAATTCTTCGTCATTGAACACCGCTTTCAGAAGATGCATCTGATAGCGGGAGCTCAGCTTGTCATAACCGTCCGTCCGGAAGGTTCGGATACCGTCCGTGCAGCAGAGATACAGGGTCGTCTGATCCAGTACATTCCAGGAATTCGCCGTAAATGACGTTGTAAGTCCCCAGTTATTGTTGAGCAGCGTACATGTGTACTTCTCGTCTGCCAGAAGCACCTTTTCCGACACGGTATAAAGACCGGCGCTGGATGTGATCCAGCAGATCCCGTCTTCCGTGATCTGCACATCATAATTATTATTGTATGGGAAATTCTTCAGGATCCGTACGCTCTGACGGTTGTCGTGATAGAGCGCGTTGCTGGTTACATAGAGGAAGCCTTCTCTGCAGGGTACGACCCGCATGACCACGCCGCTGCCGAGACCGTCTGCCTTGTCGATGTGGCGGGAAACGGTGTCATTTTCGATCTCATACACACCATCGCCATCGGTTCCAGCCAGCACACTGCCGCTGTCCGTCCGGATCATGGACAGTACGGTCTGGTTCTCCAAACCGGTCCCCTCACCGATCTTTTTCGTCACCTTCCCATCTTCATACAGGAAGAGTCCGATACGCCCTGCGATCAGCATACGCCCGTCGGACAGTTCCAGAACGGACCGGCCCTTTCCGCCGAGGAAGAAGCCATTTTCCGCGTCAATGTCCGTCAGCTTCCGGTCCTTGCCGATGCGAACCAGACCGCTCTTGCCGAAGGTGCTGATCCAGAGATTCCCCTCGGAATCCTGTGTGATATGACGGATCCGGTCACCCTCCAGACTTTGCTGCCAAGCCTCGGTCACCGCCTGTTCGGTTTCCGTGTCAATGATCTTCAGCCCCTGATCCATACCGATGTAAAGCTTAGTATCGGATAGATAGAGCGCATTGACGATCCCTGCCGAAAAGCCTGCCTTGTGGAACAGATTATGGAAGAGACTGCGGGAGTATTTCAGAAGGCCGTACTTGTTGGAAGCAAACCAGATATTTCCCTGACCGTCTATGCAGACATCACTGACCGCACCATGGAAATCCGGCCGTGTCAGGTCGCTTACCTCACCGGTCTCCGTGGAATAAAAGCCCATGCCGTTTTCACAGCAGAAATAAACGCCGCGGCTCTGCTTCGAATACCGAAGTTCGTTTACATAGCCGAGTGTCCCGATGTCCACACTGCGTTCGTAGACCAGAGCATCTCCTTCCAGACGAAAGATCTCTAAGGAGCTGGCGGAGGTACCGGCCAACACCAGACCGTCCGCATAGCAGAGCTTCCGGTACTGCACGTCTTCATTTTTCTCATAATCAAAGGTTTGGAGCAGTTCCCCGTCCCGAGTCAGGAAGATGCTTCCGCCGTTGGTCACGCCGCCCACCAGACCGCCTCCCAGATCCACGAAGGAAATGGCATACAGGATATTCTCCCAGGAATCATAGGTCGTAAGCGCACCCTCCGGGCTGACCACGGAGACATACTGTACGGAACCGATGTAGATATTGCCGCGGTCATCCTCTCCGATAGTGCGCACGGAATCCGCTGCCAGACCGTTCTCCGTACTGTAGCGCGTGGCTTTGCCCAGTGTCTGATCAAAGCAGACCGCTCCGCTGTCATTGGTTCCGATCCACAGGCGGCCCTTGGAGTCCACAAAAAGGCTCATGACATTTCGGATATGCTCCTCCAGATGCACCTCGGAGAATTTTACGCCGTCATACATATAGAGTCCGGAATAGGTTCCGATCCAAAGATAGCCGTCGTTGGTCTGGGCCACGGCGTTGACTTCCGAAGCCAGCATGCCGGATTCCTTGTTGTAGACGACGGTTTCGTAGTCGGTCTCATAGTCAGTGTTGATGTTGGAGTTGTTGGCGGAAAGAGTGGGGGTATGATACGGGGATGATGCGGGCGCTGCTGCAAATGATGCAAGCGGACGCACGAGAAGAACTCCGCCGGCCAGAAGGAGCAGGAGAAGCGCCGAAGCTGCGGAGCCTGATTTTGGTTTCCCGGATTTTTTATTACGGGAATGCGGCGTCCCCCGGAACCATTTGAGATGCATCAGCAAAGAAACGATGAGCACGGACAGTCCCATGGAGATCACACGATCGGGAATATCAAGAAAAGCTTCCGCCGCAAAGGCGTTCAGCTTCGGAGAATCCAGATACCGGGACAGCATGTCGTAAAGCGCATCGCCCCAGACATTTCCGGTATAGCCGTCATATAATTTGATATTGAGGGGAATGCAGAAGAGTGTGGAACAGAGCGCCACAAGGATCGCCAGAGATACGATCTCCAGAAGGCGGCTGCCGCTGCCGGATTCATTTCCCGTCTCATTTTTCTTATTTCGAGGATAAAAGAATCCGACCATCAGACCGACGATCACACCGATAACGATGTAAATGGAGGAAGAGCCGTCGATCAGCCCCATCAGAAAGACGGACAGCCCGCCGACGATGGCGCCGGCAAGCGGTCCAAGCAGAATGGCCACAACCATCACACCGACGGTATCCAGCCAAAGTGGCAAAGTCAGAGCCAGCGCCAGATAATGTCCTCCGACATTGACTCCCATCATAAGGATCATGAGAAGCAGGTTCTGGATCGTCGGGCGAAAAAGCACCCGATCCGTCCACGCCGGCTTCTTTATCTTTTCAGTTTTCCCCATACCTTCTCTCCGATCACGTAGTGTTCTGTGATAGCGCACGCTACGCATACCATGGCTTTATGATACCATATTCGAAGGAAGTGTAACAAGGAAATAATGTCACAGATTCGCCGCTACGATCTCCCAAACCTCGTTCACAGGCATCGTTGGTTCAAACCGTGCGATGACCTTTCCCTCCCGGTCGATCAGGAACTTGGTGAAATTCCACTTGATATAGGCCTTGTCACCGAATTTCCTGTTGTTCATGTTTGAGAATTTCTTCAGCGCCGCATTCTTCAGTCCCTTGCCGAAGCCCTCAAAAGGCTTCTCCGTTGCAAGAAAGGCAAAGAGCGGATCTGCCGTCTCACCGTTTACATCGATCTTCGCAAAACGAGGAAACTCTGTTCCGAATTTCATGGTACAGAATTCATGAATCTGGGCATCATCGCCGGGGGCCTGATCCGCAAACTGATTGCAGGGGAAATCCAGGATCTCAAAACCCTTCTCGCGGAAGTCCCTGTACATAGACTCCAACGGATCATATTGCGGCGTAAAGCCACAGCCGGTAGCCGTATTCACGATCAGCAGAAGCTTTCCCTGATACTGTGACAGGCTCACGTCCTGTCCCTGTCTGTCTTTTACCGTAAAATCATAAACTGTTTTCATACGCCTGTTCTCCTTTTCTGAAATGGGTGGTGGGGGTCGAGTTATCTTTGATAAGATTATATTGCACGCAATGTATTTTGTCAAGATGGATTTTAGGGCTTTACGCGTATCTCCGGATGCTTCGCGGTCGCGCCTGCCGGCTTGGTCGACTCGGCGCTTAACGCACGCCACCGGCGTGCAGCGCCCGTCGATATCGCGCCACTCGGCATATACATGTGCCTCCGGCACATGAGCGAATAATACAAAAGGACACCTTTTCGTGCGAGCACGAAGGTGTCCTTTTGTATTATTCCGCACATGCAACGCATGTGCATGCCTCGGGGGGAACACGTAAAAAGAGCCAAAGGCCTAGCATAAGCTAAGTCCTCAGCCCTCCTGTGTGGGCCGCCGGGGGCTCGAACCCCGCACACCCTGATTAAGAGTCAGGTGCTCTACCAAATGAGCTAGCAGCCCGTATATATTTCAGTGCATCTCTCAGGATGTCCCCTTCAAGATACTCACTGATTATATTACAATGATTTTCGATTTTCAACCCATTTTTGACTTGTTTGCCATTTTTGGAAGGTTGCACAAAATTGAGCAAAAAATTATACATTATTTACAGATTGTTCACATCTTTTAAGTATTTTACTGCTCTTTTTGGGGCGGCCGGATCTGCATCATACAGATCTTATTCCCAAGACCTGCGAACTTTCGCTCGTACTCGGTCATCACATTTCCCTCTGCATAGGGACTCTTGTGCAGATCCCGACTGACAGCGATCTGCTCCCAGCCACAGGCCTCTGCGGATTCCACGGAAAAATCAAAGAGATCCACATTATCCGTCTTAAAGGTCACGCCTCCCTCCGGGGCCAGGAGCCGTGCATAACGCTCCAGAAACCGGTCGGAGGTCAGACGGTGCTTTGCGTGCCGGGCCTTCGGCCACGGGTCGGAAAAATTGAGATAGATGTATCCGATCTCTCCCGGTGCGAAAACCTCCTCGATCTCCTCTGCATCCATGCGGATAAACCGAAGGTTTGTCAGCTCCGGTGCTTCCTCCCGCTTCTCAATGGCACGCAGCAGAACGCTGGAATATTTCTCGATCCCAAGATAGTTGATCTCCGGATGCAGCCGGGCCATTTCCATAAGAAAACTGCCCTTTCCCATTCCGATCTCCACATGAAGCGGATGATCATTTCCGAAGACCTCATTCCAGTGACCCTTGTAACTCTGCTCGTCATGGACCACATATTCATTTTCAGCAATCACTTCCCGTGATCCGGGTATATTTCTAAGACGCATATTGCCTCGATTCCATACTTCGCGCCTTTCGGCGCTCCGTTGCGAATCATTTCGCGCGTAATCATTGTTTTCACACTTTATTATTCCGATTTTAGTCCGCGCTCTATGATTCTTTTTCCATACTTCGTTTAATTTGAGCCATGCGTGCATGGCTCATTACTCGCGCATAGTATACGCCAGTCCCCCGAAAAAAGCAACCTTCGCGCATTTGCCGGCCATATCGCGCAAATGAAAAGAGCCGTTCGAGTGAACGACTCTTTATACATTTTAGTCCTCGTCGTACTCGATCATATAACCGCCCTCATCGAAGTTATACCACTTGCCATCGATCGTGTAACTCTGACCCTTCGCATACCACTTGGAATTGCCGTACCACCACCTGCCGTCTTTTGTCTTATGCCAGGATACCTGCGCAGACTCGTCATAAACGCCTTTTTCATCAAGGTAATAGCCTTTGCTGTTACGTACCCATTCCACTGTGGAGTATTCATCTAAAATCCGCTCATATCTGAATTTATTGTATTCTATACCATATGTTCCCGTCAATAACATATTCGGCATATCGTGAAAACAGCAGGGCGCACTTGTCTTTTCCTTATTTTTATGGCAAAATATAGAGAAGTGTGTCTACATGGCTGACACCATGAACTGATTTATGAACTGATTTAATGCAGAAGCTTTTTCGGATTCAAATATTAGGAGCCGGCAGAGCGTATGTTTCGCCGGTCTGGAGATAAAAGTGAAACGTCGTTTTTTAATTCTGATGCTATGCATTCTGCTCCTGGTGCCGTTTCCGGTACAGGCAGCAGAGCCGGATACGATCCCCGGAAATGAATCCGTCCTCGGCGGCTCCTTCGTTCCGTCGGACGCACCCGAGATCACGGGTACCACAGCCATCGTCATGGACATGGATACCGGGGATATCCTGTATGAAAAGGACTGCCACAAACGGGCAGAGCCGGCCAGCACCACAAAGCTGCTGACCGCGATCCTGGCAGTGGACAATCTGAATCCTTCCGATGTGATCACCGTAAAGGACGGTGCGCTGGAAGGAATCTCTTATGATGCCGTCCGGATCTGGCTCTCTCCGGGAGAGACCATGCCCGTCAGTGATCTGCTCTACGCTCTGCTGCTACCCTCGGCAAATGACGCCGCCAACGTCCTCGCCATGGCCGTAGCCGGCACTATCCCGAACTTTGCAACTAAGATGAACGAGACCGCAAAGGCTCTGGGCTGCAAGGATACGCATTTTGTAAATGCCAACGGTCTTCCGGATCCGCAGCATTATACCACTGCTTACGACATGGCACTGATCGCCCGCGCAGCTTACGGCCGCTCCCGCATCCGCGATATCCTCGGCACGCCGGCTTACTGGATCCCGGCCACGAACATGGCTGAGGAACGCGAGCTTTGGACCACAAACTATCTGCTGTATGATGTGACGGACGTTTACTACGAATACTGTACCGGCGGAAAGACCGGTTACACCGAAGAGGCGGGAAATTGCATGGTGGCATTTGCGGAGAAATACGGACGCCGGCTGGTATCCGTCGTCTTCCACTGCCCCGGCCAGTATGACCGGTTTACGGATTCCAAAAATCTGCTGGAGTTCTGCTTTGAAGAATATCACAGGATCCATCCGTTAGAGGGATTTAATTTGGAAGAATACGATGAAAACGGTTCCGATCAAACAGATTCCAAAGGCGGCCTCGGTGACGTGGTCCTGGAAAACTATTACGCCCGGCTGACCCACGCGCTTCCGGAATACAGTGTGGACACTTCCCTCTCGCTTTATACCCGAAGCTCCGTATCCACAGACGATATCCAAAAACAGATATCCTTCCAATATGACAAATACAAAATGACTGCCGGTGAGCTCCGGCTCTCATTTCAAAACCGGACACTTGCCTCCATCCCGATCCGCATCGACCGGACGGAAATGGACGCAGACCTGGCAGATCTGGCGGCACTTGGCCCGGAGGAACGCCTCCGCACAGACGGCAAAGCAGAACTCCCAGCCACACGCTCCGAGATCCTGCAATCCGTGATCGAGGACTCCGTCCCACGGCTCCTGATCTGTATCGGCGTCGCAATGGCCGTTTGCATTCTAGTAATACTGGCTGCTCACATGAAGAAAACACGGCGCGCGAATATCAGCCGTTATTTCGGTGACGGACCGGTTCCCGCTATCGATCCCGAGGCTGTAAGAGAGGCCGAGGAGAGGAAGAAAGCCAGAGAAGCCCTCCGGCAGCTGGAGGACTCCGGTGAGGGGATGCCCCGACCGAAGGTCCCCAGGGAGAAGCCTCCTACCGATGACGGCATCGAAGACACAGGGGAACGTACTCCCAGGAAGCCGGCAGAAGCTTCCGAGAGATCCACTGTAAAACCGGACGCAAAACCGATTTCGGAAATGACCATCGATGAGCTCGAAGACACCGGGGAGCGCAGTCCCAAAAAGTCGGCAGAGAAAAGCTCCGGCAGCTCCGTAAATCGGACCGCCCCTCGAAACACAAAGAAACCTGCCGATAACGGGATTGACGATGTGATCGATGAAGGCTGATCCGGCGGTCAGTTAATGACAACCGGAGATCAATCAAGGGCAACCTGCAAGACATAGTAACCGGCTCCGCCTCATACCGATCAACGAAGCCAACTGACACGCCTGTCGCGTATAACACCTCACCCCCATGCCGGGAATGGGAAAGGAAGCAACCATGGACAAGAAGGAACAACTGTCTGCGATCATGAAATCCACCGGTGAGATCCGAAAGCATTTCAATCGGGTACATGCTGACGCAATGTCCCAACTTCAGGAAGTAAAGACGGAACTCTTCGAGTTAAACATCCGTCTGGATGAATGCCTTCGGACCAAAAACCTGTATGCCATGAACCGGAACCACAAGAAAAATGTGTTCAGTCCGATTCCCGCTGACGATCCGGCTACCCGAAAGGAAACCGAGCTGGAGGAGAAGATCAATGCTCTCACCACCCGGAAAGAAGCGCTGGAACAGAGGAAAGCAGAAGCCGAGGCCCTGATCCGCGAGACGGAAAACCATCTGAAAAATCTCCACATTGCCCAGCTGTCTGCTGCCCAGTTGAGTCACGATCCTGCATTTCAGGAAGATGATTCCGACGATGAAGGCTTTGAATTTCTGGAAACGGACGAGACGCCGCCGGAGGATCTCAGCAAACACGGAGAACAGATCCTTCTGCTGGACGCATTTGATAAAACTTATCTGGCAACCGTTCTGGACAAACGTGTCCGGATTCCCCTTTCCAGCCAGACGCACCGTCTGCAGACTCTGAGGAAATTCCTTACCACGGATCCCCGTCAGGCACAACTCATGCTGGATGAATTCGAAACACAAAATGAGCAGATCCTGTCCACGCTTCAGGCACAGCTCACCCGGATCGAACCCGGCTTCGATGAAAAACAGCCCATCGGCTCCATCCTGGACACCTGGATCATGCGATTCCGCGATCAACACCCGGAATATGTTCTGGAATCTTCCGTTCAGGTTCGGAATGAATCCCAGGTGATCCCTTACATCCGAACGCTCACACTGATCCGCATCATTGAAGCGGCCTTTGATAATATCGTCCGACACTCGGACGCCAATCAGATCCGCTTCCGCGTGCAGGTGAACGGTTCCGTAGCCGATGTCTTCATCAGTGACAACGGTATCGGCATTCCGGGAAATGTGATGCAGGCCGCTCCCTGGTACAGCAGTCTGCACCGCGCAGAGGAAACACTCTTCCTGTTGGGCGGCCGTATGCAACTCACCGGATCCAAGGATCACGGTACTACGATGCGATTCACGCTGCCGGTATAGTGCAGAGCCGGCATCATTATAAACAGACAAATCAAGAAATGAAAGGCATTCAATCATGAAAGAACAGATCATCAACCTGCTTGCTGACAATCTCCCCTCTCTCACCGCGCAGGAGATCTCGGAACTGATCGAGATCCCGCCCACCCCGGATATGGGAGACTATGCATTTCCCTGCTTCCGCCTGGCGAAGACCCTGCGAAAAGCTCCGCCTATGATCGCAGCAGAGATCAAGGGCGCCATTGAAAGTGCAGGCATTCCGGAGTATATCCAGGAGGTCCGCGTGGCAGGCGCGTATCTGAACTTCTTTATTAAGAAAGAAGTTTTTGCCGAGGCGCTCCTCTCGCAGGTTCGGGACGAAAAACTTGGCAGCTCTGAGGAAGGCGTGGGGCACACCATTTGTATCGACTACTCCTCTCCCAACGTGGCAAAGAACTTCCACGTGGGACATCTCCGTACCACCATCATCGGAAATTCGCTGTACAAGATCTACAGCAAGCTGGGTTACCATGTAGAGCGGATCAATCACCTGGGCGACTGGGGAACACAGTTCGGCAAACTGATCGTGGCCTATAAGAAATGGGGCTCCGAAGAAGACGTTAAGTCAAAGGGTATCGAGGAGCTGATGCGGCTCTACGTACTCTTCCATCAGGAAGCCGACAAGGATCCCGCGCTGGAGGACGAAGCGCGTTTCTGGTTTGCGGAAATGGAACGCGGAAATGAGGAAGCGCTTTCCATCTGGCAGTGGTTCGTGGAGATCAGTCTGGAAGAATTTAAGCGCACTTATAAGCTACTGGGCATGGAGTTCGATCACTACACCGGTGAAAGCTTCTACCGTGATAAGACCGACGATGTTGTCCGCCGTGTGACAGAGGCCGGCCTTCTCTCCGAAAGCGAAGGGGCAAAGATCGTGGATCTGTCCGAATATGACATGGCTCCCTGTCTCATCCTGAAGAACGACGGAAGCTCCATTTACGCGACCCGTGATCTGGCAGCCATCTTCTACCGCAAGGAAAACTACAATTTCGATAAATGCCTCTACGTCACAGGCCAGGAACAACGGCTGCATTTCCGTCAGGTATTCAAGGTCGTCGAACTTATGGGAAATGAATGGGCAAAGGACGGTCTGGTCCACATTCCCTACGGACTTGTCAGTCTGGGTGGTGAGAAGCTCTCCTCCCGTGACGGAAATGTTATTTTTGCCGAGGACATCCTTCTGGAAGCAGTATCCAAGATCCGCGAGATCATCGAACAGAAGAATCCGGATCTGGAGGACAAAGACGAGGTTGCAAAGCATGTGGGTGTCGGTGCCGTGATCTTCAACGACCTGTACAATCAGCGGATCAAGGACGTATCCTTCCGTTGGGAACACCTGCTTAACTTCGAAGGCGAGACCGGTCCCTACGTTCAGTACACCTACGCACGCTGCTCCAGCATCCTGCGCAAGGTTTCCGACTATGATCCCAATGCGGATGTGGATGTAAGCTTCCTGACGGATGAAGCCTCCATGGGACTTCTGAAGGAGCTCTCCCGCTTCACCGCAGTCGTAAAGGAAGCGGCAAATCGCTACGAGCCTTCGGTGGTTGCAAGATTTGCCATCGCCGTGGCACAGGCCTTCAACCACTATTACACCGTGAACCGGATCAACGTGGAAGATCCTGCAGAGCGAAATGCACGTGTTCTCCTTCTGGATATCACCCGCCGCGTTCTCCGCGATGCACTGGATCTGCTGGGTATCACCTGCGTGGAGCAGATGTAGAACCAGAAAGATGCGGAGCCAGACGGATACAGAATTATAACGATACAGAACCATGACTTGCAGATCCATAACAATGCAGACCATAACAATGCAGACCATGACAATGCAGATCCATAACGATGCAGATCCATGACTTGCAAAACCATAACGACGCAAAACCATAACGATACAGAACTATGGCGACGCAGAATCAAAATCAGAATAATAATCAAAGAAAGCGGGATCCCGTAGAGCAACAACTTCGGAATCCCGCATTCTCTATAGAAATTATTGAAAGAGACAGTAAAAATGAACAATAACGAAAAATGTCTATATGGAATCGGTCTGGGTCCCGGAGATCCTGAATTGATCACTCTCAAGGCTTATCACCTGCTTCAGGAATGTGAAGTTCTCTTCTATCCGGACGGTGCCAGAGCACTGTCCATTCTTCAGGGAATATTATCAGAGGAAAAACTATTGCAGAAGAAACTGATGGAAGTTCATATATCAATGGTTAAAGATTCTATAAATATAGAATCGGAATATTCAGGATTGGTTGACATAATTTCTGCTCAACTCGATACAAACAAAATGACAGCATATCTCACAATCGGCGATCCAACCATCTACTCCAGCTTTACTCCAATTCAGAAACTGCTTCATGATCGTGGTTATAAAACTAAAATCATAAACGGGATTCCTTCTTTTCTTGCAGTTGCTGCAGCCTGTGATCAAACACTTGTATATCACTCAGAATCCCTTATCATAAATCCCGTTTCAGATCCGACTGATAACAATTTTGTTTTGAGCGAAGAAAGTTCAACATCAAACAATTCAACCTGTATCTATATGAAACAGGGAAAAGAAATCCCCTCTCTTCTTTCAAAACTATCTAAAGAGGCAAAAAAGAATCCACTTAACATATTCGGTGCAACAAACTGCTGCCTTGAAGGCGAAATACTATATCGTTCCCTGGAAGAGCTCCAAAAAGAAAAGCCGGATAACTACTTTACAACGATAATATCAAAAAACGTTTAATACAAACAAAAAAGCATGTTTCACGTGAAACATGCTTTTTTGTTTATAAAGTGGATAACTATGTGGAAAACCGACTAAATCCACAGAATTATCCACAATAGTCAAATGTTATATCTACATCTCTACATCTGAAAGAGCTATCAATCATTCGTTCAGAATAATCTGATAATTCTTATCATATCCCTTCATGAAAGTTTTTATAATCCGATCCATAAATAATATTTATAATTCTGATCAATTTGTTCTTTAATTTAGACTGATACACCAGAAAAATAGAAGAAATTACACAATATTATTTCTTTATATAATGATGCTGGGGTCAAAAGGTGTTTTGCCCCCAGCTGATGATTCGCAGCACGCACACTACGTGTGCAATGTGCTGCTAAAACACTCACGGCTATTGTCATTTTGCACAGCAAAATGACTACGCCGTTCGTGTTTTGCGGGTCAATTAAGGTCTCAAGCGACCGCGCAAGCACATCGCTTGGACCTTTTGACCCTATCATCATATAATCAAAACGAGTTTTATTCATATTAAATAAACGTAAACACCTTTTCTTCTAAGTAATTGATGTTTCACGTGAAACATCAAAACATATGGCAGATCAAACTCTCACAAAACTCCACTTATAAGTAAATTGAACACTAATAAATATATATGTACCTGATTTATAGCGTCCAGGAACATACCAAAAGAAAAAACATCTACTTTTTGAATTCAAAATAATGTTTCACGTGAAACATACAGAAAAACATATAAAATACAAAAGAGTGATCCATAAAGAGTACAATGCCCAAATGAATATTAATGATGCTGGGGACAAAAGGTATTTTGCCCCCAGCTGATGATTCGCAGCACGCACACTACGTGTGCAATGTGCTGCTAAAACACTCACGGCTCTCGTCATTTTGCTGTGCAAAATGACGAGAGCCGTGAGTGTTTTGCGGGTCAAAAGGTCTCAAGCGACCGCGCAAGCGCATCGCTTGGACCTTTTGACCCTATCATCATATTTTCGATCACAGATTTTCCAGGATCTCCGGAATCTCCTCCGGACGCTCGGCGAAACAGTCCGCACCCTGTTCGATCAGAAAATCCTTCTCCCGAAAGCCCCAGAGAACGGTGATACAGGGCAGCCCGGCTGCCCGGGCCGTGGCAAGATCCACCTCGGAGTCCCCGATATAGACTGCATCGTCCTTCGAAGCTCCCAGCTCCTCCAGCGCCGCAAATACCGTATCCGGCGCCGGTTTTCGGCGGATATCCGCGCGGTTCCCGATGGCCACCCTAACATAGTCCCCGAAGAAATGCGCTGCCAGGTCTTTCACCGCTTCATCCACCTTGTTGGAGACGATGGCCATCCGACAGCCCTGCTCTGACAGAGTCTGCATAAGAGGAAGCACCCCGTCATAAGGCATGGTATTATCCATGGAATGCTTTCCATAGTATTCCTTGAAGAGCACGATCAGTTCATCGATCTCCGCATCCGGCAGCGTCGGCTCTGCCTGCTGCAGCGCAAAGCGGATCCCATTTCCGAAGAACCGGCGCATCTCCTCCAGTTTATGCTCCGCATATCCTCTGGTGCGGAGAGCGTAGTTTACGGCATCCTTCAGATCCTCCAGAGTGTAGAGAAGTGTGCCGTCCAGGTCAAATATGATGGTGTGTCTCATTGTATTTCCTTTCATCCGCTCTATACGAATGGAATTCAATCCATATTATTTAATCTATATTCCTTTAACCGCGTCGAACCATATTCCGTCATCTGATCAATCTTCCGTGGCTGCCGTCCCCCACTCTTCACCGGCGAGACTTACGGCAAATTCCTCAAAGGTCCGAACCAGATTCGGCTGCCGCATGACAAAACAGATCAGCGGAGCGCGGTTCTTTGTCAGGATCACCGCCTGCCCGTGGATCAGCTGAATATTGACATTGCGAAGCGCATTTACGGGGATCATCACCAGCTTCAGATTCTCATAATTTTCCGCAAACTCTTTGACGCGTTCCAAATGCGCCCGGTATTCCTCATAGGAGTACTCCACGCAAATGTCCCTTCCGACATCCGCAAATGTAAGACTCACCGGTTTTTTACGGAATTCCTCCTCCGTAACATCCGGTATATCCAGACGGATACGGTAGTTCTGAAGAAGACTCGTCATGAATTTCTTCCTGCGATCCACCTGCCGGATCATATTTTTTCGATGCGCCGCATCCAGACCTGCCCTCTCCAGATACCGGTCCATTTCCTCATCGGAAAGCATTGCGACCGGCAGATAACTGCAAAGGATCCTCCTGTCTCCCTGCTGAAACAGATCTCTGTGATCCAGCAGAATCTGCATCCGTTCCGCATCCCTGTAGATCTGGACAAGCGGATTGGAGCGTTCCAGAAGTCTCTTTGCACGTTTTTTCGCGTATCTCAGCTCTGCCGCGTGATTCGTCAGCGTATGCATTCCTTCCGTCGGATACCCTGACACAGCCTCGCCCATCAGCGCAAGCCCGCCGGACACCCAGAGAAGGTGAGAGAACAGCTCTCCCTGGTGGCGATTCAGATAATGGGATTCGATCTGACCGGTCATGTAAAGAGGAAGATAATTCTCCAGGGCAAGGAGCATTTCCGACATGGGACGGTGAACATCATGAATGATACGAAGACAGAGCCCCCGTCGGATCAGGGTTGCCATACCGAAGATCCATTTTTCCAGGAACTCCTCATCCTTTGAAGCAACCGTCAACGGAAAATCACTGTAAAAAAAGACCGGATCCGAGGATCGGTTCAGGGCCGTCAGCCGGATAAAATCCAGCTCTGCTTCCATGATCGCGGAATGACCGATATACACTTTTCTTTTGGGAAGGCTGACAGGCGGCGGGACCGGGCGTTTTACATCGTCCAGATGCGCCGATTTCATATATTCGTCCAAATCAAATCCGTCAAACTCCTGCAGAAACCGGCGGACGGGATGGGTTGCCACCTTCTCCGAATTGCTTCCGAGCCAGCTCAGCAACGCCTCTTCTCTGTGCTGCGGATTTTTCAGTATCTCCAGCGGAATCCCCAGCAAAGTAGACAGGGTGTCCTCCCTGCTTCGTTCTTCCGCCTTTTTGCATACCATCGCCACAACCTGGGCATTGAAGCCACGGATCTCCGCAGGCCGTCTTTTTCCGGCCAGGATCCGGGAGATATAGGACGGATCAAAGGACAGCTCCCTCGCCAGTTCATTGCTGCGGATCCCCATGATCTCCATCAGCTGATGCAGATTGGAGAGATAGGTTTCGTAGGGAACGGTAAGTCCGCTGCCGAGTATCTCATAAAAGGTGCGGTAGATCTCTTCTGCGGTGTAAGGGACTTCCTCCACCGTAGCCGTACGCACCAGTGCCTCCGCAAGGGTATGCAGTTTTTCTTCGTCTGAGGAGGGCGTCCTGTCCCCGCTGCGATAGCGGCTGAGAGCACTCTCGGAAATGCCTGCTTCTCTGGCAAGTTCCCGGCTGCTGACACCAAGTTCAGACATATATAGTTGGAGTTGTTCCGAGAATTTCATCATTCATCTCCTTAGAGAATCTCTTGTTCGATTCATGGGATTCTTCGCACTGCGTGCTCAGAATGACAGACACCTCATGCCGTCATGCCCGTGTAGAGGTTATAGTACCGTCCCTTTTCAGCCAGGAGTTCTTCATGGTTACCACGTTCGACCACACAGCCCTTCTCCAGTACCAGGATACAGTCGCTGTTCCGTACGGTAGAAAGCCTGTGAGCTATGACAAATGTAGTTCTTCCCGCCATCAGCCGGTCCATGCCCTCCTGTACGATCTTCTCGGTACGTGTATCGATGGAGGAAGTCGCCTCGTCCAGGATCAGCGCCGGCGGATCCGCCACAGCCGCTCTGGCGATGGCCAGCAGCTGCCGCTGCCCCTGAGAGAGATTTCCGCCGTCTCCGGTGAGCACGGTGTCGTAACCCTCCGGCAGCTGGCGGATGAAAATGTCTGCATTTGCCAGCTTCGCCGCCTCGATGCATTCTTCATCGGTGGCATCCAGCCGCCCGTACCGGATGTTCTCCATTACGGTTGCGGTAAAGAGGTGGGTATCCTGCAGTACAAGGCCCAGAGACCGCCTGAGATCCCCTTTCTTGATCTTATTTACATTGATACCGTCAAACCGGATCTTGCCGTCCTGAATATCATAGAAACGATTGATGAGGTTCGTGATAGTGGTCTTGCCCGCACCGGTAGAGCCGACAAAGGCGATCTTCTGACCCGGCTTCGCGTAGAGGGAAACGTTGTGCAATACCATTTTCTCCGGAACATAACCGAAGTCCACATCGTCCAGAACGATGGCACCCTCCAGCCGCTTGTACTCGATCTCGCCGCTCTCCTGGTGCCGGTGCTTCCATGCCCAAAGCCCCGTACGCTCCTCACTCTCGGTGAGAGTCCCGTCCGGAAGCTCCTTCGCATTTACAAGCATAACATAGCCGTCGTCCGTCTCCGGCTTCTGATCCAGGAGCTTGAAGACACGGTCCGCGCCGGCCATGGCCATGATGATGGAGTTCAGCTGCATGCTGACCTGATTGATCGGCATATTGAACCGCTTGTTGAACTGCAGGAAGGAGAAAAGTCCGCCGATGGTCAGGGGAGCGATGCCTTCAAATGCAGCACCCTCGATCCCGAATCCGGTCATGATCAGGATCGCTCCGATCACCGCACAGAGTACATAGCTCAGGTTTCCGATCTGCGCCATGGCAGGCATCAGGATGTTCGCATATTGATTTGCATTGTAGGCACTGTCAAAGAGCTGGTCATTCAGTTTGTCAAACTCCTCGATGCACTCCTGCTCATGATTGAAGACTTTTACCACCTTCTGGCCGGTCATCCGCTCCTCAATATAACCGTTCAGTGCACCCACATCCTTCTGCTGCGCCATGAAATAGCTGCCGCTCTTCTTCGTGATCCCCTTGGTACAGAAGAGCATGAAGCCCAGCATGATGAAAGTAACAACGGTCAGCGGTATATTTAAAATGATCATGCACACGATGACTCCCACGATGGTGATGGACGCATCGAAGAACTGCGGGATACTCTGGCTGATCATCTGGCGCAGGGTATCGATATCGTTGGTGTACATGGACATGATATCCCCGCGGGTGTTGGAATCGAAATACCCGATGGGCAAAGATTCCATGTGATTGAACATGTCATCGCGAAGGCGCCGCAGCGTGCCCTGGGTGACATACACCATGATGCGGTTCTGCACATAGACACAGGCGATACCCGCCGCATAAAAGCCTGCGGTGCGGAGGATCGCCCACATGAGCGGATCAAAATTCTGGCTGCCGTCCTCCAGCATGGGGACGATATACCCGTCGATCAGCTCCTGCATAAACATGGTTCCCTGCAGATTCGCCAAAACGCCGGCGATAATGCAGACAAACACTACGATCATATGAACTTTATAAAAACGGAAGACGTAGCCCATCAGACGTTTCAGGATCTTGCCCGGATTCTGAACGGTGGGCTTCATGCCGCGTGGTACTTTACTTCCCGGTCCTGCCATCAGCCTTCACCTCCCAACAATCAATGTAATGCCCCCTCGCTGTCGCTCGGCGGCGCGTCGGTCGGTGCGATTCAATATATGACTTCGTCATAACGCACCTCCCTCGTCAAAGTCCTTACTGCCACCCTGCTGGGATTCGTAGACATCGCGGTAGATCGCATTATTCTCCAGCAGTTCCTCATGGGTTCCGAAGCCGCTGACACGGCCGTTCTCCAGAACCAGAATGCGGTCCGCATCCATAACACTGGAGATCCGCTGTGCGATGATCAGCTTCGTGGTCTCGGGGATAAATTCCCGGAAACCCTTCCGGATCTTTGCATCGGTGGTGGTATCCACGGCGCTGGTACTGTCGTCCAGGATCAGCACCTTCGGTTTCTTCAGCAATGCCCGGGCGATGCAGAGCCGCTGCTTCTGTCCACCGGAGAGGTTGGTCGCACCCTGCTCCAGCATCAGATCGTATTTCTGCGGAAAATTCTCGATGAACTCATCCGCACAGGCCAGCCTGCAGGCTTCCTGACACTCCTCCAACGTTGCGTTGGGATTGCCCCAGCGTAGATTCTCCAAAATGGTGCCGGAGAAAAGGACATTTTTTTGAAGCACCACGGCCACCTGGTCGCGGAGCGTCTTCAGATCGTAGGAACGGACATCATTTCCGCCCACGTAAACCTTCCCCTGACTGACATCATAGAGACGGCTGATCAGGTTCACCAGACTGGTCTTGGAACTTCCGGTACCGCCGATGATGCCGATGGTCTCGCCGGATTTAATCTCCAGAGTTATATCCTGGAGCACAGGCGCTTCCGACGTATCATTGTAACGGAAATCCACATCATCAAAACGGATGCTGCCGTCCGGAACCTCCATAAGCGGTTCCTCGGGATTTTTCAGTGCACTTTCTTCTTTCAGGACCTCATAAATACGCTTCGCGCTGGGTACGGACATGGTGATCATGACCACGACCATGGAAAGCATCATAAGGCTCATGAGGATCTGCATGCAGTAGGTCAGCAGCTGTGTAAGGTTTCCGGTGGTGAGTTCCGTCTGGTTGCTGTTCACGATGATCTTCGCGCCCACCCAGCTTACCATCAGGATACTGAAATACACAGTTCCCTGCATCAGCGGCGCGATGGTTGCCATCAGCTTCTCTGCACGGCAGAAGATCTTGTAGATCATGCCGCTGGCGATGCCGAATTTTTTCTTCTCATGCTCTTCACGTACAAAGCCCTTCACCACGCGGATGCCGGTGATGTTCTCCTGTACGCTCTCATTCATTTTATCGTACTTCGGAAATGCTTCGCTGAAGATCTTCGTCACCTTCGGAATGATGATGCATGCCATAAGGATCAGGAATACCACCGCACCCAGGTAGACAAAAGCCACCTTCGCACTGATGGTGAAAGCAACTGTCATGCTGATGATCAGATTGGACGGCGCGCGGGTCGCCATACGAAGCAACATCTGATATGCATTCTGCACGTTCGTCACATCCGTGGTGAGACGCGTCACCAGACTGGAAGTGGAGAACTTATCGATATTTGCGAAGGAATAGGTCTGAATGTTGCGATACATGGACCGCCGCAGATTTCTCGCGAAACCGGCTGAGGCACGGGCGCCGTATTTTCCGCCCATGATACCGGTCCAAAGCGCACCGCCTGCCATCAGAAGCATGATGCCTCCGTACATCAGGATCCGCCCCATGTCCACGTCTTCGCCCTCCGACAGATCGATGAGCTTCCCCATGAACAGCGGGATCAGGACATCGAAGATGACCTCCAGGATCATAAAGAACGGAGTTAAGAGTGAGTCTTTCTTGAATTCGCCAACTTCTTTACTTAGTCGTTTGATCATTTGGTAAAACCTCAATCTCAGGATTTAAAACCATGCCACACTGCATGACACATCACCGGCGCATAATACACCAATTTCCATGATACCCTTTGCAGGGCATGTTCGCAAGTTATTTTTCGTTCCCGCCGTCAGGGTTTACAAACAATGGAAAGTCACGTATAATCAAACATGTCATTTTAAGACAGATTGTATAAAGGAGAAACCACATGATCGATTTTAATATAGGAATTTTGGGTGCCGGACATATTGCCGGCAAGATTGCGGAGACCATCGAGAAGCTGGACGGCTTCAAGATCGGTGCCATCGGCTCCAAGGATCAGGCGCGGGCGGATGAGTTTGCCGCAAAATACGGCATAGAGAAGGCATACGGACATTATGCGGATCTTCTTGCCGATCCGGATATCGAACTGGTCTACATCGCAACCGTACATGCAGCACATCCTTTTATGGCGATCGAAGCTCTGAAGGCCGGCAAGCCGGTCCTGATCGAGAAGCCGCTGTCCTACAACGCCAAGACAGCCCAGACCGTCATGGCCTTTGCCCGGCAGCAGAAGCTGTTCTGCGGAGAAGCAATGTGGACACGTTACATGCCTCTGACACAGCATTTCAAGGAGCTGATCGGCAAGAAAGTGATCGGTGATATCCGCTATGCAACCGCAACTCTCGGGTACAAGCTGACGGACAAGGTTCGTCTGCTGCGTCCGGAGCTGGCCGGCGGTGCGCTATTGGACATCGGTATCTATCCGTTGTCCCTGATCTTCCTGGCCATGGGTGATTTCCCGGTTGCATGTGCATCCTCCACAACCCGCCTGAACAGTAATGTGGATGCCATCGATACGATCCAGATGAACTTCCCGCAGGGCCAGATGGCGACGGCATTCACATCCATGATGTATGAACTGGACAACCGTGCGGTATTCTACGGAACCCGCGGACGGATCGAGATTGAAGGAACGAACCTTCCGACCAGACTTCGTGTCTATGGTGAGAACGGAGAGATCCTCGAAGAGACCATGCCTCCGGAGAATCAGATCAGCGGTTATGAATACGAATTCATCGCTGCAAGAAACGCCATCATCATGGAGAAGGTCGAGCCTGCCGAAATCACACATGTTGAGACACTTCGAACACTGCAGTTCATGGATCAGCTGCGGGCCACCTGGAAGATCAGTTACCCCCTGCCGGAGGAACCACAGCCGAAGGATCCTAATCAGGAGAATCCCCAGGCAGGTGGACCTGCACAACCGAAAAAGGATGATCCGAAGACGGAATAAATCATTCCGATCGAACTGATTAAAATATTCAAATTATTCAATTTATTCAATTTATTCAAAATAAAGGATCCTGTTGCTCATACAAGCGACAGGATCCTTTGTTTCGTTCAACTTACCGCAATGCTTTCGCCAGCTCTTCCAACGGAATCTGTCCCGGCGCGGAAGCGCCTCCCACAACTCCAAAGGTAAATGCGCTTCCCAGTTTTGCACCCTCGGTCCTGCTCTTTACTCCCAGCTTCGTCATGGAGATCAGAACCGCCGGCTTCGTGATGGGCTGATGCGCCGTTCCCTTCTGTATATGCTCTGTCAGTTCCAGGACTCGATCTGCGTCAAACTGCGTTTTCGGGGTTACCGCGATCTTCAATATATCGCCGCCCAACTGCTCCATGGCCCAGAGATACTCCTCCAAATCCTTCGTATGCGGCGTCTCTTCAAAATTATGATAGGAAAGCACCACGCCAATCCCGAGATCTCTCGCCTTCGTTGCGGTACGCACCACACGATAATTTCCCGACAGCAGCTCCACATCCAAAAGGTCGATATACCCACTGACCATGGCCCAGGAATAAATATCCTCCAGCATGCTTCCTGCACGGTCATGGCGAAGTTCTCCGCCCTCCTCCTCCGTCCGGAAGGTAAAGAGCAGGAGCCTGTCTTTATGCTGCTCCTTCAAGGTTTTCAGCATATCCGTGAGAAGAGTCTGATTGCAGACATTATCATAGTAGTCCGCACGAAACTCCACGATGTCAACGCAGGGAGCCGAACGGACACCCGCCTCTGCCAGGCGCTCCGCCTCCTTCGCGATGGCCATGGACTGTTCCAGCACCTCCGCATCCGTCCGCCCTATGATCGGAACGCAGATCTTCGGAATGCCATCCCCGAAAACCATATTTTTAACTGTGATTTTTCCCATACAAAAACCACCTGCCTGTATCACAATACCAATGATTCCGCCTGATTCACCGCCCTTACGGCAAATACCAGGCTTTAACCTTCCGATTTTATGATACCACAGGTGGTTTTACTTGTCACATGGATTTTTATTGTTATAGGAACATGCGACAGGGTAACTATTCATGTCCCCTTCAATTCGATCAATGACTCTTCAGGAATTCATCCAAAGTATCCATAAACTTCTTGTACTCTTCGCTGTCCTCGTCGATCACGGTCTTGATCTCATCCTTGGAGGCTGTCATGACATTTACGACCTTTTTGGAGGAATCCAACGGCTTAACAGACTTGCCGGACGCATCCAGCGTACTGATGGTTGCCTTCAGGGAAGTTTCAAACTCCGCTCTGTCTGAACGGACCTTGATCTTCGACAGATCCAGGGAAATGGATTTGCCCTGTGTCAGCTCAGTCACTTCGCCTTCGATGGATACCGTAAGAGCGGTCGATCCTTCCACCTGCAGAGAACCGGAGCCCGTAATCTTCTTCGTGGACGGATTGTATGTCTGGCTGTAGGAAAGACCCATATAGTTCGTTCCTGCCAAAGTAAGACTGCCTTCAATATCCGTCACATAACCCTCGCCGGTCTTCTTGGAATTGACACTTCCGGACAACTCGATCTTCTGTCCCATCACATTCAGAGATGCTTTCAGAGAAAGAACCGTCTTTTCATCATCCGAATAGGTGATCAGGCCAAAATCATAATTGATCGCAACACCGGAGAGCTTCAGGGTGCCTTCCGACTTGATGGAAACCACCTTCTCGTCATAAACATAGGAGTAATACTTGAAGTCCTCGGTGATCATGCTCTTAATAATGGAGCGATACTGATCCACATACTGCTTCAGCTGCGATGAAGTGATCCCAGCCTGCTGCAGATACTCATCGTATGCCCCGTCACCGAGCGAAGCTACTGCCTGGTCCATCAGCTTTCCGATGGCATCCTGAATCGCTTCCTTCGGGATCGTTACCTCAAATTTCTTTGCATTGATGGTATCTGTCCCGATATAAATATCTTCGCTTCCGGCACGGCTGACCTTGGATTGTTCCCAAAGCTCGCTCAGGATCGAATTTCCGTCCGAACCGCCGGTGATACCGGTCAGCCCGGAGATGAGCGGACCGTCACCGAAGTAATCCAGACTGATGTCCGGAAGTACGGCAAGTGCCTGTTTGGTCTTATCATCCAAAAGCGGAGAATTCTTAATACCGGAAATGATATTCTTATTGCTGAATGCCAGATAACCATTCATCAGATCCTGGATGGTTATATAGGTCTGGTCTGCATCTGCATAAAAGTCCGCCTCGACGATACTCTTGCCATCCTGCAGAAGATAGCCCTCTGCAGACAGCTGCTTCGCACCCTTGTCGATCAGGCCTTCACCCTTCATGGACGAGCCCTTGGTCTTCTCTCCGCCAAGACTACCCAGACCCACTTCAAAAGAGAAATATCCGCCGGATTGTTTTATGTTCTCAGACAGAGACTTTACGCCGAGTTCTTTCACCAGCGGCGTTGAAGCCATTTCTTCAACCTTGAAGGAATTATCATAAGCGGCATCCAGCGTCTTCTTCGCAGGGAAGACCACCAGTGTGAGCAGGAAATACAATCCCACGCCCAATATTGCCGCACCGATCCCACCGAAGATCAGAGCCTTTGCCCAGCCGGGCATTTTCTTTTTTGGTGCCTTCGGAGGTGTCGGTGTCGCGCCGGTTCCGTAGGGTGCTGACGCTGCCGCATACGGATTTGTTCCGGGCTGGGCATACGGTGATGCACCGCCCTGCGACTGTCCGCCGTAGGGGTTCGCCTGGGGCTGACCACCATAGGGATTCTGCTGCGGCTGTCCGCCATATGGGTTACCTTGTGGCTGGCCGCCATATGGGTTACCTTGCGACTGTCCGCCGTAGGGGTTTGCCTGGGGCTGGCCGCCATACGGATTCTGCTGGGGCTGACCGCCGTAGGGGTTACCTTGCGGCTGACCGCCGTAGGGATTCTGCTGCGGCTGTCCTCCATACGGGTTGCCCTGTGAAAACGGAGTTCCCTGTGCGGCACCGTTCGTCGGCTGATCGCCATATGGATTCATGTTGTTCTCGTCCATACATTCACCTCCTGTTTATATTCTTATCATATGAACCATGCCGCCCTCTCCGGATTCTTCGAATCCGTCGATGTCGCGGCATTCGCCGTATATATCCGCTTCGATTTTGCTGTGTACGGGAGCAAGCTCCCACACAGCAAATCTCGCGGCTATGCATGGTTCATTGCTCGCGCAATTTCTTAGTATTCCATCGCGCTTTCTTCACCGTTCATCACGCGGAGTGCGCCCTGTGCCAGAGCCAGCAGCTCGTCCTCACCCGGATAAATGGTAACCGGTGCGATGAACTTCACGCGGTTTGCGATCTCTTCGGTCACATACTTACCGTATGCGATACCACCGGTCAGAATGATCTGATCAACTTTGCCGGACAGTACAGCGCCCATGGAGCCGATGTCCTTGGCTACCTGCAGGATAAATGCATCGAACACAGTCTTTGCATACGCATCGGACTCAGCCATCTTGGCCACCTCACGCGCATCATTTGTGTGGAGATATGCGTTGAAACCACCGTTGCCGATGAGCATCTTCATGATTTCTTTCTTCTCATACTTACCGGAGAAGCAAAGATCTACCAGTGCTCCCGGAGGAACCGCGCCTGCGCGCTCCGGTGAAAATGCACCGTCACCGGACAGTGCGTTAAATACGTCCACAACCTTGCCGCCGGTATGTGCTCCGACAGAGACACCGCCGCCCATATGAACCACGATCAGGTTCAGATCCGCATACGGCTTGCCGACTTCCTTCGCATAGCGCTTTGCAACTGCCTTCTGGTTCAGCGCGTGGAAGATGCTGACTCTCGGCAGCTCCGGAACACCGGAAACCCGTGCGATGTCCATCAGCTCGTCAACGACAACCGGGTCAACAATATAAGACGGAACACCGATCTCATCCGCGATCTCACGGGCCAGAATACCGCCCAGATTGGAAGCATGCTCACCGCCCAGCGCGATCTCCAGGTCATGCACCAGTGCATCGGTCACTGCATAGGTTCCGCTGGGGATCGGCTTCAGAAGGCCGCCGCGGCCTACGATCACGTCAAAGCTCTTTACATCTACATCCTTTGCAGCCAGGAAGTCCAGGATCATTTTCTTCCGGAAATCCTTCTGGTCTACGATCTTGTCAAACTGCGCGATCTCCTCTGTGGTATGGCGCAGAGTCTCTTCAAACAGCAGGGTCTCGTCCTCAAAGATACCAAGTTTGGTGGATGTGGAACCCGGGTTGATAATAAGTGATTTGATTGCCATATTATTTGTCCTTTCTATCCTACGTGTCATTCTGAGGCACGGAGTGCCGAAGAATCCCGTCACTGTCATCAGGATTCTTCGGGCTTACGCCCTCAGAATGACAGGCTTTATTACTGTGCATTCTTTTTCAGTGAATCAGCCACCAGTGCACCAAGCGCCAGCGAATTCACCTTAACCTCAAAGGAATCGGATCTGGAGGTCAGGATGACCGGTGCTGCGGTACCTGTGATCAGGTTTCCGTTCTTGCTCTTTGAGAAATGTACCAGTCCCTTGTAAAGGATATTTCCTGCATGGATATCCGGGAAGAGCAGTACGTCTGCGTCGCCGACGATCTTCCGTCCGGATGCACCCTTATGCTGTGCAGCCTCCGGGCAGGTAGCCAGATCCATGGACAGCGGGCCGTCCACGATGCAGCCTGTGATCTCGCCGGCCTCGTTCATCTTGGTCAGCTGATCTGCCTCTACGGTAGCCGGCATCTTCGGATTTACGACTTCTACTGCTGCCAGCGGAGCCACCTTCGGGTTCTCGATACCGCAGGCATTGCAGATCTCTACGGTGTTTCGGATGATATTTGCCTTATCCTCCAGTGTCGGATACGGTACAAATGCAACGTCCGTCAGGAAGAGCAGATGATCCACGCCCTCGATCTCGAATACGCACACATGAGACAGCGGACGGCCGGTACGAAGACCGACTTCCTTGTCCAGTACGCTGCGGAGGAAATCCTTGGTGTCGATGAGACCCTTCATATACATATCCGCCTTGCCGTCATGCACCTGCTGAACCGCGGTACGTGCTGCTTCGATGGGATCCTTCACATCGATCACTTCATAGTCTGCCAGGTCCATGCCCAGCTCGGCAGCGATAGGAGCGATCTTGTCCGCATCACCCACCAGGATGCTGTCTGCGATCCCCTGCTCCTTTGCAGCCTTCACTGCCAGAAGCACCTCATTGTCCTGCGCAACTGCCACGGAAACCTTCTTCTTCGGGCACTGCTTCACCATAGCTAACAGATCATCAAAACTCTTGCTCATTTTTTCTTGTCCTTTCTTATTCTCAGGCCTTCCTTAAATGCAAAAGCCCATAGATAGTTGTATTTTAGCATTATCCTCCTGTATATGCAAGAGAAAACAGAAGGGACAGAGGCTCCGTGACACGTATCCTGTGTCCGGAAGCCTCTGTCCCTCTTATCTTATCAATTAATGATCCACGTCGTAAGCCAGGGCAGAGATCAGTCCTCTTTCCCACTGCCTTCGCTGATTGCTGATAATATGGCGCTGACCAACGCCAGTCCGATGGCGATCAGTGACAATGTCCTCTCCGCACTGGTCTTCTTCAGTGCTTTCTCATATGCGATCCGCTGCTTCTTTGCGGAGCGTGTCTCCTTCTTCTGTTTCGGCGGCTTCGGTTTCTTGGCTTTCTTTAATCCCTTCACCTTCTTTGCCCGGACCACTTTGTTCTTCTCCGGTTCCTTCTTTTCTTCCTCGGCCGCTGCTTCTGATACAGTCTTTGCTGCATTCTCCGCCGTATCCGTCGAAGTTTCTTCAGCCCCTTTCGATGCAGCGATAGCCGGCTGCTCCGTAACTTCTGTCACTTCGTTCTTTGCTTTTTTTACCTTCTTCGCCATAATATTCTCCCTCTCTGTAAAGTTTCCCGCAGATGTTCGTTCACGTGACGTTTTTTCGTCATGATCACTGACCGGCAATTAACGCCTCACTTCATTCATTGTTATGTGGATTAACGTTTCTTTCAGCGCTTTCAGCACTTTCAGCAACACCTTCGTTGCTCCGTATCGATCAATCCCGTAGTTCCATATATCGGTTTATCAAAAGAAAAAACTCAGCGCCGCGATGGCAGCCACCAGCACCAGCATAGGCACCGTCCCCCAAAACAGCTCCTTCTTTCCCCGGGCATCCACGCGGTCATTTCCGCGGAACTTATGATAGCCGTCCTTCTCCATCAGATCCACTTCTTCGCCCACCTCGTAAAGGCACATTCCCGGCGGGATCCGTTCGTAAACGGTATGGCCGCTCTCGGCTTCAATGGTGAGTTCCAGATACGATTTCCGGCTGGCTCCGACGTTATCCTGTACCTTTTCGATGCTGCGAATGGTGCCCTTCGCCGGATTCCATCCCTTCAGCAATTTTTTTCTTTTATGCCTGCTTCCTGCGGTGGCAAAGTAGAGTTCCACACAGAGAGCCAGGATTATCACGATCGCCGCGATATTCTTCATAGTTGTTCCGCCTGTCTATGCTTTGTTCAAGATCAGATTTCATTCTACGTTATCGATCATTCCGTGTCAAGACCGGGCGGGATTCGAAGCCTGTCTATCCCATCCGGATATAGTCCATCTCACTTCGATAAGCCGCAGGCGTCTTTCCCATCAGCTGTTTGAAGGCCGTGGTGAACGCACTCTGGGAGGAGAACCCTAGGGAATATGCGATGTCGGAAATGGAATAATCGAGATTCCCCAGCATATTCGCGCCCGTGCGCACCTTGACCTGCAGGATATAGGCCTTCACCGTAGTACCGACCTCCTTTGCAAAAAGCTTGGAGAAATAGCCGGGACTGAGTCCTTCTACCTTCGCAAGGTCTTCCATTTTCAAAGGCTCATGCAAATGGTCGTAGATATAATCGATGGCATGGCGCACGTAGAGGGAATACTTGCCGACAGTCTTCCGGAGCTTCCGCATCCGCTCCGCAAAATCGATCTGTGCCTGTCCGATGAGATCCAGCACCGCCTCCACATCCTTCGTTTCGTCGGCTTTCTGAATATAAATGTCGCTGATGGTGTAGGCTTCCGAGTGGGGAAGTCCCGCCTCCACGCACATTCGCGCGAGCACGCCTACGGACACCACCAGATGGTAGATGCTGTTCCGAAGGGGATTCTTCGAGAGCACACCCTTACCGGCAAAAAAGTCCTTGCGTACCTCCGCGTAGTTCTTCTTCACCTGCTCCACATTTCCGCTGACAATGGTCTCATAGCGGGAGAATTCCTTCCGGACATCCGTGCGGACAAACTCCTCATCCCGCTGGAGGTATAAACGATAATCCAGTTCCCGATTCGTGTTCATATGATCCCCCTGTTTTTTGCTCTTCCGATCGATTTCGATCACGTTCTCCGAAGGCCTGAAGCCCATGAAAATAACAGAAGATTGACACAAAAACAAACGCTTTTAAATACTGCATTTTCATCATACCACATATGCGAACATCATGCCATATTTTTGTAAAAGAACGTATGGATTTATAAAACAAATATTTAGGACGGAGTATAATGCGTTTCACAGCGAATCGCTGAAGCTGCGCGATTCCTGCAGACAGAATCAAAACAATTATGATGATTATAATAAAGGGGCTTTTATGGATAATTCTATTGAAAATTCTATGAAAAAGACAAAAAAGAAAAGCCTGGTCTCTGACTTCACAAAAGGCAGTCCGGCCCGGCTCATCATGGGATTCTTCTGGCCGCTGCTCATGACCAGCATGCTGCAGCAGCTCTATAATTTTGTGGATACACTGATCGTAGGGAACGGCCTCGGCGACAACGCGCTTGCTGCCGTAGGAAATATGGGTTCCCTCTTCTTCCTGATCATCGGATTTTCTCTGGGACTCTCCAACGGATTCGGCATCATGATCGCCCAGAGCTTCGGCGCGAAGCAGTATGACCGGCTCCGCCGGAACATCGCAGCCACGATCCAGCTGGCTCTGGCACTGACGGTACTTTTGACCGTCCTCAGTATGTTACTGCTTCCCTCCGCACTTCGGCTGCTGCAGACGGATGAGGTGATCATGGATGACAGCCTGAGATACGGCCGCGTGATCTTTGCCGGACTGTTCTCGGCCATCGCCTATAACATTTCCTCCGGCATGCTGCGGTCTCTGGGAGACAGCAAAACACCGCTGAAAGCGATCCTGGTCTCCTCGGTCCTGAATCTGGGACTGGATTCCTTCTTCATTTTCATACTGCATACCGGCGTGGAGGGGGCAGCCCTTGCAACCGTGATCTCCCAGGTCGTTTCCACACTGATCTGTGTCCGGCAGCTCCGTAAGATCGAAATGATCCGTCTGAAAAGAGAGGACTTTCGAAATGAACGTTCCCTGTATACCGGTCTTTTGAAGAACGGTCTGCCCATGGCATTTATGAACTCCATCACAGCCATCGGCTGCATGGTGGTTCAGTTCTTCGTAAACGGCTACGGCGTGGTCTACACCAGCGCGTATTCCGTCTGCAGCAAATACAACAACCTGTTTATGAACCCGGCTTTCACGGTGGGCAACGCCATGAGCGCCTATGCCAGCCAGAACTTCGGTGCAAAGGAATACGGCCGGATCCGGGAAGGGCTCCGCGTCTGCCTTCGGGTGGCACTGGTTGCCTACCTGCTTCTGGGCAGTCTGATGATCTTCTTCTCTCACCAGCTGGCAACGTTCCTGCTGGACGGCGAGGAAGCCATCGCACTGGTAGAGAACTACCTTCCGCTGACCGGCGTCGCGCTCATCTTCGTGGATTTCCTCTTTGTATTCCGCAGCGCCTGCCAGGGAATGGGCTTCCCGCTTCTCCCCATGTGCTCGGGAATCCTGGAAATGGTCCTCCGCATCTTCGTCATCGCCGCATTCATAAAGACCGTCGGTTTCCAGACCACCGCATGGGCAGAGGTTGCTGCCTGGTCCGGTGCCATGCTGATGAATATGATCACTTACTTCCGGATCATGCACAGGCATGCACCGCGGATGGAACAGGCTGCGCACGGACGTCCCTTTCCGATCCCAAGCGCAGCGGTAAGACAGTAGCCCTGTCATCATATAATTCCTGTACGATCCATATGCAGTTGTTATTTTATTCAATTAAAAAGTACGGTGTAGCCTGACAACTTCCAGGGCACACCGTACTTCTTTTCTCTTATCCGATTTTCTAAATGTCATTAACTTTGACACCCACACTTACTCGGGCAGATGGATCTCATTCGCATACATTTTCGCATCCTTGATGAAGGCCGCGATGATGAGTACGATGACCAGCGCGATGGGGAACGCCGCTATGATACTTACGGACTGCATGTTCGCCATGGAGCTGTCGCTGAAGATCAGTCCGATGGGGAGCAGGATCAGCAGCAGTGCCCAGAACAGACGGGCCTTCTTGCTGGGTTCCTCGTCCCCCTCAAATTCCTTGTAGCTGTACTGCGAAGCTACCAGAGTGATACTGTCGAAGCTGGTGGAGTAGAATGCGATCATGGAAATGATCAGCACGATGAGTACCAGCTGCGGTACCGGCAGTGTATGGATGATCGCTACAACGGTCTGATACAGGTTCTCGCAGGTCGTGTAAAGGCCGATGGCATCGAATTTGCCTGTCAGCTGCTGTCCCATACCGAAGTTTCCGAGGATAATGAAGGATACAAAGGTACTCAGCAGACCGAAGATATAGGTTCCCATGATAACCTGCTTGACCGTACGGCCCTTGCTGATGCTTCCCATGAAGAACGGAGAAGCCACGCACCATACCATCCAGTAAGCCCAGTAGAAGATCGTCCAGTTTTGTGGGAAGTTGTTCTCCCTGAGGGCATCGGTATACGTGGAAAGTCCGAAGAAATTCTGTACCATGTTACCCAGTGACTGCACGCCGGTCTCCACGATGTAGCGGGTCTGTCCGCCGAAGAAGAAGACGTACGCCAGCAGCGCGATGAACAGGATCATGCAGATCTGCGCCGACATGGAGATACCCTTCAGACCTCTCATAACGGAGATGGTGTACAGGCAGCAGGTCAGCAGCAGAATGCCGATGGTGATATATTTGGAGCTCTCGATCCCAAAGAGATCGGACAGCGCCTCAGACAGAAGCGGGGTAGCTACGGAAAATGTGGTGGCACATCCTGCGATCAGCGCAACGACTGCAAGCACATCGATCAGCTTGCCGGGAGCTTTGTCTGTCCATTTTCCGAGGATCGGGCGGCATGCCTCCGAATATTTCTGTTTCTTCTTACCACGGACATGCAGCATGAAACCAAATGCCGCTGCCAGAACCGCGTAGAATGCCCAGGGGATCGGTCCCCAGTGAAACAGAGTAAAGGTCTGTGCCCATTCCTGGGTCGTACCCAGATCCTGTACGTGAGATTCCTGAGAGTAGTAGATCCATTCACAGAAGGAATAGAACAGGATATCCGCAGCCAGGCCGCAGGTGAATACCATGGCGCCCCATTTCCAGAACTTGAATTTCGGCTTTGCATCCTGTCCGCCCAGACGGATCTTGCCGATCCGGGAATAGGAGATCCAGAGCGATACGATCAGAACACCGAGACCGATGATCAGATAGTAGGATCCAAAGGAATCTCCGAGAAATCCGCGGATCTTATCGATAACTTCCGTTGATCCCTCCGGCTTTGTGAAAAAGAAGATACATAGCACCGCGATGGCTATGAACGGGACGACCGTGGTCCACGGATCGATCCGCTTCAGACCGCCCTTCGCTGTCATGGTGCTGCCCAGCTTACCCTCCGCCGGTGCACTGTTTGTCTGTTTTGGATTACTCTTGTTGCTCACTTTCTTGTTGCCCCTTTCTAAACTCTATTACGTCATGCCGCACGGATTAATTTCCCTTTTTATTCGAGTCCGTGCTTCATGATAATATGTCCCCCTTACGCATAAGTCGGATCCATCGCGATCAGCTCTTCCATATCGTCGATCTCGATGATGTCCCCGCGGTGCATTTCCCTGATCCCGAGACTGTACTCCTCCCGATGACAGAACATGGCCACATCGTCCCAGTAGATCTGACGGTTTTCCCGCTCTTCGAATTCCGTTTCCAGATGTTTTCGAAGCCGTGCCCCGTCCTCTGCCGTCCATCGGCTGATGCTGTAAAGCTGCCAGCCATGCGTCCCGCCGGTTCTGGAACAGTCGGTCACGATGCCGTCCTCATTTACGGTCATCAGCCATTCCTTCGTCGGTTCCTCGGTCCAGACGGCGTTGTAGCCGGACCGTTCAAACTCCGGTGTCAGAATCTCAGGATTGTAAATGATCTGGTCCCCGTCCAGGATGATACAGTCTTCCAGGTGCTCCCTCGCCATATACAAGGAGGAAATGTTGTTGCACGTGTCATAGTAGGGATTGTGGATCAAAACCAGTCCCTCGTACTCCTGCGGCAAAGACAGGAACTGTTCCTGCTTATATCCGACGACCACGTAGATCTCATAGATCCCGTTCTTATGCAGCGCCTCGATCACGGTATCGATCATCCGATATCCGTTTACCCGGACCAGCGGCTTCGGCGTTGTCAGCGTAACGGGATGCATCCGCTCTCCCCGGCCCGCCGCCATGATGATCGCCCGTTTCACAACGTGCGGCGCTTCTTTGATTATTTCCTCTGTGTTACTCATGATCGATGATCTCCTTCGCGTACCGGTAATACTCTTTTGCGTACCGGTACTGCCTGAGACTGTATTCTCCGAATTCCACGCCGAACCTGCGTTTATATTCACACCAGTTGCTCCAGAGCAGTCCGCAGGCCGCAACGTAGCAGTAGATCTTTGCCCGGATCGCCGATGGGATGTTTTTATCTTCCACGCCATCCGTATCCGTCGCGAAATAGATATCGATCAGCCGGTCCATGGCGTCCTTTTCGTAGAGGGAGTAGATGCCGAACATTGCAATGTCCACATGCGGATCCTGCATCCCGGCGTATTCCCAGTCTGTCAGCTGCAGCCGCTCCATCCCGTCTTTCTCATAAAAGAGGAAATTATCGCAGTTGGCATCGATATGGGTCAGGCACAGATTTTTCGGCTGGCTGTCGATGTAATCCTTCAGCTCCAATACCTTTTTCTTCGTTTCCGTGTAGTCCGCGTAAATGGAAGGTTCGCCTTCCCACAGACTTTCGTAGAATTCCATCTGTGCATAAATATCAAAGCTATGATCCACCGTCAGATGCATGTCATGCAGTCTGTGCAGCAGCGTCATGCATTTCCGAAGCTCCTCTTCATTCTCCGGATCACAGGTCCGGACACCGTCCAGATACCGCGTGATCTTATATCCCCGCTCCGGAAGGATCAGTTCCGGATCATCACAGAAGCCTCTTCCACTGATCGCCCGGAACACCTCCGCCTCTTCCTCGCGGTTGATCAGAAGCTCTGTTCCCTCGCCGGGGATACGCATGATATATTTCTTCTCGCCGATGCTGAAGAGGAAGGAACGATTGGTCATTCCCTTCTTCAGCATGGAAATGTCCGTGATCTGCCACTCCGGCACCTGGAAATGCGCCGCGATCACGCGGATCGCTTCCGAAGCTAAATGACCGGAGCCTGCATCCAGATCCCGAAGCTGCTCGTAGGTGTTGATCTCGACAAGTCCTTTTCCCGAGACACTGCGGGCTGCTACTCTCATCCGATCCTGTTCTGTAAAGAAGGCTTCCTCCCAGAAGAGGTCATCATAGCGGTGATTTCCGTCCATCGCCAGCAGCTTTTCTTTCAGGCCATCCCAATCTTCCTTTGTAAGGTAGCTGATCCCGACCATCCTCTGGCCGGCCTCATCTGCTTTGCAGCGAACCACTTCTTCTTTGCGATTGATCCGCATTCCACTGTCCGGATCTTCCTCCTCAGCCATCATATACCAGGAGTACAGTTCGTTTTTTCGGAAAGGATTTTCCTCACACCAGAGGTCGCAGGGGACGATGTAGAGGTTGCCGTCCTTCACTGCCGCATCACCGCTTTGCACCGTCTTCCCTGACGGACGAAACAGCCGCTTTGCAGCCTTTGCCACAAGCGCCATGGAATGGAGGTTATTCTTCGTACTGTATTCGGAATTCACAAGAAGCTTCACGCCATAGGTATCGATCAGATACTCAAACTGGTCCTTCATAAAACCTACCACCACGGTAATGTCCGTGATCCCGGTCTCCTGAAGCTGACTGATGAGCCGCTCGATCAGCCGCTGTCCCCGTACCGTGAGCAGGGCCTTGGGACTGGTCAGATTGATCGGCACCATACGCATGCCGAAGCCTGCCGCCAGGATCACAGCCCGTCTCGGCCGTTTTGCCGCAAATTCCTGCTCCGCCTGCTCTGTCAGTCTGTAATCTTCCGTAAGATAGCCTGCTTCCTTCAAGGTTTTCAGGGACTTATTGATCGACCCCAGTGACCTGCCGGAACGCTCCGACAACACGCGCTGGTTCTCGAAAGGCGTTTCTGCCAGCAGTATTAAGATGTCCGCTTCCTGTTTGTTCATTAAAAATAGAACTCTCCCTTTCGTGAACAGTCAGTTCGTATTATACTCTTGTTCACATAATTGTCAAGAATTATTTTCGTGAACAAGAAAGATCCGCCCATGTAACTCATGAGCGGATCTTTCTATTCTTATATATGTCTTATATAAGGATTGCACAATACTCCATTTGCGTATTGCTCTTCCGTCATTTCACAGGATTTCCCGCAGAACCTCCACCGTTTCCGCGAAGCCTGTGGGAGCATCGAAGCACCCCTTCCAGCCCAGTCCTTCCAGGCCGGTACTGTCCAGGGAGGAATTGGCCATGGGGTTAAAACCCTTTCTCTCTTCCTCCGTGGGAAGCTCCATCCGAAGCGTGACCCCCGCTGATTTTGTGAGAAGCTCCGCCATCTCACGGATGCTGACAATGGCATCCGGATTGGAGATGTTGTAAGCGTGGATGTTTTCCCCACGCAGGAGAACCGTCAGAATAGCAGTTGCGCAGTCCAGACAATGACAGTAGCTCCGGATCTGTGCGCCGTCGCTCTTCATTACAATATCCTCGCCCCGTGCCACGGCATAAGCCCAGGCAGAAGCCACACGTTTGTCCACGGGAGATGCGGTGGGACCGTAAATGTGTCCCGGTCTTACGATCACGGATTCCACGCCGTATTCGTCCGCATAGGACGCGCAGAGGGTCTCCGCCGCGCGTTTCCCGACGGAGTAAGAATTTCTCGGTGAGAGAAGGTCGATATACCCGTACTCTCCTTCGCGGTAAGGCTGATCCCCTTCCTTTTTACCATAGACCTCACTGGAGCTGATATAAAGCAGGCGCTTCGTGCCGGAGGTCTTCGCCACGTCCAGCAGGTATTTCATGCCTGTAAAGTTGCTCATCATGGTTTCCACGGGTTCCTTCACGATCATGTCGGGAGATGCATTGCTTGCACCGTGAATGATGTAATCCGCATGTTCCCTGATATCGTTGTCCGTACGGGATGCATCATAGACCACAAACTGAAAATACGGTTTCTCACAGTAGTCTCCGAAACGGTCGGTCATCTCCTTCAGCCACCGCCCCGCCGCAAGGATGCGGATGGGAGTGTCATGGGTCTCGTTGTAACGGATCAGAATGTCCACCACCGGAGAGAGCACCAGGCCGGCCGCGCCGGTGATCATGACCGACTTCCCTGCCAGTTCTCCGAGGAAGGGAAGGGCTCGCTCCGTTACCAGATCGATATCCTTAAACCAACGTGTACTGCTGTAGATCATAATATGCTCCTATTCCACACTTCGCGCTTACGCGCTCCGTGAAATCATCACTTCGCACGTATCTATCACAGATATGCCATTATCCTTCGTTCGAGTCCGTGCTCCGCTCTGATTTGTCTGCCTTATGAGCCGGCCAGGGAAGCCGGCTCATAATCACTATTTCAACCAATCCGCGCGTTTTGCCGCCAGAAGCGCCTTGAAGATATCCAGATCCTCCACGGTCGTCAGTTTAATGTTCTTCTCCGACCCCGCAGAGAAATACACCTGCTTTCCCATTTCGATCATCAGTGTGCAGGAAGCCACGGAATTCGTGATCCCGGCTTCCAGTGCCTTCCGGTGCAGCTCTGCCAGTTCTCCGATCCGGAATGCCTGAGGCGTCTGCGTCCTTTTCAGGCGGTCACGGGGATAGCTGCCGACCGATACATGCCCGTCCTCAGTCTGCATCATGGCCTCCGCACATGGGATAACTGTAATGGCATTTCCTTCTTCCCGTGCCACACGGATATTATCGGAAATGATCTCTGCCGATACCATGGGACGGATCGCGTCATGGATCAGAACCAGATCATCGGGATCGTACAATTCTTCAAGCGCATATACCCCGTTCCGAATGGAACCCTGTCCGTTCTCCCCGCCGGGGATCACATGCTGCAGCTTCGTGATATTAAACTGCTTCGCATAAGCCCGGAGTACCTGTTCCCAGCCTGCGATACAGACAACCGCTATGGCGTCGATCTCCGGATGGCTCTGAAATGCTTCCAGCGTATAGACGATCACCGGTTTTTCGTTAACTGTCAAAAACTGTTTCGGAATGTCCTGATGCATACGGTTTCCCGATCCGCCTGCAATAATTAGTGCTATATTACTCATCTAGGTGCCCCCTATATTACGCTTTCATATTTGAAACAAGGGAAGGAATCAGCCGTTCTAACTGACCCTTCCCTCGCAGTCGCAAATACGATATTAAAAAGAGTAACTATTTCTGATCAGATTTCTTATCGGATTTCTTATCGGATTTCTTATCGGATTCCTTACCCTTTTTACCTTTTTTACCGCCGGCTTCGTCGCCATACCCATAGTCATCATAATAGCCATAATAGCCCTTATAATAACCATAGTAACCCTTGCCGCTGGTCTGAACTTTGTTCAGAATGACACCGAGGATCTTGCAGTCACTCTGATCCAGCTGCTTTTTAACGCTCTGAGCCAGTTTATAACTGATCGCATCCGACTCAATTACAAGGATCGTTCCGTCACAGTTCTTTGCAACCAGAACCGCATCAATGACAGATCCAAGCGGCGGGCAGTCGATCACGACCATGTCATACTGCTCCCTGAGGGTCTCGATCATCTTTGCAAATCTCGGACGACCCAGCAACTCTGCCGGGTTCGGTGCTTTCGCTCCGGTAAAGATGATGGACAGGTTGGAAATGTTCGTCTCATAAATGATATCGGCCAGTTCCTTTGTCTGTCCGGAGAGATAGTGGGACAGACCCTTTGTCTCCTTATCGACGCCATACCGCGCTACCGTAACGGATTTACGAATATCCGCATCGATAAACAGCACCTTTTTGCCGTCCTCTGCAAAAGACTCAGCAAGGCGGAATGACACCTCTGATTTTCCTTCATTCGGAATGGAACTGGTGACTGCGATCACGCGGATATCCTCGCCTGAAAAGGTGATATTCGTACGAACGCGCTTATAGGCTTCATTTGTTTTGAAGTCCAGTTCTTTCTTATTTTCGAAAATAATCTGTTGTTCCAAGGGAATTCTCCTTGTCTGATAATAGATTTGATTTGTTCTTCGTGCGTTCAGGAACCGGATGGACTATGCCACTCCTTTTCTTCCTTTTGTTTTGTTCCTCCCGGACTGGTCACGTCCGTGTGTCTTACGCTTGGAAACACCCTCTTCCAGCGGGATCATACCAAGGACATTCAGACCCAGGTACTTCTCAACATCCTCACCGTTCTTGATGGAATCATTCATCATGTACTGAATGATGATGATCGCACAGGCAAGTACAAAGCCTAAAAGCGCACCGATAATGCCGTTCTTCTTCATGCTCGGAGCGATCGGCTTGTCCGGCAGCTGGCCATAATCCATGATGTTCGGCGGATCCGTCTCCATAACCTCGGCCGTCTTCGCTACGGATACATCCGTCAATTCATCAACGATCTTCTTTGCAAGATACGCATCATTATCCTTGACAGTGATCTCCAGGAACCGGGTGTTGTCCGGATTATTAACGGAAATCTTACTCTTCAGACCTTCATAGGTCATATTCAGCCCGAGATTCTGGACTACCTCCTCCAAAACCGGACGGCTGGTGATGATAACCTTATAGTCCTGCGTCAGCTGAGTTCCGATCTGGAAATCTGCCAGGCTTGTGATGCTGGTGCTCTTTGACAGAATATAAATGGTAGACGAACTGCTGTAGGTCGGCTTCACGAACAACATGGTATAGCCTACCATAAGTCCAAGGCCCAATGCAACAAGCAGTATAATGAGCCAGATCTTGGACAATAACGCGTGGAAGACCTCGACGAGGTCAATCTCTGTTTCTTCGTATCTTTCTTCCATGGTTTCTCCTCTTATTGCACACTTCGCGCTTTCGCGCTCCGTGGATTCCACACTTCGTGCTATCGCACTCCGTGGAGTTCCACACTTCGTGCTCACGCACTCCGTGTGGTCTCAATCAATATATTTGCCCTGCACCATCTGTTCTGCGGCACCGTGCAGCATGAATGCAGCATCTTCATCCCCGCAATGTTTCCGAATCCAGGGAATAAAATCCTGAGTATAGGGGGCACGGCTGTCTACATTGTGAGCATCCGTAGCAAAAAATGTAATGTAGCCTTCCTTAACAAGCTTTCTGCACCATCGCTTGCTCTCATTCAGGAAGCCACCTTCCACACTGGAGATGTTCATCTGAAGAAGTGCTTTCATATCCAGCAATTCCTCGATCCGTTCTATCCGCTTTACCAGGCTGATATAACGCTCCACGTGCGCTATGATAGGCCGGTATCTGGCCTCTGAAATGAGCCGGATCGCTTCTCTGATCTGACGGAAAGGAGTACGTACGTTGAACTCCACCAGAACATATCGGGTATTGTTCATGGTATGGATCTCACCGCTCTTCAGAAGATCGACCACGCCCTCCTCGTAAAGGATCTCATTTCCGAGATAAAACTCCATGTCGGGATAACGTTCCCCGGCAACCGCCTTCACTTCTTCGAAGCGGGCATCCAGTTCCTCTGCCTTCCGGTAATGGTTCCGTCCGATCATATAGTGGGGCGTAAAAAGTATTTTCCTCGTCCCCTCCTCATATGCGATCTGGAGCATATCGAGCGTCATTTCCATATTCTTCGAGCCGTCATCCACGCCGGGAAGCAAATGGCAATGCATGTCGAAAAGTTCCATATCAGTTTATCTTCTCTTTTCTCTTGCTAAAATACAGTCCGATCAGCGACATTCCGATCACAAGCCCGAAGACAGTGATAACGGAAAGTACACGGATCATCCAGTCAACATGATTCTTAAAGAATACATACAGATAATCCGGTTCAATAAACAGATGCTTTGCAGGGTTCCAAACCAGCAAAAGGATGGTCAGAATTCCGGCAAATGCAGTTCCGATCAGTTCTGAAACCGCGATCATCCGGATACCCCGATCACGCCGGAGATCCATGAAGATCGTAAAGATGCAGCCCAGGACCATGCTGAGTCCGAACAGGATCATGCCGAGGATCATGGCAAACTGCAGGTCTTCCTTAAGACGAAGGACATACGGAGCCACATTGCTCTGCTGATATGTCACATCCCGGTTACCCTGGAGCAGCTGCTCTGTGGCCTGCTTCTCACGGATAACAAAATCATCATACGACAGGATCTTCGAATTAGATGACGAACCCTGTACATCATTTCCTGTTTCTTCTTTCTGAGACTCAGTCTGAGTCTCAGTCTGAGTCTCAGCATTCAGTGTTTCTGTTGACTCTGCGGATTCTCCGGCAGGAGCCTCGGTCACTTTACCGTCTTCTCCTCTGCCTTGATCCGCCAGATACTCAATATAGGCGTGGCGATAATAACCACTGCTCTGTACACTCTGCAGGATACGGTTGTTGTTAAAGACGATCACGAACAACGACAACAGCAGGAATACTCCGGCAACACTCACGGCTGTGGTAACCGTGAGGATCCTACGACAGATCTTACGGATCCTTCTTCTCTTTCTGTGTCCGTGCATCGGCTTCTTCCGGTCGGATTTGCCGAAGCGCATACACTTCTTAAAGATGAGGATCAGACACATGAGCACTGTTACTGCCAGTGTAACAGCCGCAACGATCACCAGGATCCGCGGCCATGCCGGCGGAACGATCTGTTTGTTGCTGTCCAGCTCGATGGGGTCTCCGTCCCCCGTGTCGATCACGATGGATTCTTCACGGATCTCTGCCTTTACGTCAGCATCTTCCGGTTTCACGCGCTGGTTGATGGCCTCTTTGTCTGCCTGATTCCCTTCGATCTTCGAAAAGATCTCCTCGACCTCAGAATCCTCTTCCTCTTCCGATTTTGTAGAGCCTTCCTCCGATGTCCCGGAGTTTCTCTCCGAGGACCGTCCGGAAGAAGATCCTTCCGTGTTTTGTTCTGTCTCGGATGCAGATTCTGCTGTCTCCGTGGCTTCCGTTCCTTCCGTCGCATCCGTTCCGGATTGTGACATGCCTTCGGTAGACTGTGTGGTCTGGGTTGTCTCGGTACGCTGCGTGTCGCCGGTCTTTTTCTCCGTTGTTGCATTCGGATCATTTTTCCCGCCAACTTCATAGATGTACCCACGCTTCAGACCGGTTGATACGTGACTGTAAATGTAGTTGATCGCCTTCTTTGCCTGTCCGGGGGAAAGGTTCACACCATCCCTCGACAGATAGGCATACAGATCATTGATATAACTGGAATAGGCCCGATAGGTCTTTCCTTCATATTCAAAGGTTCCGCTGGCCGCCGAGATGACACCGGCCTCGGCGTCATTGATATCTCCGGCCCAGACGGTATGAGATGAAAGGGCTAAAACACCGACTACCAGAAGCACTAATCCGACCCATATATGTTTGATCCGTCCTGTAATTCTCCGCTGTTGCTGCATCTGCCCGTCCCTGTTTTACACTTCCGTTTTTTTTCTGATCTTATTTTTCTGATCTTATTTTTCTGTAACAGAGAATTAAGCTGTTAAGCGTGCCCGCCTAACAGCTTAATCCATTGATTACTCTTTAATTCTTCTGATTACGATACTGTTGATTCTGAATAATTTTTAATTATTCTACAGCATCGCGCTCCGGGAACTCAACTGTCTTAACTTCGGTCTTCTCATCATCGATCACGCCTGCTTCAGCCAGATCTACATAGAAGCCCTTGGTTGTTACATTATTGTGGAAGTAGCAAAGGTTCTCATCCAGATCGATCAGAGCCTTGTAACCAGCCTTGTCAGCTGTAAAGGTCATTTTGTTGTCTGAAACTGCAAACTTGCTGAATGTTGTTCCACCGATCACTACCTTGTAGTTGTAGTTCTGACCATCTGCCAGTCCGGATACAGCCAGTGCATCGAACAGCTTCGAGGTAGTACCTGCGCCTGTAACAACAACCTTCTTGGTTGTGGATCTCTTAACGTAATCAATCAGCGGCTCATCATCGATTGCGATGTAGTCTTCTTCACCAGCCACATGCTTGATGGTCTTCTTCACGCCGTCAACATACATAACCTTCTCGGAACCCGGCTCGGTAGCCATGGTCAGGAACAGGTCCATATCGATTGCAGCGTCCTCACGGTTCTTATCTGTTACATAGAACTCGATGCTTCCTTCGATGGTCTCAGCCGGAGTAACAACTGTCTGCGGCTTCGCATTACCATTGGAGTCGAATGCATAGATCGTGCCATCGATCTCCTTGATGGTCCATGTATCAAGATATCCTGTCTCATCGAAATGGTATGTCTTGTGGCCGATCATGTACCAGCCGTCTGCTACATACTCGCCCTTCTTACCGCTCTTACCATACCACCACTTGCCTTCGTTCTCTCCCTTGGAGACAAGATGCCAGCCATAGCCCTCATCAACCATAACGCCATCGCTGTTGAACTTGTAGCCGGATGCGTACTGATCGGTCAGTGCATAGCCTTCCTCATCGAAGTAGTACCACTCACCATCGATCTTCTGCCATTTCTTCTTAGCAAACCATCCCTTGTAGCCATACCACCAGCCCTTGCCGTCCTTGGTCCACTTAGCCTTGGTTGTTACACCATCCCAGTAGCCGTTAGCTCTCAGCCAGTAACCACCGACCCACTCCTTCTGAGCATAGGTGCCGTCTGCGAACTGATACCAGGAGCCCTTCTTATCCTTTTTCCACTTTCCGCTTACAGCTGCATCAGCGCCGAAAGCCGGAACTACGGAAGTAGCTACAAGAGCAGCTGCAAGTGCAACAAACTTGAATTGCTTCTTCATTTCATAATCCTCCTTGAATTTACCCCCTGAAAATATGGGCCTTATTTGCGACTTTCAACAGTTTATCACTATTGTCTAAAAAGCGCAACACATTTTCGTTATTTTGTCAGTATGCACAATCCTTGTGCCCGGAAACCGTTTTTGTGTAACAGAATCCATGATTGGACTTGGTTTCGCATTTCCCGAAACCACAAGATATAGTAGCCCATTTCAGGGGATGCCGAAACAACCTGTTGCTTTGTTCGGCAGATTGACTCATGTCGCCGCCGTATGCCTCCGCCTGGCCAGATGCCACCGGAAGAATGCCGTCCCTATTATAATGAAGTAACCGAGAATACTGAGAGGGACCGGCGTCTCTCCGAGGAACAGCATTCCCAGGATCGCCGCAAAGACCACCTGCGTATAATCAAACACGGAAATGTCCTTCGCCGGAGCAAACTTGTAAGCCGTTGTGATCCCGAACTGTCCGATGGCAGCCGAAACCCCGGCCATACAGAGGCACAGCCACTGCTGCCCTGTCATCGGATGAAACGCAAAGATCAGCTGCGGCGCCGATACCAGACAGGAAAAGAGCGAGAAGCAGAGAACGATCACCGTGGTACGCTCCCCCTTTCGCCCCAGAGAACGTACAAAAACGTATGCAGTTCCCGCTCCGAAACCGCCGTAAACTCCCAGCAGTGCCGGGATCAGAGCAAGGTTCGTTCCGGGACGGATGATCAGAAGTGCCCCCAGAAAAGCGATCAGCACGCTGGCCCAGTCCACTTTGGAAGGCTTCTCCCTTAATATAGGAATAGACAGGAGTATCGCAAAGAAGGGTGAGAGCTTATTCAGCATATTTGCATCCGCGATCCCCAGCCGGTCAATCGCGTAGAAATTCGCGATCATGCCGGAGGTTCCGAACAAACACCGAAAGAAGATATCTCTTCCACACCCGGGAGTGATGAACCGCCGCCGGCCTGTGGCCACTGGCACAAAATGTCCCGGATCTGCGGCTGCGGCCATCGTCAGCTCCCGCTTCTCCCGAACATGGGAAGCCACCAACGATATGACGGCGATCAACGCCGCGAACGCATTTCGAAAGAAAGCTTTTTGCAGCGTCGGAAGGTCCCCCGACTGCCGCACAAAGAATGTCATCAGCGAGAACCCGAAGGCTGCGATGATCACACACATGATCCCTATGCTGTGATCGGAAGGACGACGGATATGAAATTTTCGCTCACTTTGACTCATGCGACAACCTTATCACGGAAAAATGCAATTTGCAACGACATCTTGTATTTTCAGAGATGATATGCTATATTAGGTCATATACTTTTTCACTTTAACGTGAAAAAGTACCAGCCAGCTGACGGCAGGTATACACCGCTCCTGCCCGACACCAAGAATACAAGGATCGGATATCATTATGGAACTTGATTTTTCTCTTGCAAATGTAAACACCATCGGCGTTGTCGGCCTCGGCCTGATCGGCGGTTCCTATGCAAAAGCCTATCGGGAGAATACCAACTGCGTTATCTACGGTACGGACAAGGATCCTGATGCTCTGGCCGCTGCCATAGAGGACGGCACGCTGGACGGAGAACTGACCGATGAAAAGATCCCGGAATGCGATCTTATTCTGGTCGCTCTCTATCCGGAAGCCATCATTGACTATATAAAGTCCGTCGCTGACCGTATCCGCCCGGAGGCCTACGTGATCGACACCGGCGGCCTCAAGAGAAATGTCTGCAAGGCGCTGTTCCCGGTTGCGGCCGATCACGGATTTACATTTATCGGCGGTCATCCCATGGCCGGCAAGAAGACCTCCGGCTATAAGCACAGCACCGGAAATCTCTTTAAGGGAGCTTCCATGATCCTGGTTCCGGATGACGTTACGGAATTCGATACCCTGGCTACGGCGAAAGCCGTTTTCGCACCCTGCGGTTTCGGCAGGATCACGATCTGCTCTGCAGAAAAGCATGATGAAATGATCGCTTTCACCTCGGAGCTGGCGCATATCGTTTCCAACGCCTACATGAAGAGCCCCACCGCTCTGAGTCACCGTGGCTTCTCCGCCGGCAGTTACAAGGACATGACACGCGTTGCCTGGCTGAATGAGACCATGTGGACCGAGATCTTCATGGATAACCGGGACAACCTGATCAAGGAGCTGGATGCTTTCATCCAGGCTTTGGGAGAATACCGGGACGCGCTGAAGGAAGAAGACCGGGACAGGTTATGGAATCTGCTCCATGACGGAAAGATGGCCAAGGAAGCCGTAGACGGGAAATAGAATATATGGAACTTACACCCATTCCAAACTACATAGACTTCGCAGGAAATACGATCCTCATCACACATCCCGCGGACATTCCCGGCGGAACGGTTGCTGCGATCCCTTCCAAGTCCCATGCACACCGACTTCTGATCGCTGCGGCGCTGTCCGATGCGCCTGTGCGGCTGATCTGCCCGACGACTTCAAAGGACATTGAAGCCACTGCGGACTGCCTCCGGGCCATGGGCGCGGAGATCACAAGGACCGCGGACGGGTTTCTGTGCCGGGGTATCTTTGCAGGCAGCCGCAAAACTCAGTCCAATGCGCACGCTTCGGATTCCAAGGGCGCAGGTGCAACAGAAAATGCGCCAAAAACAGTTTCTTTAAATGTAGGAGAAAGCGGCTCCACGCTGCGATTTCTTCTTCCGGTACTCGGTGCTTTGGGAATGAACGCATCTCTGCACATGCAGGGCCGACTCTCCCAGCGTCCGCTGTCTCCCCTTTATGAGGAAATGCGCCGCCACGGCGCCATCCTGTCTCCGCAGGGAGATAACCCTCTCCTGATCGGCGGACAGCTGACCGCAGGGACCTACACCATCGACGGAGGTGTATCCTCCCAGTACATTACGGGACTGCTTTTCGCGCTCCCGCTTCTTTCAGAGGATTCCCGGCTGGTGATCACGGGAAAACTCGAATCCCGGCCTTATGTGGATATCACTTTGCAGGTGCTGCGGGAATTCGGGATCACGGTACACAGTACGGAGCCATCCCCGGATACAGTACCCAACGCCACACTTCTCTTCGATATTCCTGGAGGACAGACATTTCACCGAAGTGGGATTACGCAAAAAACGACCCCTCAAAGCACGAACTGTGATCCGTCTGACAGACCGGACGAACCCAACCTCGACATCACCACCTGCCTTGTGGAAGGAGACTGGTCGAATGCCGCATTCTTCCTGACCGCCGGCGCACTGCTCGAAAACCCGGTCACGGTAACCGGGTGCAATCTTAACTCCGCACAGGGAGATAAAGCGATCCTTGATCTGCTGCAGCGCTTCGGAGCAAGCGTTCATACAGAGCCCTCCCATGACCTTGTCGATACATTCACCGATGAGAACGTTGACGCATCTTCAGGTCTCTCCGATATCACCGTCTGCGGCGGTACATTGCACGGAATCGACATCGATGCCGCGGATATCCCGGATCTGGTACCGATCCTGTCGGTCATAGCCGCATTTGCGGAGGGAACGACCACCATTCGGAACATCGGACGCCTGCGGATCAAGGAAAGCGACCGCGTAGCTACGATTCTGGAAATGCTGTCCAACCTCGGTGCAGAGGCCAAAGTTTTGACGGATTCCGGCGAATACCTTCTGATCACCGGTAAGCGCACACTCCCCGGCGGAATGGTATCTTCCCATAATGACCACCGGATCGCCATGGCAACTGCCATAGCATCCCTGCGCACCTCAGGACCGGTCGTTATCAAGGAACCCATGGCCGTTCAGAAATCCTATCCCGGATTCTACGAGGATCTGAATCTGATCCTGGAAGAATGACAGGAGCAGTCCGTCTGCCTGTCCACGGCCACGCCTGCCATCCATGACCGATTCATCTTCGATCAGTCGTCCTCATTTAATGTCTCGATCAGATACCGGAAGCCCTCCGCGAAAAGGTAGAGCGTGATTCCCAGATAAAAGAACCAGCACCCCAGCCCGGGAAGCTTCCAATCATGATATCCCTTGATCATCAGTCCCTGCCAGCCGATATAGGTCATTTCCAGCCTTTCCCTGAGAAATGAGTACGCCAGAGTCCGTTCCAACAGCACCACGGCTAATATTCCCAGCACGATCGGCATAAGATGACTGATCAGGCGAAACCTTCCAAACATCCGCTCCCCGAAACTATCGACCTTCCGCAGTTTCTCGGGACAGATCTGATCCCGGAATGCAAAGAACAGCACCCACACCGCCGATACAGCCATCAAAAGCAGAAGGAGGGATATCTTCATTCGCTGGCCGTTTTCACCTGCGAAATCCGAAGAAAAGACACGCTTCACCACATCAAACATCGAGAAGCCCTCGCTCACCCGTACGTCTGCTTTCACGTGTACGGACCTCCAGCGAAGAAAAGGAGCAGCCAGCATGAAAGCACCCGCCAGTAGTCCTGCCGCCTTGCACAGAAGATCCGCAGACGGTCGCTCATAGAACGGTATGTTCTTCATTTCCTTTTGTCTTGCCATTTTGACCTCTATTCCATACTTCGCGCCTTACATACTTCGTGCCAAAGGCACTCCGTTTAAAAAAGCCCGCGGCGCAATCCTGACGCCACGGGCTTCTAAAATTCTACCACACTGTATCGGGGTATACGCCCGCATCCGTCAGTACACGCAGTGCCTCAACGACTGACGGGATATCCTCCTGATAGGTCATACCGAACCAGGTAGCATTCGTCGGAAGTACAACCACCGACGCCTTTCCCCGTTCCATCATGTTCTGAACCGCCTCGGATATCGTCTCCTCGAATTTCAGCGGATTAGACTGAACGCCGGCCCGAAGCCGTTCCGGGAAGGATTCGGATATATCCTTGATAAAGCCCGGCTGAAATGCCCAGAGATTCATGGATGCAAGGGAACCTGCCGGAATCTCCTCCCAGTTCTCACCGCCATCCAGCGTAAAATATCCGACGCCTTCTTCCAGTGCGATCTCCTTACGCTCATCGATCCGGAGCAGCCGGTTCTCCTCATCACATTTGCAAATGCCACGGGAAACCGTACCGTTTTCGGAAAGTGTTCTTACCGCGTCATAACCGATAATGGCGTGTTCCGTATCCTTTGCATCTTCCTTTGTCAGGAAGTCATAAGCCAGCTTAAAGGAATCCACTCCGTAATAGTCATCCGCATTGATAGTAAGGAACGGACGTCCTGCCAGCGCTTCCCTGCAGCAGAAAAGAGCATGGGTCGTTCCCCAGGGCTTCTCGCGTCCTTCCGGGACCGTCACACCCTCCGGCAGCATGTTCAGCTCCTGGCAGACATACTCCACCTTCATCTTCCGCTCCACACGGCTTCCGATCTTCATCTTAAATTCATTTTCAAAATCATGCCGGATGATGAACAGTACCTCACGGAATCCTCCGCGATATGCATCATAGATGGCATAATCCATCAGTGCATGTCCCATGGTATCCACGGACGCCACCTGCTTCAATCCCCCAAAACGGCTTCCCATACCTGCCGCCATAACTACCAGGACCGGTTCTTTTTTCATTTTTTTCTCCTATCCAATACTTCGCGCCTTCCGGCGCTCCGTTAATTATGCGCTCACACTGTCAGTTATACGCCTTACACCTGGTTTTCAGTCTCGCGCACTTCGTTTTAGAAGTTCCCCTTCGGAGCGTTTTCCTTCACTTCGTCCTGCGTCATGGTCTCCCCATCCAGTGTCCGGCGGATAAGTTCATTTGCATAATCCACACATCTCCACTCCGGAGTAACCACAGAGGCCTCACCACCGCCGGTGTAGCATACGCCCCAATCCGGATAACCCATGACCTCGTAGCTGAGAACGTTCCAGCTCTTGTCGGACTCGATCATTTCCTGAACCAGCTCTCCGACCTCATCCTTGGTCATGTTGGTCTCAAAGGTATTGGACAGTTCTTCCATAACCTCGCTGAAATTATACAGCAGCTGAGAGGACTCCAGTGCGTTGATCACGCCCTTGATAACCTCCATCTGGTTCCGTCCGCGCTGGAAATCTCCGTCGCCGAAGGAATGCCGCTCGCGGGCAAATGCCAGTGCAGCCTTGCCGTACAGGTGATTCATACCCTTTTCATAGGTGAAATAATCCGTCTCCATCGGGGTTCCGAAGGAGTACTGGGAATAAACATCGATACCGCCGAGCGCGTCGATGATGTTGATAAATCCCGAAAAATTCAGGCGCACATAGTAATCAAGGTTTACGTCATAGATCATTTCCAACGTATCCATGGAAACTTCGATACCGTAGATACCTGCGTGGGTCAGCTTATCCTTATGTCCGTCGGAAATGGAAAGCGGTACGTGGAAATCACGCGGTGTGGTGATCAGCATGATCTGACGTGTGTTCCGGTTCACGATAGCTATGATATTTACATCACTCCGGCTCTTTGTTGATACCGAACCAAAGGTATCGATACCGCTGAGATAAACCGCAAAGCAGCCCGCTGCCTTCGGAGTCTCTTCCTTCTCCGGATTATCCTCCGCCTTCTTCTCAACCACCGTCTCGATCTGCTTCTCCAGAATGATCTTCAGGCCGTCAGAGAAATGCTGATATTCCTCAGAGCCGTCCAGCGCCGATACGAATGCCGAGCTGGCAATAAATCCCTGGATCTCCGAATCGTTCATTGCTTTCGCCACGTCAAAGATCGTCTCATATTCCTTCGTCTGAACCGTACCGCTGACGGAAGACTCGATCTGCTTGATGGTCTCGTCCGCCTTATCTCTGTCCTTCTCCCGAAGGATTCCGAACAGATAATTCTGGGCCAGTGCATCATTTATGGAGTTCACGGGATCGTCTTTTTTAATGTAGACATTCATCACCGTGATCTCGGTAGTCTTTCCGGTCACCTTGTCCAGCGCCTTGTCTGCATGACGTACCAGGTAGATTCCGTATCCGACAACCGCACTGATGATCACCGCCAGAACGATGCCTACAACGCCGGTTTTCTTATTCATCTGCATGAGCACCACAAGGATCGGGAAGATGCCGAGTACCACACCCGCCAGCAGCGCATATTTCATCGGAACGACCTTCGTCGAGATTGCAAAATAAATGAAGAGAACCGATATAATGAACTCGATCCCGGCCAGCACACAGCCGGCGATCTTCAGCTTGCTGAGCTTTGCTTTCTTCTTATGGTTCTTTGTATTGCCTGTGGCCATATCACACCTCATTTGTTCTAAGTTGACATTCTAAGCTGTTATTCTACCACACCTTGTCAAGCTTTCCTACTGTTTTTTTTAAAACTACACAGTTTTGACTCAACTGAATATGTTATGCACCGAATCAACCAACGGAAGCGCGACCCTCGAAAGGCATGGCGCCCTTTCTTATATAGTGCCTCGTCGAATGGTCAAATCGAAAAACTCCGAATATGGACTTCCACGATTTTTCTTGAATTGTTCGCTTACGTAGAATATGATGATAACAGGGGCAAAGGGTCACAAACGTCGTGCTTGCACGACAGTTTGTGACGTCTTGACCCGCAAATGAATTCAAAAAGAGTTTACCCAAAAGAGGAAAAAATATGGAACGGATCCGAACCTGGCTGGCCGCTGCCGGCCTCCCCGTCACGGACGGGCAGTTATCGCAGCTGGAGACCTATTATCAGCTGGTCATAGAAAAAAACAAGGTGATGAACCTGACAGCCATCACCGAAAGAAATGAATTTATAGAGAAGCATCTGATCGACAGTCTGGCACCGCTGGCAGTCCCGGAGCTCCGAAAGCTGTTCCCCTGCCGCCTCATCGATGTCGGCACCGGAGCGGGTTTCCCGGGGATCCCTATGAAGATCCTCTGCCCGGATCTGTCCGTCACCCTGCTGGACTCCCTGCAGAAAAGGGTCGGTTTCCTGCAGGAAGTCATCAGCGCCCTTGGGCTCACGGACATCACAGCCGTCCATATGCGCGCGGAAGAAGGCGGACAGGATCCGGCCTTCCGGGAGAAATATGACCTGGCCGTTTCCCGCGCCGTGGCAAATCTCTCCATGCTGGCGGAATACGATCTTCCTTTTGTAAAGGTAGGCGGTACTTTTCTTGCCTATAAATCCGGAGATGTGGCAGAAGAACTGAAAGCCGCCGGACATGCGATCCGTACTGTCGGAGGACATTACGAAGATCCGGTTTACATAACCTTGCCGGATACGGATATTCAGAGAGCTTTAATCCCGATCCGAAAAGAAAAAAACACACCGAAGGCCTATCCCCGAAAAGCCGGGACTGCGAAGAAAAATCCCCTGTGATTATTTCATCTGCTCCGCGATATGTGCCTTCAGTTCTTCGCAGATCGCATCGACCTCCTCATTTGAAACACCGAGAAAACTCCGAAGCGCCCGAAGCGGCATGAAGCGAACGACCGCTTCCACCATCTCATCGGTCTCATTTCCGAGACCCTTAAACACATCCGTATACTTCTTCAGCCGTTCCTGCGTGAATTCGCGGGTGAACGGACTCTTCAGCAGCTCTCCCACCTGCACATCCGGAGTGATGACCGGCGGCTTCTCCTTGCTGCCGATGATATGCACCTCTGCGGTGTACTCGATCTGACGCGAAGAACGTCCCACCTCGATCACATAGGTTCCGTTGGCCGCATACCAGTCTCCCTGCTCCACGTCGTACCAGGCAAATGCACGCTTGTCCAACGTAAATGTCGCCGTCTTCGTCTCTCCCGGTTCCAGCGCCAGCTTGCAGAAGCCCTTCAGCTCGTGCACCGGCCGGATCGTACTTCCGGTCTTATCCGAAACGTAAAGCTGAACCACTTCCTTACCTGCACGGTCACCGATATTTGTCACATCCACAGAAACCGTCACGCCTTCCGCCGCCGTGAAGGAATCGCGGCTGACACGAAGATTTGCATATCGGAAATCCGTATAGGAGAGACCATAGCCAAACGGGAACCGAACCGGCATCTGCTTTGTATCATAATACCGGTAGCCTACGAAGACGCCCTCGGCATAGTTCACCTTGTGCCCCGTTCCCGGGAAGTTCAGATAAGACGGATTGTCGGAGAGCTTCATCGGGAAGCTTTCTGCCAGTCTGCCGGAGGGATTTACCCTGCCATACAGCACATCCATCACGGCCTCGCCGACACCGTCGCCGCCGAGGTAGGCTTCCACGATACCGGCCACGTCGTCTGCCCAGGGCATTTCCACCGGAGAACCGTTGTGCAGTACCACGATCACCGGTTTTCCTGTCTTTACCAGATCCGCGATCAGACGGTTCTGGCATGCCGGAAGCTGCATATGCTCGCGGTCATAACCCTCGGACTCGAAGAGATCCGGAAGTCCTGCAAATACCACGATCTTATCTGCCTCCGCCGCTGCCGCAAGAGCCTCCTGCTGCAGATCCTTCTCGTAAATATCCTCTTTCTCGGAAAATCCACGGTTAAAGCTGAATGCGCCATACCGCTGCGCCACCGACAGTGCCGATACCACCTTGAAACTTTCGATATGAGAACTGCCGCCGCCCTGATAACGCGGCTTCTCTGCAAATCCACCGATCAGTGCCACCTTTTCTTCCTTTGCAAGGGGCAGGACCTTATCCTCATTTTTCAGAAGAACGATGCACTCCCGTGCCACATCCGCAGCCTGTGCAGAATCTGCCGCCAGATCGAAGGCAGGAATCTCTGCGGCGCTTCGATGGGACACATATTTATCTACCATTTTCAGGATGTTCAAAACCGCCGTATCCAGTGCTTCCTCGGAAAGCCGTCCCTCCTGCACTGCCTTTACGATGGATTCGTTATTCACCCCCTGGGAACCCGGCATATCCAGATCCAGCCCCGCCGCGATCCCGGCGATCCGGTCAGACACAGCGCCCCAGTCAGACATTACCAGACCGTCAAAGCCCCAGTCCTTCCGCAGAACATCGTTCAGCAGCCAGGGATTCTCCGATGAATAGGTTCCGTTGATCCGATTGTAGGAGCACATTACCGTCCAGGGCTGCGCTTCCTTCACTGCGATCTCAAACGCCGGGAAATAGATCTCACGGAGCGTCCGTTCATCCACCTCGGAGCTGCCGTACATCCGCTCGAACTCCTGATTATTTGCCGCAAAATGCTTGATTGAAGTTCCGACATTTTCGGCCTGCACGCCACGGATCAGAGCCGCAGACATCTTGCCGGCTACGTACGGATCCTCGGATACATACTCAAAATTCCGTCCGCAGAGCGGGGAACGCTTGATATTTACCGCCGGTCCGAGGATCACGGCCACATCCTCCGCCTGGCATTCCCTGCCCAGCGTATGACCCATGTTCTCCATCAGCTCCGTATCAAAACTGCAGGCCGTAGCGCAGGCTGCAGGAAAGCAGACCGAAGTGATGGTCAGTCCCTGGCCGTACATTTTCCGAAGACCGTGAGGGCCGTCGCTCACCTGTACGGACGGAATCCCCAGCTCCGGATACTCCTGGGTGAACCAGAACAGCTTGCCCTCAACAGCACTTGCCTTCTCCTCCAGTGTCATTTTCTTTACGATTGCTTCCACATCCATGTAACATATACCTCCTGACAAGTCCCAGACTCTATCTCCAATATACCTTTGAACGGATTTCGATGTCTATCAATTAGACTCATTTTCTATCAAAATCATGTTCTGTGAACCATGCTCTGCCAACACAGGAAAAGCACGCTCAACACATCTGATCGAGAGACACCTTTCTGTATGTCGTCTCCGCCTACAGACTCTCGTTATCTGTCCGGTTCACTCTGCCCCGCCTCCTGGTTCTACTCAGGCAGTCGGTTCATCACAAGCCGCATGTACGCAGACTCCACAGACATTCCGCCGATCGGGATCGCACCATGTTCCAGCAGCTCCGCCGTGGTCTCATAGTGAAAATTCTCCGGATCGCAAGGAAGAATATAACAGGGCACACCTGCCTCCCGACAACGGTCCAGAAATCCCACCAGTTCCTTCGGAGCAGTAGACGAATGATACATGGTGTGCACAACCGCCCGGATCCCTTCAAGAGAGATACAGTCATAACGGATCCCAACATACGGATGAAGGAGCAGAACATCCGGAGCAAGGGAAATATCCGGAACCAGCCAGGATCCCTGCACGGTGTCTCCATCACGCGTTGCTTCCTGTGGCAACTGTTCATCCAACCCCGACCGCGTCTCCTCATTCAATTTTTGTTGCTTCTTCCCATCAAGTTCTTGCCGCTTCCACTCGCCCGGCCAGACATAACGTCCATCCGAAGATTTTTTCAGACTCTGCATTCCGCCACTGAAAAAGTCATCCGTCCCCGGCTGACACTGCCGAAGCTCCTCCGCTCGGTGCAGATACATTCCATCGCTGTTTCTGTACGGCACATATACGGGGCTGAGTCCGGGGTCTCGAAGGCCGTTCCCGGCTTTAATTCCGCCCCCCTGTATGTCGTTAATAAAACCAGACGCGAATTCATCCTCACGGACTCGAATATAATCCTCCCACGTCTCCATAAGGTGCAGCGCAGCCCGCGCATTCTCCACACCGTTGCTCTCCGGATCCTCGAGCGGCCGCTGCGCCGCCAGCAAAAACACCGGCACCGGACATCCACGCATCAGTTCACCCAGAAAAACCGCTGTGAATGCCAGCGTATCCGAACCGTGAGTGATAAACACCCCATCATACTTTGTCAGATCCTCACTCCGAAGGCACTTTGCCAGTTTCTCCAGATGTCCCAAAGTCATATGTTCGCTGAGTACCTCGTAAGGCGTGTGGATCTCCGCAAAAAAACGTATTTCAGGCTCCTGTTCCCGAAGCCTGTTCAGCAACACGGGTTCCGCACTCTCCCCGGACGAGGGGAGTCTTCGTTTCCCATCTTCACAAACCATGGTACCGATGGTTCCGCCTGTCAGAATCAGCAAAATATGAAGCTCCCCATACATAAAACTATCCTCCTTGCCACGCAAAGAAAAACCCATTTTTTCAGGTCCTTTTCTTTTTTTCTAGGCTTCTTTCCTCTACCAAGTATACCAACTAGAGAACTATTCAAATACTTCAACGATCACTTAGTCCCTATTCATGAATATACAAGATACTGCTAAACAGAAAATTGTCATATTTTTTAACATGATCCAGATACTCACTGAAATTTATATAATACTCATGCCCCCAGGAAGAGATCCGGAGCATATCACCATTCCCCGATGCCATCATCTCCTCCGTCGTCATCACACCTGTCACTGTAACGTAATGATCCCGCATAGAGCTCGCCCGTTCATAGGCTCCCTCCGGCGTCCTTCGGTAGAGCGGCAGACGCTGCCCCTTATGGAAGAAGCCGGGGCCCACGGAAAGCAGCACCGG
>JAILAR010000122.1 GCA_024681515.1 Eubacterium sp. | reverse complement strand
GACCGCGGGGTATCTCATTTATGCAGATCCGTCCGACGAGGCGGAGCTTCATCGGATCGCGATTCTTCCGGAGTATCGGCGGCATGGGCTGGCGCGGAAGCTGATGTCTGAACTGCTTCTGCGGACAGGGCACGTGTCGGTGGAGGATTCACAGGTTCCGAATGCGAAGTCCGTTTTCCTGGAGGTTCGTGCCGGGAACACTGCAGCCATCGCGCTTTATCTGGCAAATCATTTTCAGGAGATCGACAGAAGGAAGAATTATTACCACAATCCCGATGAGGATGCAGTTGTTATGAGGTTGTAGAATCCTGAAATCCGATTGGTTCCGATGAATATGAATCCTGATATAATCGTAATGTTAAAGCATGTGAACCCGGGGTTCGCGAAGGAGGTAATTGATCAATGTTAGATATATGTTTACTGGGCTGCGGCGGGATGATGCCGCTTCCCAACCGTGCACTGACGTCGCTCATGGTGCGCTATAACGGCAGCACCGTGATGATCGACTGCGGTGAGGCCACGCAGCTCACGGTGCGCCGGCAGGGCTGGAGCTTCAAGCCCATCGATGTTCTGCTGGTGACACATTATCATGCGGATCATATCAGCGGACTTCCCGGTCTGCTCCTTACCATGGGAAATGCAGAGCGCACCGAGCCGCTTACCATCGTGGGACCTCCGGGGGTGGAGCGGGTGGTGAACTCTCTCCGTGTCATCGCACCGGAACTGCCCTTCCCAATCCGTTTCGTGGAGCTGCATGAAAAGGAAGAGATCATGAATCTTGTGGGTCTGAAGATCACGGCCTTCAAGGTGAATCACAACATTACCTGTTACGGATACAGTATCGAGCTGGCCCGCAGCGGAAAGTTCGACGTGGAGGCGGCGAAAGCCCTTGGCCTTCCGGTACAGCTGTGGAATCCTCTTCAGAAAGGAAATACCGTTACCTACGAGGGCAAGGAGTATACCACTGACATGGTGATGGGTGCAGAACGGAAAGGCCTGAAGGTAACCTACTGTACAGACACACGGCCAATCCCGGCTATTGCAGAGCATGCGGCGGGCTCCGACCTTTTCATCTGCGAGGGTATGTACGGAGATCCGGAGGAGCTGAAGAAGGCGAAAGAGAAGAAACACATGACCATGTATGAAGCCGCGGAACTGGCAAAACAGGCGGATCCGGGCGAGCTGTGGCTGACACATTTTTCTCCGTCCCTCATCAAACCGAAGCAGTATCTGGATGCTGTCCGGGAGATCTTTCCCCGAACCGAGATGGGCAAGGATCGCCTGACGAAGGAACTCAATTTTGAAGACGAAGAATGATATAGAGGAGGGGCGGTTTTCTCTGACACCGATCGTGCGTCAGAAAGAACCGCCCCTTCTGCTATATGTAAACGAAACTGTGCGTCAGGAAGAACCGCCCCTTTCTGCTATACGTAAACGGAATTATACGTCAGAACTTCACCTGCCCCTTCCTGTACCGCCCGAAGAAGATCCCGTCATCTACATATTTGTCTGTCTCGGATACCCACATGGGGAATTTACCGGTTGCGAGAGCGGTCTGGCCGTTCAGCATGCCGGTGTGGAAGGACAGATGCCGATACTGCCGGAGTACCAGTTCCATACGGGTAAGTCGGCAGTTTTCCGGTTTTTCATAGAGCATATCGTCCGTCAGGGAATCCAGATAGTCCAGCGTCTTCTTCTCAACGGCATCCAGATACTCCAGAAGCTGCTCGTCAGACAGGACCACACTTGTGGGGTTATCCGGGTTGTCCATGCCCTCCTCGTGGAAGGGCGGCTCCTCATACACGTTGGGGTTGATGAACCATTTGTCTGCGGAGTGCAGCGCGTGGTAGGCCCACCGCCAGCAGGGGGCGCCGCAGCAGAGAGCGTCCCGGTCATAGGTCTGAATCGAGGTGCGGATGTTCAGAAAGTTCGGTACTACAGTGTCTTTAATGATCATGCAAAGTTCGTTCATATTCGTATCCTCCCGTAAATGTTTTGCTTGTAATCTGCTTTTCTGTGATCTATAATAGCATCGGATGCTCTATCAGTAAAATTGAAATAAGTGATTAAAATGTTCAGTATTTTTGATTCAAACTTTAAATACAATGTTGACGACGCCCATCACCGAAGGTGATGCCCGAACGAAGTGAGGGTTATGAGCCGACTTCTTTGGCCGGCTCATAAGGCAGAGAGAGGAGAAATGCCCCATGACCATTACACAGCTTACAACATTTTTAGCCATCGCCGAAGCAGGAAACTTTACCTCGGCCGCATCGAATCTCGGCTATGCCCAGTCCACCGTTACCATGCAGATCAAGCAGCTGGAGGAGGAGCTGGGGGTGGTTCTTTTTGACCGTCTGGGCAAGACCGTCAGTCTCACCTCGGCAGGGGAGCGTCTGAGGATCTATGCGGAACGTATGCAGCAGCTGGAAAGGGAGATCCTGGCAGACGTTCCGGCGGCGGACGAGCCGACAGGCATGCTGAAACTGGGGGTATCCGAATCCCTTTGCTACCGTCAGTTTCCTGAAACTCTGTTAAGGTTCCGGGAGACGTATCCCAAGGTGGATCTTCGGCTGCAGTTTGTGGATCATGATACATTTCCGGATCTGCTGAAGAAGGGAACGCTGGATCTGGTTTACACATTGAATCCCCTTATCGAAAGGGACGATCTGATCCTTCTGTACAAGAAGGAAGAGACCCTGGGCTTCTATGTAAGCCCGCAGCATCCGCTGGCAGGGAAAAAGCGTGTAACAGAGCAGGATCTGGCGGATATACCGCTGCTGGTCACCTCGCATAACTGCAACTTCCGAAAACTGTTGCTGACGGGACTGGAAGCCGCCGGTATTACACCGCGGCTGGCGTTGGAGACCAGCAGCAAAGAGATACTGAAGCAGTTTGCCGTGAATCAGCTGGGGGTCGCGTTTATCCCGGACATGTCCGCGGAGGAGGAACTCCGCAGCGGGAAGCTGGTGCGCCTGAACTGGAAGGGCGGAGCCTTCCCCATCTATTCTCAGGTATTTATCCATAAGGATAAGCATGTGAATAAGGCCATACGCGGACTGGTGGATATGATTGCGAAGTAGGATGACAAAAGACCGGAAGGGAAGAGGGGCGGACAGTAAATTTTAATGGAGTAAGAAAATGAACAGGGAAAAAAAGTAAGTGAAAAAGAGTAAGTGAAAAACATAAAAATGCAAGAATGATATTGACAAAATCCAATTCTCCTGATAACATATGAACAATCAATCATATGAATGATGATTCATATGAAATGGGCATCGATTTTATCGGAAAAGATCAGGAGGGCAGCTCTATGTACTGGGATAAGATTTCGTCAATGTATGACTTTTTTGAAACTGCTTATAATCGCAAGGTATTTCGCGGAACAGGCGCCTACGTCGGCAGTCTTATGGATCCGTCGGACACGGTTCTGGAATGTGCCTGCGGTACCGGAGCCATCAGTGTGGACATCGCGCCGAACTGCCGCCGGCTGGTGGCTACGGACTTCTCCCAGGGCATGCTGAAGCAGGCGGCGAAGAAACTGCAAAGGTTTGATAACGTTCGCCTTCGTCAGGCGGATATCATGCACATCAAGTGCCGCGGCGGCCGTTTCGATAAGGTGGTGGCTGGAAATGTGATCCACCTTCTTCCGGATCCCGCCGGTGCACTGGCAGAGCTGGAACGTCTGGTTCGTCCGGGTGGGAAGATCATCATTCCCACGTATATCAATATGGCGAAGAAGAGCGCGGGACTGATGGTGAAGGCTCTGGAGGCGTGCGGCCTGCATTTCGAGCGGGATTTCGATCTGGAATCCTATAAGCAGTTTTTTAAAGACATGGGATATGAGAATGCAGAGTACCATGTGGTGGAGGGTCACATGCCCTGCGCGGTGGCGGTGATCACAAAACAATAAAAAGCAGTAATCGGCCCCGGGTGATCAGCATATCACAGATCGCCCGGGGTTGCTATCTTTTCGCATAGCCATTATAATGGGTTCGTAGTATTCACGAATACAAAGGAGCTGCTTATGGGCTTTCGTGTCAACAGATCCGTCACCGCACGGGGCTGGGGAAAATATCTGATCATGCATAAGAACCGGCATGTGGCAACCATTCGGGAGGATGGTTCGTGTACGGTTTATTTCCCGAGCTTTATGCCGTACAGCCTCTATCTGGAAAGCGGAAATGATCTGGATACCCGTCTGAATAATCTGAATAATTTCTATTTCTGGTGCGCGTCCCGGGTGCTTACTTTGGATCGGAAATACGCGAAGGAGATATTAAACAGCATCGGTGCTGTCCAGGCTACCACAGACCGGGAGCGGGCGGAGATAGCGATATCCTACCATTGCCTGTGTCTCACGGATGTTTTTTGGGTACGTTCGGAGCGTGAGAACCTTCGATTTGAGGATATCAGTCTGTATCGGAACTCTCTGTCAGGGGCGTTCGTGGATGTAAGCCTGCGAGGGCGGTCGCTCACGGCAGAGAACTCGGAGCTGATCACGGAAGCGGAGATTGCGGGAGATGCCGCTACATCGGGTGCTGCGCCGAAGGCGTGGTTGAAGAGAGACGGCATATTCTACCTGTTAAAGGATGGTGAGCTTCGGGATGTGAAGGCGGAGCTTCTGGCTTCGAAGATAGCAGATTGTTTCCGAGTGGAACACATTGAGTATACAGAGGACTGTTTTGATGGACAGATGGTGTCCCGGAGCAGACTTCTCACCAATGAAGATATCGGCATCGTTCCTATGGAGTACGTGGAGCTATACTGCGTGAATCATGATGTGGACAGGGATGCATTTGTGAAGAAGAAAGATGCTTATGCATATTACATGATGAATATCATTGATTATCTGGTGGGGAATACGGATCGCCACTGGGGGAACTGGGGCTTTCTGGTGGACCATGCGACGAACCGACTGACGCAGTTGCATCCGCTTATGGATTTCAACAAGGCCTTTCAGGCGTACGATACATTGGAGGGTGCGCTTTGCCAGACGGTTTCCCGGGCGGTGTCTCAAAAGAATGCAGCGCTGGAGGGTGTGCGGAAAACAGGCCTGAATCAGATTGAGGAAGTAAAGAAGGACTGGTTTTGGGACGAGGGTATCTGGAATATGTTCTGCCGGCGGCTGGAAACGCTTCGAAGTGCTGACTGGTGATGATTTCACGGAGCGCATAAGCGCAAAGTGTGGAATAGGAGTCGATAGAAAAGAATCATGACAAACAATATAAATGAACAAAGCGGAAAAAAGGTTACCATCCTCGGCATTGAGTCCTCCTGCGACGAGACGGCAGCGGCGGTGGTTGTGAACGGACGGGAGGTGCGGTCAAATGTGATCTTCTCTCAGGTTCCGCTTCACACGTTGTACGGCGGAGTGGTGCCGGAGATTGCGTCCCGAAAGCATATCGAGAAGGTGAATCAGGTGATCCGCAAAGCTATGGCGGATGCGGACTGCAAATGGGAGGATTTGGATGCCGTTGCAGTGACCTACGGACCGGGACTGGTGGGTCCGCTGCTGGTGGGTGTCGGTGCGGCGAAGGCCATCGCCTACGCGAAGAAGATCCCGCTGGTGGGGGTACATCACATCGAGGGACATATTTCCGCCAACTTTATTGAGCATCCGGATCTGGAGCCGCCGTTCATGTGTCTGGTGGCATCGGGAGGACATTCCCACATCGTGCTTGTGGAGGATTACGGTGTTTATAAGATCATCGGACAGACCCATGATGACGCGGCGGGCGAGGCCTTTGATAAGGTGGCCAGGGCCATCGGACTGGGATATCCCGGCGGACCGAAGGTGGACAAGTTGGCCCGGGAGGGGGATCCCCATGCCATCGAATTTCCTCGGGCAGTGATCGAAGGGGCGCCCTATGATTTCTCTTTCAGCGGACTGAAATCCGCGGTTTTAAATTATCTGAACGGTTGTGAGATGAAGCACATCCCTTACAACAAGGCGGATGTGGCGGCTTCTTTCCAGCAGGCGGTGATCGACGTGCTGGCGGACCGGTCCGTGAAGGCGGCGAAGGACTATGGTGTAAAGACGTTGGCATTGGCCGGTGGTGTTGCTGCAAATACGGGTCTTCGGACCGCCATGCAGGAGCGGGCGGCGGCAGAAGGGATCGAATTCCTGTGTCCGTCATTTATCTTCTGTACGGACAACGGCGCCATGATCGGTGCGGCAGGATACATTGATTATATGCGTGGGATCCGGGATGATCTGACACTGAATGCGGTGCCGGGGCTTCCCATTGGGGCACGGTGATCGGAGCACGGTATCACATAAGTTATATTACCTTGTGTAAGGCGCGATAATGGTTCATGCAAATGAAAAACTTCATTTTGCATGAAAATAAAAAAATGGATATAATTCAGAGGGCGGAGAAGGCTGATATGCTGTTCTTTCGCCCTCTGATTCGTTTTTGGTTGTTTTTTAGAAAACAATCGGGAAAAATAATGCATTAAAATTTTAAAAAGAGTGAACCTTTCGTTTCCGTGCGACAATATATAAGTGAAAGCGATGTTGCGCAGCGCGTTTTATGATCAGAGCAGGATTACAAATGTCAGCTCTGCATCAGATCGGATATCAGGAGGAAACGGCTTCGGCCGGGGACGGGACATGGCAGATATGGAACAATACATAAATGAATACGGAAAGGCTGTCTACTCCTATTGTGTTTACCTCACGGGGGATCGGGATGCGTCGGACGACCTGTACCAACAGACATTCCTGACGGTGTTTGAAAAGGTAAAGGACGGACAGGAGATCGATGCGGACCGCAATCCGAAGAGCTATCTGCTGACGGTTGCGACAAATCTGTGGAACAATCAACGGCGGAAATACCTGTGGCGGCGCAAAAAGGTGGATGTGGACACGTTCCGGGACGTCTCCGAACTGGAGGTCCCCGAAGAGGGACTCTCCGTGGAGGACGCGGCCATTAAAAATGAAAAGCTGCAGGAGGTCCGTCTCGCGGTGCAGAACCTGCCGGACAAATACCGGGTCGTCATCCTGATGTTCTACATGGAGGAGCTTTCGTTGGAGGATATCGCAAGTGCGCTGGCGCTTCCGACGGGAACGGTGAAGAGCCGTCTCCATAAAGCAAAAGGGATGCTGCAGAATAAGCTGCAGGATCTGCGATGATCTACGGAGCACGCATGCGTGCGAAGTATGGAATAGAAAGGCTGGTTGGATATGAGTAAGATTCACGATATAAATGATCATAAGGAAAAAAAAGCACAGATGACGGGGGAGACGGCTGGAATGGACAGCGTTCTTTCCGAAGCGCTTCGCCCTGCATTCTCACCCTCCTCGGAGCTGAACCGTCAGCTCCTTTCAGGAGAAGTGAAGATCGACGGAAGCCGTCAGAAGGCTGCGATGAAAAAAATGTACATGATACCGAAAGTTGCAGCAGTGGTGCTCGCAATCCTCTGTGTCGGAGGCGCGGGTGTATATGCGGCTACGCAGCTTCTGAAAAAGCCGACGGTAACGGAACATGGCATCTCTGTGGGAAATACGGAGTACATCGATGATGCGGCCATCGCAAAAACAGAAGAGCCGGTGACAACAAATCAGCTCTCTTATGAAGAAGGAACTGCGGATACACTCTGGACCTCCAAAACGGTTACGGAAGTGAACGGATATGTGACCACGACGTATGCATTTGATTCCTACACAAAGGCGCAGCAGGAGGCCGGGATCGGTACGAAATTCACACAGGAATATGAACCGGAATCGGAGGATGGAATCCACTACAGTGTGACGGAGAATGAGGGCTTTCGGGAATCGGAGTTATCTGCGAACTTAAAGTATCAGGAGGGCAGCTTCACGGTGCTTCAGAGCAGAAGTGAAGAAGGTTTTGCAGAGGATCATGCATACAGTATCAAACTGCAGAACACATCCAACGAACGGGATTACAGCACGAAGGATGGCGTAACCTTCCATCTGGTTGACGAAACCATATCCGGTGAGGAAGGAAACGATGTAAACACGTATGTGATGATCGCGACGGACTCTTACGAAGGCTTTATCAGCTTCCGTGGATTGTCAGAGGAGCAGATCCACGAGGTGCTGGACACGGTTGTGATTGAATAATCGACTGATGTTAAATGTGGAATGGTATGTCGGTATCATGGCAATTCTCGTGATCGTCTGGATCATCGTACTGTTTATGGGAAAAGATATGATGCGCCCACAATAGGCGGTCACAAAGGTAATGGAATGCGAAGCATGGAATAAAGCAAGGAGTTTGAGATGAATAAGAAAAGATATGCAGCGGCAGTGTTGCTTTGTTTGCTGATCATTACGATCACCGCCTGCGGAAGAAAGTCGCTTTCCGCTGATAACAGTGCGGAAGTATCCGTGTTTGAACATACTTTCCGGATCCGGAATACCTTCTCCGAACAGCAGACCGGAAGCGATTATAACAAAACGTTTGGAGACGGAAAAGGGCAGGCGATCGTGGTATATGCAGCCGAGGCAAATCATGCAAGCATGGAAGCAAATCTGGATCATATGCTGCCGATGCTGGCTGAAGAATGTGGGATATCCAGGCAGAAAATGAAAACGGAACCGACAGAACTGGCGGGGCACGAAGTAAGCGTTCTTCTAAGCTGGAATTATTCTGTAAAAGGAGCGGATGCTGCGGCCTGCGGAATCGCCATCAAGGATGAGGACAGCATGCTGTATATCATTGAGACTTCCGATAACAAAAAATCGGATGCTTTGAAGGAAGATGTCATAGAGGTTGCAAAGACCGTAAGCTATACCGGAACTTATCATCGAACAAAGAAAGAGGCGTATCCTTACCGGGTGGAAAATGGGGATGTTGCCGTTACGGTACCGGAAGGTTATGAATGCATGCAGCTGCCGGATGCCGGTGCAGATACAGCAGACAAAACGGATGCGGAGCTTCTGGTAGTCCGTTATACAAATGCGCATTCTTATGAGGCCGGGGACTCCTTTTTCCAGGTGAAGAAGCTGGATGCGGGGGAACAGACGTTGCAGCAGAAAGCGGAGGAAGCGGCGTCTAAACTGAATGAGAACGCAGAGGCAGCGAAGCCGGAAGAGAAGAAGGTTCAGGATATCTGGCCGGATGCTGATGCGGCTGTGGCGGATGTTTCTGTCTGGTGTGTATCTTCGGTGAAGAATCAGTTCTTTTTTACACATTACTTCCTTGAAGTCGGCGGAGAGGATTACTATGTTCAGATCTGCTGCCCGGAGAATGACAGCAGGGCTGCGGAGGATATGAGGAAACTCTTCTATGGGGTGGAGTTCATTTCCGTGGGAGAGAAGTCGGCTGATTCAGGCGGTTCACAGGATCCGTCTTCCGCATTTGCCTACTCCGGAAAGGAACCGTGTTTTGTCTTCAGCGGAAAGGCGGAGGATACCGCAGATGTAACGGAGAATTCCTACTACGAGGGTTCAAACTACGTGCTCTATCTGAAACAGGGTGCAAAGGTACCGGGGAATCTGCCGCAGGTGATCGAGCGTGTCATGAAGGAAGAGGAGGAACTGTTCAATCTTTCCTACGAGAAGGGAACGAATTGCACTGATCCGAGAGTATGGATCAATCAGTATTACGGCGGCGGTTACAGCGGACTGAATCCGGAGAATAAAAAGGTGAATATCCTGATCGTTCCGGATCCGGGTACGGGCGAAGTGGCATGGTCAGATACCGGAAGCGTCATGCTCTTTTCGGAGGAACTGTTCCCTGATCAGCCGTTTGATACGACCTATCATGAGCTGGCTCATGTTCTTCGGCTTCGGCAGGGGCCGAATCTGGGACAGGCCATGGAGGAAGGCGTCGGGCTTTATGCACAGGACCGGATCTCCAGGCTTGAGAATTTTCCGACCTGGTCCATGATCCAGTACTGTGATGCCAATGGCTATCAGTCGCCGTATGACGCATCAAAGATCACGGCAGATCCGGAAGGGGAGTTCCGAAGAGTGACATTGATGGAACGGACCGCCGAGCAGGAGTTTTATCATTACGGATTCCGGTTTATTACATTTCTGATGCAGACCTATGGACCGGATGCGGTTATGAAGGTGACGGAGGTCTCAAAGAAGTACAGCTTTGAGGAGAAGGATGTGGATTCCATCGTCCGCGTGATCAAGGAAACCTTTGGCGAGGATGTCTTTACAAAATTCGGTGAGTGGCTCCCGACGGGATGGAAAGCATGGTGTGATGATTACTGTGCATATATGAAACAGTTCGGATTGGAATGATCCGGCGGAAGCATGGCAGGAGAATGGCGGTTCTCCTGCCATTTTTCTTTTAAATCTCGCAAAAACCGGCAACGGGGGGTATAATATGCATATGTTTGCGGAGATGCCGGTAAAGGAGATGACAAATGGAAATCTGGGATGCATATAATGCGGAATTTGAAAAGATTGCGGGAATGACCCTGATCCGTGGGGAAGAAGATAAGATCCCGGTGGGGGTGTATCATCTGGTATCGCATGTTCTGGTGCAGCATACGGACGGAACCTATCTGCTCATGCAGAGGGATCCCCGGAAGCCTTATCCGAATATGTGGGAGGCTACGGCAGGAGGCTCTGCGATGAAGGGAGAGAAGCCGCTTGCGTGCGCTTTTCGGGAACTGCGGGAGGAGACCGGGATCAGAGCTTTAGAGCTGCAGGAGCTCCGACGTTTTCCATGGGATCCGACACACAGCTTCTATGTGGAATACCTGTGCGTGACGGACTGTGATAAAAACAGTGTCATTCTGCAGGAGGGGGAAACCGTTGCGTTCAAATGGGCCACTGCGGATGAGATCCTGAAAATGTCATCGGATGAACTCCTGAGTGAAAGAATGCGTCAGTATATTGCAAAGCCCGTCAAGGGACAGAAGAATCCATGGGAAGAGATCTGTCTTACGGATTATGAGAATCATATGAGCCTGGATTCGGTGAAACAGCTTCAGGCCATGAATGCCATCATGAAGTCCCAGTTTGCGTCTTATCCGGTGGAGACGGCCATGGTCCTCGGAGTTGCAGGTGGAAACGGTCTTGAACATGTGGATAAAAATAAGTATCGGACCGTCTATGGTGTGGATATTAACGAAGAATACCTTCGGGCGGTAGAAGAACGCTATGCAGACATTTCCGATCTGCTCAAATGTCTGCATGTGGATATCAGTCGGGATGCAGACATACTTCCGCAGGCACAGCTTGTGATCGCAAATCTGTTGATTGAATATATCGGTTATAAGGCGTTTCAAAAGGCAATCCGGCAGGTGGAACCGGAGGTTGTCTCCTGCGTGATCCAGATCAATACGGATGAGAAGCAGTGGGTGTCGGATTCTCCGTACATCCACGCTTTTGACGGGCTGGATGCGGTGCATCATCAGATGGAGGAGACTGCGCTTACTGCGGCCATGCAGGAGATCGGATATGATCCTGTTTTGCAGGAATCAGAATCGCTTCC
>JAILAR010000041.1 GCA_024681515.1 Eubacterium sp. | reverse complement strand
TCCGGAATGCAAACAGCACCGGCAAGGATGTCTACGATCAGATGAAGGACATGAGTGCACACATCGAGTATGGAAATACACTGACAGACGACAAATTCACTTATGAACGTTTTGATTACATTCTCAGCAATCCGCCCTACGGCAAAAAATGGGAAAAGGAACAAGCAGATGTAGTAGCTGAAACAAAGTATGGTTTCTCAGGGCGGTTCGGTGCAGGTCTGCCCTCGGTGGATGATGGCTCTATGCTTTTTCTTCAGCATGTAGTCAGCAAGATGAAACAACGGGAAGACGGCGGAAGTAAGGCAGGAATCGTTCTGTCAGCCTCTCCGCTCTTCACAGGCGACGCAGGCTCCGGTCCGTCAAATATCCGCAGATGGCTTTTTGAGAAGGATGTGATTGACTGTATCGTGAAGCTGCCGGAGGCAATCTTCTTTCGTACCGGGATCAATACCTACCTGTGGATCCTGAACAGCGCAAAGCCGGAGGAACGAAAAGGCATGATCCAGCTGATCGATGCCTCGGAGTGCAAATCCTCTCTTCGGAAGAATCAGGGAAATAAACGGTACGAGATCGGACCGGATGACCGTCGGTGGATCATTGATACCTATATCAACGGGCATGACCATGGCAAGAGTGTCCTTGTTCCCTCTGAGATCTTCATGTACCGTAAAGTGACAACACAGCGTCCCCTCCACGCCATGCTCCGGTTCACGGAAGAAAGCATCTATCGTGCAGCGTCTGTGAAGCCTCTTCAAAAGCTGTCCAATGAGAATCTGACGATTCTTGCAGACTATCTGGAAGCAAAGTGGAAAGAATTGAGGGAAGAACCCTTCGCTTATGACATGGCGGATGTGCTTGCCAAAGAAGTGCGCGCAAAAATGCAGAAGCCGGAAGTTACGGCAGCCGTCATCGCTAAGGCGATCCGGGACAACTGTACAGTAAAGGATTCGTCCTATCCGGTAGTTACGGATAAAAATGGCATCCCTATGCCTGATCCGGATCTGAAAGATTCAGAGAATATCCCCTTCGGCACATCCTTTGAGGAATACATGGAGCAGGAAGTCCTGCCCTACGCTCCGGAAACATGGATCGATGAAACCGTGCGTGACAAAGGTCCACTTCAGGATGGACAGGTTGGCGTAGTCGGAACAAATATCAGCTTCAATAAGTTCTTCTACCACTATGAAGAACCGAGAAAACCGGAAGAAATCGCGAAGGAAATCATCGATCTGGAAAGTGGATTGGAAGAGTTTATGAAGGAGTTTCTTGTATGAGGGAAATGATTGCATCAAAAACACCATGGATAAACGTGTATCCTGCTGAGTGGAAACAGGTACCACTTCATGCTCTTTTCAGCGAATACAAGAATAAAAACAAAGAAGGAGCTGAGCAGAACCTTCTTTCTCTCAGTTACGGAAATATTGTCCGCAAAGATATTAACACAAATGAAGGTTTACTACCTGAAAGCTTCAACGGATACAACATTATCGACGATGGTGATATCGTGCTTCGCTTAACTGATTTACAGAATGACCACAGAAGTCTTCGTACCGGGTTGGCAACAGAGCGCGGAATTATCACATCTGCTTATGTCACACTTCGGAAAAAGACTCCGTTGAGTAGCAAGTATTATCATTACCTCCTTCATACGTTTGACATCATGAAAGTGTTCTATACAATGGGAGAAGGTATCCGTCAGAGTCTTGGATATGACGAACTTGCATATGTGGTTGTTCCACAACCCCCCCTCCCCGAGCAGCACGCCATCGTCTCCTACCTTGACGAAAAATGCGCTGCCATCGACGAGGCGATTGAGAGGCATGAGAAGATCATTGATAAGCTGGAGGAGTATAAGAAGGCAGCGACGATAAAGGCTGTTACAAAAGGAATTCGGGGAAATGCCATAGATGACTCTGGAGAAGAATGGCTTGGCTCTATCCCGAAGCATTGGTCAGTTAAGCGAAACTGGGCACTGTTCAAGGAAACCAACGAACGCGGAAACGATGCACTTCCCATCCTTACCGTATCCATCAATTCCGGAATCTCCGACAGAGAACTCTCTGATGACGAAAGCGAGCGGGTATTTGTCCGTAGTGAAGACCGCAGTAAATATAAGCGAGTCCAGCCCGGAGATATCGCCTATAATATGATGAGGGCATGGCAGGGAGCTTTTGGTGCCGCAAGAGTTGAAGGAATGGTCAGTCCGGCCTATATCACTGCCAGACCTATTGTAAAGATGGATACTCGGTATTTTGAGTATCTTATGCGAACCAATTTCGCGGCAAAAGAATTTGAGAAGTATTCCAGAGGCATCACGGATTTTCGATTAAGGCTTTATTACCCCGAATTCAGGAACATCCGAGTCTGTGTTCCTCCTATCGAGGAGCAGAGTGAAATCGCAGATTATCTCGATACTT
>JAILAR010000028.1 GCA_024681515.1 Eubacterium sp. | reverse complement strand
GCGGTCACCGCAGCCTTCTTCTTTCTGCTAAAGCTTTTTGACACGCCGAATCTGCTCTTTTCCACCATTTCCATCACCACAAGCTTTATGGCCGCGGCGCTGACACTTTTTCGCAGCGCGTATTACGGACTGTTCTACGCTGCAAATGATATCGTACTCATCATTCTGTGGGCGCTTGCCTCCGCAGAGGACGCCTCCTATCTCTCAATGGTGATCTGCTTTGCCTGTTTCCTGATCAACGATCTCTATGGTTTTCTCAACTGGCAGCGGATGAAATCCCGCCAGGCAGCGGATCACCCCTTGTAGATCAGCTCCAGCATGGTGATATCGTCAAACTGCCCTTCCGTACCGCCGAAATCCAGGACCGCAGTCTGCACCTTCCTGATCAGATCCTTGCAGTCCAGATCTCTGTTCGCATTCAGAACCTCTGCCAGACGCTGCTTCTCAAACCGTTCGCCATCCGGCCGCTGCTCATCCAGCACACCGTCGGTATTTTTATAGACATTCATGTGGGGCCAGACCGCGTAGGACTGGAATACCATGCCGATCCCCCGCTTCTCCGGCGGAAGGAAGGTATCCCTGCCGCTGACTACGGCTCCGTCGATCCGTATCTCCCCGGTGGTCGGCCGTTCAAATCCCGCGATCATCCGGAGCATGGTGGTCTTTCCGCAGCCCGAGGGCCCCAGCAGGGTGATGAACTCCCCGTCCCGGAATTCATCGTTGAATTCCTTCAGGACCTCCACCTTTCCAAAGCTTTTCGTCACATGGTCGATCATGATAACGGACATATCCGTTCCTCCTGTATCCTGTCCCTTCGGAAGCCGCAGCTGAGCTTGCCTGTATCCAGCTCGGCGGCCACCTTGGACTGGAGCGTTCCCTCCCCTGCCTGGAAGAACTCGATATCCAGGTTCGGAAATTACTTCTTCAGCGGATCCTTCATGTTATCAATAATGTCCTCATACATAGAGGTATAGATCACGATCTTCCCCGTCAGGTCACTATCTTCCGGAGTTCCCGCCATCCGCGCTTTCCGATGAACCGCCTGCGCCTCAGCAGGACACAAGTCCGAGCGCCATCGTTCCGGCGAAAATGATCGACATCAGTTTTTTCTTCCATTTCATGATTGTTTCCCTCCCTGTTTTTCAGATTGGAGTAACTCTACTCCCTCCGTCCCGGCGGCAAGCGCCGCATCCGCTTCCAGCTCTGCCTCAGCCCAGTAATCCTTCGGCTGCAGCTTCCTTCTCCGGGCGATCAGCAGAACCACCGCAATGATCACTGCCAGCATAAGGCATCCTCCGGCGCTGCCCTCCACACCGAAGCCGGTATGATAGAAGAAGCCCGTTCTCGCCTCGCCCTGCTGCCGGTAGATGGAGTAGATCGCCGCCGTTCCGCTGTTCTTCAGCCCAAAGATGATATTCTGGCTGTAATTCCACGCGGTATGGAAGAAGATTGCCAGCCAGAGACTGTCGAAATAATAGACGAAAAATGTCAGCAGCAGTCCCACCAGCAGAAGCTGCAGAACCGCCCAGAAATTGATCCCGTCATTTGCCAGGTGCATTGCCATAAAGATCACGGAATTGCCGATAATAGCGATCCAGGGGTTCCTGTATCTCCTGCGCAGCTTCTGATAGATCAGCATCCGGCAGACCACTTCCTCTGCACCGGACTGGATGGCTACCGCCAGAAAAAGCAGAAGCGCCCATCCGGGATGAAACTCGTTAAACTCCAGGGATACATCCTTAAAGGCAACGGAAAGCAGGATGCAGAACGCATTTGCTCCGAGTCCCAGCAGGATCCCCAGACCGATGGCCCATGGCCTGTTCCCCGTTTGGTTCATCTTCAGCTCCGTCATGATCGGCCGCTCGTTCTTCAGCAGCAGGATCCAGAGAAATGCCAGAAGCCATATCCCCAGAAAGGTCATATAGATCAGACTGAAGCCAAACGGCGCGGAGATCTTCCCGTCCGTGATCAGCTGTCGCATATCCTTTAAGGGATCGTCCCACGGATTGAACCTCAGACCGAAGAGCATATAGACCAGAATCGTCAGCACCGAACCAAGGGCGGCCATTCCGAAGCCCAGCAGCCCGGCCAGAAAGATATTATCTGTGGTTCGTCTGCAGCTGCGCAGGGCAAGGATTCCCGCTCTACCTTCTGTCGCATTCTTCATTTCCTCTCACCTCTCTCTACGTGTCAATGTCCTGCAAGCTTCATTATATGTTATTGTTCAAACTTTTTCTATATTTTTTTCCGAAATGAACCTGTTATATGCTAAACCGCATTGCAGAAAAGGGGGATCATTTCGATCCCCCCTTATTCCCTACGGAATTATAACATCCCCCCTGCAAGGGGAAAGGATACTCAATAAGGCCGGAGCAAAGCCGGGACACTCTACTCCGCATCCTGCGACCCGTTGTAGCGAAGGCAAAGCATCGTAAGATCGTCAAACTGCGGCGCATCTGTCAGCCACTTCTCGTTCGGAGCATCCGCGTGGAAATCACGGTTCAGGTAGTTTTTGACGATGTGTGCTGGATCATTACTGCTCCTGGTACAGCTCTTTGGCTTCCATTTGATCGTAGACTGGATTCGTTCTTTTCGGCAGATCCTTAAGACTCGTTTGTCGTTCACAGCAATTCCATGTTTTTTGTCCAGATCATCTCTGATCCTTCGATAGCCCATATCCGGATGGGCTTCGTGGATGTCTTTGATCTTTTCTGAGATCTCTTTGTTGTACTTCTCGCTAAAACTGACAGGGTTCTTCAGCCAACGGTAATAAGCTCCGCGTGAGAGATGCAGGTATTCACAAAGCCTTTGCACAGGATAGTTCTTTTCCTCAGACAGCTCCTTGATCGCTTGATATTTATAAAGGTTCCGAGTCAGAGATAGCGATCTTTCATCTCTAACTCTCTGACTTTTTTTAACAAGTCATTCTCCATCTGAAGGTCACGGTTTCTTCGCTCCAGTTCCGCGATCTTATCCCGAAGTTCTTCTTCTG
>JAILAR010000019.1 GCA_024681515.1 Eubacterium sp. | reverse complement strand
ATACCTGCCGCGATACCCTTTGTACTATCCGTACTGTAGATCGTCCCGCGATTCTCGCAGTAGCGGATGTCCGAACGTCCGCCGATGGCAGCTGCAATTCCGGCTGCCGTGCCGGCCTTAATATCCGCTCTGTTTGAGCAGAACCGGATCACGCCCGTATCCAAACCATTCGTGTACCTGGTTCCGTTCACCCCTGCAAAGGCACCAACGCCCTTAACAGAAGCAGCCTCGCTGTAGTCATGTTCCGTCTTATTCTCACAGTACTTGATCAACGCCGTATTCTGTATGTAGCCGGTACCATCTCCGACTCCGGAATTGTCTGTAGTCCCGGTGATCATTCCCGCATTCACTTCCGTAAGCCCGCCGAGCCAGGTTGCCTGATCTGCGGTATAATACTTCTCCGGCGTTGTTCCGGTTCCGGAGTAATACCCGCTTACCGCATTTGCGCAGTTCACCAGCGTCATCCCTGCAGGTACACGACCGATCACGCCGCCTAGATAGGAATACTTCGCAGAAGTATCGAAGGACTCCGAAACCCCGCTTACAGATCCTGTGGTGCGGATATTGGATCCGTTTACAAACCCGGTGACCGTAATATCCAGCCCGTCCGGAACATAGCCGAAAAGACCTCCGGCGAAGATTTTTGCTTCTACTGATGCTGAGGAGGAATACGTCTTCGTATTCGTTGATGTCTGATTATTTGTATAACTGTTAAAACTTAGTGTCTGGGTAGCCTCAGAACCTGAGAGCTCCTCTTGCTTTGTAATTACCCCATATGCTGCTGATACATCTTTCCCGTCTACGTTCTTTGCCAGCTGCTGCAGCAGACCGGGTGTATTTGTATTCCCAAAACTCGTGATGCCATATCCCGCCCAGATCCCGGCGATGCCTCCGGCACAAGCATCAGCTTTTACTTGTATTCTTTCTGCAGAAATCTTATGCTGGGTACCTTCCTGGAAATCAACCGGCTCATTGCCTGAAATCTCAACAGCGCCGTATAAAGCACCCGCAAAATACTGTGCTTCTACATCCATGTCCCGCACGATGACATCCGAATCCGTATGGAGCTGTTTATCCAATACCCCTGCAATTCCTCCGGCATAGGCGATCGCATTCACTTTTATTCTGGTCCCCTGTCCTGCAAGATCCGTCTCAATCCTGGTCGGACGAGTATACGTCTTATTTTTAGACATCACATATCCAAAGAGTCCACCAACTCCATACCGGCCTATAACCTTGAAGGGCGCAGTAATCTTTTCTGAATTAACTATCTTTTCTGCATTGCCATTGTTATTTTCATAGCAGAAAACTCCATACAGCCCACCGACAGCATCTCTTCCTGCAACAAGCATCCCCTTTGTGGTTTCATCCTCAGATTCCTCTGCGACAGGATAAATATTTTTTGCTCCATAATACTTGCTGCCACCATCAGGAATCCGCCCGATAATTCCTCCTACATAATCTTGTCCAAACACGACAGCATCGACACGACTCTCCACATCATCCGAGTTACCTACATTCATCCAGTCAAATCCGAATCCACGCCCTACAATTCCGCCTACACAGATTCCTCCGTACCTGGATTCCTTGATCATCTCCTGAAGTTCTGTTGCACTCATCTGATAAAGATTCGCATCCGAATACTGAGTATCTTCCGTGATCAATTCCATTGCAAGCTTTTTTACAGCAGCAGGCTGAATGTTGTCCGCATTCGCAAAAGGCGATCTGGACGCTCCAAAGATCCCCCCTATCATACTCTGTATGCTGTCATGATTCATTGAATCTCCGGACTTTCTTCCCAAAACAACAGCTGTGTTCAGCATGTTCCGTTCGGTAATATAATCTTTATAATCATTCTCATATGTATCCGAGTGTTCATATTGAGAGGGAAGATCCGCCTCCGCACGAGAGGGGTTCCAAAGAGAAAAAGACTCTTGATATCTGTCACCAATTCCCGTCGATCCGGCTATTCCTCCTACACAACGATCCCCTATTACATTGTTGTAGTTAATTACAGCATAGGGTTCTGTATCATCCTTTGTTTTATATATACAGAGATCCGAGCAGCCAAAAAGCCCGCCTACATATCTCCTGCCGGTTACATAGCAGTCCGGCGCGTCCTCCTTATACAAATCAGCTTCAGGCGCCCCGGTGCATCCCTCGACTGTCGCGTAACGCGCATATCCTGCAAGACCACCTATGAAATAATCATTGGTATGCAGCGTCTCATCAAGTCCTTTAACATAGCTTGTACAGTCAATGATCTCAATATAGCTGAGCTCACCGGAAAAATAATTTTGGGAATAATATTTTTTCAGCGGAGTCTGACCATCTCTACTGCCAATTCGCAGATCCTTATGATCCGCAATGTATCCATCAATCGCTCCACCGGCAATTCCTCCAATGAAGGAACACCTCGCGTCCTTATTATCCTCCGTTTTCATCTTCAGATTTGACCCATTGCCATAAATCGAGGCACCCGAAACGATTCCCCGGTTATCACAGTTCTCCATCGTTATCTTCTTTACTCTCGCTACTGACGCCCCTGTCATGGAACGATTTGTGTCTGATATAAAATATCTGTCATGGTAGTACTGATAACGCGGGTTCTGTTCTTCTTTTGTCAGAATCTTATCTGAAGCCTTCAACGCAAACCCACTGCTGTAATTATTCTCCTGACTTGTTTCGCCTATAAAATGCGTATATGCCCGGCCAACGATACCCCCCACATATTCCAGACCGGTTACAGTTCCGTAGTTTTTCATTCCGGAAATCACGACATCGGCGCTTGCTGTATTCACCCCGGCATCCGTCACAATATAAGACTCACGTCCTATAATCCCACCTACGTCTGTACGTCCGGAGACTTCACTACCGCCAAGCAACGTCAGATTGGATATCCATCCCAGATTGTTGCCCGCAAAACCGCCAACCATATTCGTCGCCACGATCGTATCTACTCTGGCCCCGTTGGTGCCAGATCCAAAAGCCGACTCTATCCCGCGTACCGTATGATTCGCCAGCGTCAGATTCTCGATGGTCCCAAGATTCTCCGAAAAAAGGCCGAGTGGAAGTGCCCCGCCTCTTGCAAGTCTCGCTCTGCTGCTGAGCTTGCCGGAGGCAGCTTCGTTGGCATCATATGTATACGTATTTGAGGCATCTTCAAGCCCCAGCAACCCACTGAAATCACCATCAAGGCAATCACCCTTCAGCGTGGGGGCAACCGTATAGAGTACATTTCCTTCCGCATCCCGGATCTCTCCACCCGTCTTGCTGATCGCCCCTGCGACAGTATCCAGTACATCATCGTAGATCCCGTATACCACATTCGCCGCAAAGGAAATGGTAAGGTTGCTGATGGTATAGCTGCCGGAATCTGCTGTCTGGGTAGCTGCCCCTTCGGTTCCCGTCTCCTCCGGATCCTCAACGCTGTAGGCCACCGCCTGCGTGAAGGTATCCCCTTTGCCGAGACAACGGAAGCCGGGGAACGGCATATCCTTTGTTTCAGTATAGACATCCGTGGATGTACCGGTTCCGCCGGTTGCTATGTGATAACCCGAATAATCGATACCGGCTGCCACACGCTGCGTATTATCCACTGTTCCATCATAAGAGTTCAGGAAATAATTGTCTTTCCCTGATTCTCCTGCCTTATTTACAAAGGTATTCCAATCAATGTCCGCAACCAAAGTGAAGACATTCGGCTTTGCGCCGCTGTCCTTATACTCGGTTTCATATCGCAGATTATAGAGATGCCGCGCATTTGCGATCTCGAAGCAACGCTTCTCTGTTGCAGAAGTTACGGTTTCTCCCTGCTCCCCTTCCTGTGTCTCCTCAACATTCTTCAGCGCATAGGAAGCAAATGTCGTGCATTCTCCGCAGCTGCCTTCCTCTTCAGCGAGAGATTTATGATCCGCGTATCCTGTCGGATTGGTTCCGGATATCTCGCCGGTATCCCGGACACTGTAAACCACAGGCACATCTGCATCTGCCGACGGCTTTGCTTCGACAGACGCATAGATATAATTCAACTGATCCGCCAGACCAAAACGGTAGAAGCTGTAAGTATTCCGGAACTTAGCCGATTTACTTTCCTTATCCAGCTTCTTTTCCTCAGTTTCCGCCTTTGCCGCACCGTAGATGCTGGTCTGCGCCTGCACATCCGCCGCGTCCAGAATGATATGAATGTTGCTTCCTTCTATCCATACCGGGAAACGGATCGGCAGCTTCTGGCCCTCATATATGCCTTTATGGAAGGTGACCTCCTGCACCGTCAGGGGGTGCGCCGCTGCATCCGCAAGTGTATTCACATCGTTCTGAATCTGATCATACGAAATGGTAAAGGTCATTGCCTTATCATCATCAACGGACTTCCCGTCGTAGATCGCAAAATCATAAACCGCGCCTGTCGTCAAAACAGACCCTTCATTGTCGTGCAGCACCAGAGAAAGAACCTCCTCATTTCGGAGTTCCAGCCGGACATTACTTTTCGCTACGCCCTTACCCCTGATCTTCTCCGTCAACTGATCGACGCCGTAGTATCCAAGCATCAAAGGCTCACGCGCCGAGATCCGCCGATCCAGGACGCTGACGCCCTTGGTATCCTCCGCTGTACCATAATCCAGAACAGACGCCCGATCCGAATAGAGCGCAGAGAAGACCTGCCCCGTCTCCGGTGAGAATTCCAGGATCAGGGCACCATTCAGCGCTGAGGTATCCGAGATATACGGAGCAACCAGATCGAAGAGCACAACGGTTCCCGTCGAGATCCCATTCTCCGCATCCAGCATATCCCTCCGCACATCCGCACTCGCCGACTTGTAGGTCAGATACTTTTCATAATCCCCGCTCCTTGCACTAAGGCTGAGGATCGTCTTCCTATCCTGCATGTTCACATTCAGACCGATTGCCGCGCCGGGTTCTTCACTTTTCGCCCAAAGCGTTTCCCAGCTTAAGCGTTCCTCATCCCCGCCATTTTGCGGGATAATGGACGTAAGCTTTCCTTCCTTCGGCAGCTCACCGCTCTCTCCGGAGAAGGACGCAAGCACATACTCACCGTCAAAGCTTCCATCCGCCTGAAGAAGCGGCCGTTCCACGACCCTTTCCGTCGCTCCGCTTGCGTCAAGCTCCACCAGCTGATTCTGCGCAGCAAAGAACAGCTCCTCGGCCACCGAATCTTCATGCTGGAACCGCATCCAGTCCTGCCATGCCAGGCCTCCAAATATGGTAACGCTGAGCAGTATCGCCATAAGCGCAAGAACAACAACCAGCTCGATCAGCGTGAAGCCGGCGTTGCGATGAGCTTTATTCAGTTTAAGTAAATAGCCGTTCTTCTTCACGGAAATACTCCTTATCTGCAATTCCTGTACCTTATTTATTCCGGTTTCTCTTCCCCGGATCACATTCCCCGGATCAGACAGTCCCCTCGTAAAGCACTTTACTCCCGACTTCCACGCGTTTAACTCCCTGTTCCTTCTTCTT
>JAILAR010000012.1 GCA_024681515.1 Eubacterium sp. | reverse complement strand
TCCCGCTGATATGCAAACAGACCCATTCCCTGTTTGAAATACCGGACAAATCTCGCTTTCGAAACACAGGGAAACATGTTCAGATAAATATCATGCGCCAGAAAAAACATAACGGTTGATTCATCCGCATCCTGTACCATTTGGTAAAAAGATTTCATACGCATCCTCTCCCTTCTATACCACCTTATTATTTTTAACACGGTGGTTGACCATATGCGGGTGTGTGCCACGATTTCATGCAAAAAAAAATGGAGCCGCCCGGGCAGCGACTCCAAAAATTAAGAAGTTTTATATTATTGATGCCCTCACTCCCCGGACTCGTACACGCTCAGGAGTGACAATTTGTCATTCACGATCCCATTCGGATCTCGCGCATGATCCGTCTCCGTGATCCCCTGCAGGATCTTCTTCTCCGCAATTTCGATCCGGAGTGCACGCTCCCAGATCTCCCGTTTCTCTTCAGAAATTCCTTCCAGGAAATGTTCCCGCAAAGCCTCGATCTCATAATATGTGATCTTCTCCCTGCCGGTATCATAAAGGGCCTTTTCAAATGCAACCGCACACATCACATAGTCTTCCGTCGGCAGTGCCCGGTCCTGAACGGACCTAAGCAGTTCCTCCGCCATGGCAGCGGCCTCCGCATCCGAAACCTCCTGCGTCCCGATTTCCGACAACTCCTCACCGTCCGCAGCCCCGGACGTTCCATCATTGGTCGCCGCTGCAGGCACTCCCTCACCGTCCGCTGCTTCCCACACATCCCCGGTGCAATACCGGTTCATGGCCTCCGCCAGCTTCACTGCCAGTACATGCTGCCCCTCGGCATTTGGATGAAAATCATTATCCAGAACCCCGAAAGCAACGCAGCTCACATCTACATAATGCACGTTGTCAAAGCCCTCGCAGGCCGCCTCGATCCGCCGGTTGATCTTCCGAAGGACCTTGGCTCCCAGCCGGTTCAGGAAGAAATTATCCGAAGGAACATACAGCCCCATTACCAGGATCACCGCCTGCGGATTGCATTTCAGGAGATTCTCAAGGTTCTTCCGGATATGTGCTTCCAGCTGCTCCGTGGCATCCGGCAGATAGGAAAGGATCTCCATGATCTTCCTCAGATTCAGACCTTCCAGACTGGATGCATAGTAGTAAAACAGATCATTCGCCGAGCAGGAGTATAGTACGCACGCATGTTTTCTGCCCCGCAGATACTCATAGACGGTCATATCCTCCTGCCCTGCTTCGCAGGTATACGTCAGGCCCTGTTTGATCCTGTCAGGGAACTTATGACGCGTAAAGTCTATGGAGAAATTCTGCAGCTCCGCAAACTCTCCCATCGTAACACCGTTTTGCGGACGAAGGATCCCATCCAGCTGCCACGTCTTATTGATGTACAGGCTGTAACCGTTGAAGGACGATCCCAGAGAATCCTTCTCCGTCAGCGCGGTTTCCAGTTCATCCATAAATGACTTTGAAACCGACGCGGAATACGGAACCCCGAAGCTGTCCAGCACACCGATCAGATCGAGCTTTGCATCAACCTGTATATCCACCTTTTTCTCCGCATGATCACGAAATTCCTTTTTCTGCATCAGATACCCCACCGTTTCAATAAGTGTAATTACTGAAACGATTATAAGCAGAATTGTAACCGTGATGCGGAGCCATCTCCGATTCTTACGTCTCTTTCCTTTTTTCTCTTTTATTTTCCCGGAGCTTTCCACGTCGGAGTCTCCGGAAGCAGAAGCCTCCTTATTCCAGGCGTCCTTATTCCAGGCGTCCTTATTCCAGGCGTCTTTACTCCGTGCCTCCTGCGCCAGCTTCTCCACTTCGTCCATCAGATTTCTCTTTGAGATATAATCCAGGAACCGCCCTCTCAGAGCCATATAGAGCAAAAAGCAACCGCCCGCCAGCACCGGCAGGAGCCACAGACAGCGAAGATACCAGACATATAATGCAAAAAGCGTTCCGAATCCCAGCCATATCGTCGTGAGCAGCCGTTCCTGATTCCCAATGCGGTCATGATGAAGCATCCGTCTGTTTTTCGGATCTGTGAGTTCCTTCAGGTTTTGTTCGATCCGCTGTCTTTTTACCCTGTCGCTGTGGCTTTTCCCTTTTCCGGACCTGTCTTCCAGGCTTTGAAGTTCCGACAGATACTTCTCTTTGATCGCCGTATAAACAGCGCCCTCCGCCTGATTGATCCCCCTTATCACATCCACCGGCTGAACCACACCCGTTACGATATCAAAAACCAGAAAATCACGAAGAGCTTCCGGTTCCATAAAGCGGGATTTATACGACAGCTCCGCCACCAGCAGTTCCTCTTCGCCTGCATTCAGGATCTGCATAACGCTGAATACACATACAAGGATCCCCAGTGATCCCGTGATCCACGGATACAGATCGTGCGGAATTTCCGCATAGGAACGAAACCATTTTGCAGAAGAAAAAACCGCAAGAAAAAGCGCAAGGATCGTCAGCAAAAATACAGGGATATTACAGAACAGAAGGTTGTTCCTCCTGCGGTCAAATGCCATTTTATAAATGTGGAGCATATGAAGTTTCGGAAAATCAAGATCCACCCGGGATCCATCCCTCAGAAATTCCTCGTAAGCCTTCTGCCGGTCCACATATTTCCCGGTCTTAGCTTTCGTTTTGACAAGATCCGTGAGCTGCTGACGGATCGTAAACATATTACGGTAATGCTCTTTATAATAGGGCTCAGCGATATTAAACGGTTCATTTCCGTTCTCACTGCTCTCCAGATATTCAGCCAGATAGTGCTTCGCACGGTTTATGCGATGTTTTTTTGTAGGCTCATCTATGCAATGCCTGTAAAAAGACAGGGTGGGCCAAAAGACGTCCGCATACATGAAAAGGATGATACACGGAAGCCCGAAAACGAAAAGCAGCGGAAGTGAATTCAGCCGGATCGATATCCCAAGGCAAAAGGCCAGCTGAACAAACAGAACGACCCAAAGGACCCATCTGAGGTGCTGCCGTTCCAGATTATTCAGAGAATCATCGATGTAGGTAGACTTCCTCCTGCCATTGATCCAGAAAAGGAACTTCTTCCAGAGTGTCATGGTCTTTTTGTAGGTCAGATTGAAATGATCCAGGTCTTTATAATAAACCGCATCTCCGTTCCGGTCCATGATCCGTGTATAATAATCCGAACAGACCGCCGGTCTTGCGATCCTGGACGAGGTTCTGGATACCATCAGCTTCATCCCCGTTATACAGAGGATCAGAAAGAGAAGGATCGCGGCGATCATCCCATCACTCAGCCCTGAAAAAACACTGCTTTCTCCCGTTTGCTCAAAGCGCATAGACAGCCAGACCATCCCAATAGCCAGCACACTGTACAACAGCACGGATGTGATCAGAAGGATCCTTCGCATCGGCCGGAAGGTCTTCTCCATCTTCTGCCTGTTCATTTCACCGTTCTTTTCATCCTCGGTCCGACAGGTTTCAGTCAGGGTTGTCAGTGTTTTTTCGATCTCTCCGCTCTCGTCATTATCCGTTGCTTCCCGCAGCAAAGCCAGTAATTCATTGAAACCATCGGGAATCCCGGCAGGCATTCGCCTGTTTTTTGCCTTCCACCTGTAAAGCTTACTGCACACATTTGCAAAAACCTGATTTTCCTTCTCTACGGACAGACCTATGTTCCCGCCCTCTTCGACAACATCGTATACTCCGCCTCCGTATGCCTTCGTAAATTCCACATCATCGGACGAGACACGTTCACCCACTTCCCCTACACTTCCAAAATCAAAGAATCCGGGCCGGCGGAAATTGAGATTGTTATGATACGGATTATCCGAAGTGATCAGAATATCCTCAGGTTTCAGATCCACAAGGACATCTCCCTTTTTATGCAGCGCCTTTAAAAACCGAAAGGTCCCGGTCATGGCCTGCAAGATGTTGAAGATTGAAAATTCGGCGCTTCTTGCTGCTTCATCCAGACTGATCGCCGACGCATGGTAGGCGTTCTCGTAATAGTAAGCCTGTCCGGCCGGATCCCGGAGCAGACCGAGTTTTGTCTCCTCATTTACTGCAATAAACCCCCGGAGTGCCGAATCCTCCGCATATTCCTGAAGTTTTTCCGCCGATCTTCGGAAACTGTGATAAAAATCATCCACCGTTCCCTTATCTCCTGAAAATGCAATGGCATTGGATTCCTTATCTCTGCATGCTTTGCATGCTTTTTCATCGGGAAAAAACTCCTTCAGGACTACGGTCTGTCCGTCATCCCTTACAGCTTTATATGCAACAGAAGTGCTGCCCCTCTTTCTGCCCAGAGCTTCGAGGATCGTATATTCAATTTGCACACCTTCCGGATCTGAAAGACGGATCACATCGTTTTTGTGAAGTACGTCCGCTTCCCGATATTTCTTATCATTCCCCATGGTGCCGAATTCCTTTCACGCTCCTTGATTTTTAAATGCAAAGCCTTTATCATTATATGCACAGAACAATGCCTGACTTATTATATCATATTTCAGCATAACTAATCAGAACGAAGCACGGACTCGAACGAATAATTAAAGCAAATTTGTGATAAATACGTGCGAAGTGATGATTTCACGGAGCGCGTAAGCGCGAAGTGTGGAATGGAGGTGACCATATGCCTTTGAACATGAACAATTATCTGGAAGAAAATAAGTGGTTTCAGATCATTGACTGCGTCCACGTAGTGGAAGGAAAGCCCACAAAGGAGAGCTATACTCCGGAAGAGCAGGCCGCAGCAAAAAAATACATCCGTGATCACGCAAAACCACGTTTTCGGATCGGTCTTAAGTCTGCCATCGTTACGGAAACCCAACTTCCCGAAAATGTAACTGTAAGTGATACGATCATCAGCCAGCTCAGGTCATTTAAAGAAGATATTGAGACACTGGAAGCAAGGTCCGCAAACGGAGTGCAGATCATCTCCTGCAAAAGAAGGACCCTGCTCTGGTGCATGATCGCCCTTCTCCCGGAAGTGAGCAAAGCAAAAAAAGGTCCCGCGGCAATTCAGGATGCAAATGACCTTCTGAGTTCTCTCGGTGCCGATCCTCTGTCTCCCAGAGTCTTCGAAGAGTTCGTCATTATGGCCGGTCTTCAGATCGGTCTGGGCTACGCCGAGATGCTTGCGACATGCCTCCGCTTCAACCCGAAGATCAGCAATCCACCTGCCCTTCCGAATGACTTTACCCTTAATCAGACAGGAAATATCCGCGCAGCCATCAGTCATATGCAGGTTTATGAAGATCTGATCACACATCTTCAGAAAAACACCAATCTGATCGATTTTGCACATACACGCAACACTCCCTACCGGGTTCTGTTTGACATGCAGGCAAATAAAAACGATCCGACCGGCTTACCCCCACATTACTTCCGGGACTTTGTATTCACTTATTATCTGGAGCTCGATCCGGCCGATCTGCCGCATTTTGAACAAGATTACAGTGTGGCCGACCTTTATATGAAGATCATCAGGCTGATTTACCCGGAGAATCCCGACTATGCGAGACGATTCGACAATCTGTATCATCTCTACATGAAAAAAGAGAATAGCCGATACCGGACGGAATATCCGGGGCTGAAAAACCTCCTTCGCAGCGGAGTATTAAAAAACGCAGAAAGTCTGGAACTACGCGCACAAAACAGTACCACCGTATCCTTTCTGATTCGGTTTATGTTCCATGTTTATGCTTCCGCGATCGCAGATTTCTGCTACAAAGAGTTTTATTCCCTCCCGCTCCTCAGGCCGGCTCCGGACTACGACCCTTACTTTACCTTAGATCGTCTTGAAGAGCTTGCAGATATCTTTCCATCTGCATTTCTGGATCCGAATGACTTCTCCGGACTTATCAGCCGCAGCTATGAGCACACACCTCCCGCCGGGCTTCTGGCTTATCAGATCCTTACAAAAGCATATCCAACGGATATTGCAGACGAGGAAGACGGTGATCACAGTGACGTCGAATATGATGAGGATCCACGGGATTCCTATAACAGCAGTGAGGTGGAACTGATCCGGGAAATCGATTTCAGCACCACCTCAACCATAGAACAGGCGATCAGTATTCAATTACAGGCCTGCGGTTATGCAGGATTATCCCTTCCCGCCGGTCAGCCTCTGCGGGACAGATTCCTGAGATTCCTTCACGATGTGATCGAGGAAGCGTTCCAAAGCTGTCCAAAAGGTTCATCAGGAATCGTGATCCACGATAAGATCTTCCGACTCCTGAAGAGCTACCTGCAGTAGGTCGCTCCCTGCTCATGCATACACGGCTCAGTCAGTTATCGGCTCACTTGGGGTCTGAATATCTCATTCAGCCACATAGAAAAGAATCTCCGCATAATTGCCGGTATTCTCTCATCGCCTCCAGAGCCTCCACACTCTCCGGCCGTCTGCCACGATTTATGGAAGTACATCGGGCAAACAGCCGGAGAAAGGCATCCGGAGATTCTATATTTGTTTTTTTCAGATTTTCTTTCATTTCAGATAACCAACTCTTTCCCAATTGAAAACAAACGTACGGTTCATGTCCGTTCAACTCCCTGTATAACTCGATAAACAAAAAGTAAATATCATCTTTCTTTTCCAAATTCTCCGGCCTTGCATCCGGCGGATAATAAACGTTAAAATTATTACATAATTCTGTATTCACATATAAATATTCACCCCTTTCATGACAGCTTTTCATTTCAGACAGTCTCATCATCAACCAATTTCGAACATCCAATTCTGACCGGTTTACATTCAATTCTTTTTCCATATTCTCATACTCTGCCTCCTTTATATTCAAAGTATAGTTTCGCCTTCCGGCTCAATTATGATCATACACATGATTTCACCATAAGAACGGGAGCTCCACGTTTTTCCCGTTGTTTTTTTCACGTTAAAGGGACGGTGCCCGACTCATGTCGGACACCGTCCCCGGTGAATACTTACTCTTCAGTTGATTCTGTCGTCGGAGCTTCAGTAGCCTGCTCCGTGGTCTGCTGCGTTGTCGGTGTCTCTTTCTTCGGAGTTGTCGGCTGTGCCGAAGTATCCGTATCGATCCCCAACATGATCTGTGCAGCTTCATCTCCTACGATGGTGGACGGCAGCTGACCGTTCCAGTTCTCATAGTATTTGTTCCGAAGCACGTTGGAATCGATGGATTCCGACAGCTTCCGGTTTGCTTCCGCTTCTGCTTCCGCCGCGATCAGTCTCGCGTCAGCTTCTGCCTGTGCCTGTGTCTTGCGAACTTCCGCATCGGCAGACGCCTTCTCGATGTTCTTCTTGTTCTCGATCTGCTGCGTCTCGTAATCGATCTGTGCCTGCTGCTTCTTCGCGATCTTCTGATCATATTCCTCATCGAACTTCGCATCGGAAATGACAACCTTATTCACGTACACAACCTGCTGACCGTATTTCTCATCCAGCGACTTCTGGATATTCTCCTTTGCGATGGGCTCCAGGACGCTGCGGTTTGTACAATCCACAGGCGACAATGTCTTGGAAGTTGTCTTGATCGCAGATGCCACCAGCGACTCCTTTACGAGGCCTTCCTCATAATTCGTTACATTTGCGTAGATCCATGCCGACTTTTCCGGATTGATCTGATAGGTAACCGTGATCCCCTGGAACGTTACTTCGTTTCGCTCGCTGGTCTCCGATACGATATCATTATCGAACCGGATATCCTGCTGCTTGTTATTTACCATAACGATCTGTTGGATCACCGGCAGATGGAAATTGAAGCCGTGGGGCAATGTATCCTGTTCTACCTGTCCGAAGGTCACGCGCACGCCGGTATAACCGGTGGGGATGATCGTAAAGGACAGTGAGAACACGAGGGACAGTGCGCCAAGTATCGACAGTGTGATCACCGCCGGTTTCGGGTTCGGTCCGCCGACCTCGATGATATTTCCGTCTCCGTCCTTCTTCTTACTGATCACATTCGACATCTTCGCCTTCACGCCGATGGCGATGGCTGCGATAATAAGAAGTACTCCAAGTCCTGCAAAAATTGCGTTTAACATTAGTTTCACCTCCGTTTCTTACGCGATATATTACCACGCAAGAATTATTCCTTTGTTGAAATCGGATTACAATACCAATCCTATCGTAGATATTTCACAACGATAGCCGACATACCGCAGTATGCCGGCTTCTGTGTTTCGTATCGTACTGTCACATAATTTGTCCTCGGCACTATGTGGTTCAGCCCACATATGCGCATGCCGCAAGTGCTGCGACTGCGCCGTCGGAAGCGGCTGTGGCCAGCTGCCGTACCTGTTTCGTCCGGCAGTCTCCTGCAACGAAGATGCCGGGTGAGTTGGTCATGCAGTCTTCTCCTGCAACTATATAGCCTGCGGGATCCAGCTCTGCAACATCTGCGAAATCCCGGTTCTCCGGCTCCTGGCCGATGGCAATGAAAAGCCCTTCCACCTCCAGGATCCGATCCTCTCCGGTCATCTTATCCGTCACCTCAATTGCGGCAAGGCGATTCGGATCATGAACTCCGGAGGATCCCACCTCCGCCAGGTCTGCTCCGGAGAGAAGCCGCGTCACGGTCGCATTCAGGACAAATTCCACATTTTCCTTTGCCCGAAGCGCTTCCAGCGTCTGCGGTTCGCCGCGGAAGCCTTCCCGCCGATGAACGACATATACCTTGCTGCAGGCATTGGAAAGAAACATCGCATCTTCCAGCGCCGTATTTCCGCCTCCGTTCACTGCAACTGCTTTCCCTTTAAAGAAAGCTCCGTCACAGGTCGCGCAGTAAGACACACCGAAACCGGTCAGTGCATCCTCACGTTCGATCCCGAGTTTCCTGTTTTTTGCACCGGTCGCCAGAATAACCGCCGGAGCTTCATAGCTTGCCTCGCTTGCAGTAACAACCCGCCAGAGCTTATCGGATTTCACGATATGCACTGCTTTGTCGAAGACAACCTGGGCTCCCAGCTCCGTGGCCTGCTCGTAAAGCGCCATGGCAAAATCAAAGCCTGAGATACTCTTGATCCCCGGATAGTTCTCAACCTCCGGCGTATTTACGATCTGCCCTCCAAAGGTCATGGCTTCCAGCACCAGCGCCTGCTTTCCGGCCCGCTGCACATAGATCGCGGCAGACAGACCGGCCGGTCCTGCACCGATGATGATCACATCTGACATAGATCTCCTCCTCAGATAACTGTGTCGTCACAACGTGATCATTCGTCCATACATGAACGAATATATCACATTAATGATCGATTTACTTCAGGAACTCTGCCAGTGCCTGCTTCGGCTTGAAGCCTACGGAGCGCTTCACTTCCTGTCCGTTCTCAAAAAGAATCAGGCAAGGGATCGAGCTGATTCCGTACTTCACTGCCGGACGCTCAGCCTCGTCCACATTTACGCCAACGAACTTTACATCCGAAATCTCCTCCGACAGCTGATCCACTACCGGTGAAAGCATCTTGCAGGGTCCGCACCAGCTTGCCCAGAAATCCACCAGAACCTTACCTTCTGCCTTCTCTACTACTTCCTCAAACTGATCCGCATTGATCTGTAAAACTGCCATAGGGGAACCTCCTTTTTATTCCATATTGCGCACCTTACGGCGCTTCGTTGAAAGTACATACCCTATTATATCGTTTGTGGGGGCTTTGCACAAGGCACAAAAAAAGGAGGCTCGCATTTGCGATAGCCTCCTGCTTCTTTCATTAGTTATTCATAAGCTTGCTGACTCTGTCTGTCTCTTCCTTCAGAGCATCCAGAAACTGCTCATCCGTCATATCTGCCGGCTTTACTTCCTTCGCCTTCATGTAGACACCGATGACGCCGAGGGTCTTCAGTCCTTCAGAACCTGCTACAAGAAGCGGTGCATTTCCGTCCTTTTCTGCAGCTTCTTTCATCTTATCGGCAACACCCATCAAACCAAACTGAGCGATCAGTGCAAGGACAATACCGATGATCGCACATACCATACCGGCTTTCTTGCGACGTACCCCTTCTTCCAGTTCCTTATTCTTCTTGATCTGGAAGAAAATTGCCAGCGCACCAAGCACTACAGCGATACCGACAGAGACCCAGCCGGCGATCAGTACGCCGAAGACTGCGACAACAAGTGCAATAATACCAAATGCCAATGCCATAATTCTACTCTCCTTTTTAATCTGTTTTGAAACTCTTGAAACTTTCTTTACAGATTATAGCGATTTTTTTATAATTTGCAATTCATTTTTTTATTTTTTGCCGCTAATGTAGCAGAGTTCCGACACTTCGTTTCTTTTTCCGCCGTCTTTTGTATCATCTGTCCAAACCGTCACCCGGTTCATCATCCGCCGCATGCTTTGTTATCAGCCCGCGGAATCGGTCCACATAATCAGTCCTCGTTCCGTCACTCCGTGACTTCTTCATACCCCACAGGCCGCTCGCCTTCGGAATACGCCGGGAAGTCCGGACGTTCCTCCGGCTCCGGTTTCACCCCGAACTGCGTCTCGTAAAGCTCGGTGTAGACACCGCCCAGCTTCACCAGCTCCTGATGCTGGCCCCGCTCCACTACATGACCGTCCTTGATGACCAGGATCTCATCCGCTGCCAGGATCGTGGACAGACGATGCGCGATCAGGATACTGGTCCGTTCCGCGATGATGGGTTCGATGGCTTCCTGGATCTTATTCTCGGAGATAGAATCCAGTGCGGAGGTGGCCTCATCGAAGATCAGAAGTGCAGGATCCTTCAAAAGCACCCGGGCGATGGAGATCCTCTGCTTCTCACCGCCGGACAGCTTCAGTCCACGATTGCCCACCATGGTATCCAGCCCCTCCGGCTGCGCCTCCACAAAATCGTAGATATTCGCACGCTTCAGAGCGCTGATCATTTCCTCCTCGGTCGCATCTTCCTTCGCGTACCTCAGATTCTCACGGATACTGCCGTTGAAGAGGTAGGTCTCCTGAGAGACAACACCTACATTTTCGCGGAGAAATGTCAGATCCAGCTGTCTGACATCATGTCCGTCGTAGAGCACCTCGCCGCAGCCTACATCATAGAGCCGCGGGATCAGATTCACGATGGTGGATTTGCCGGAGCCCGAAGGGCCAACAAGCGCAATGCTTCGGCCATGCTCCAATCGGAAAGAGATGTCCGTCAGGATCTGCCTGTCCGCCTCGTATCCGAAGCTGACATTCTTAAACTCCACTTCTCCCACCGCCTCTGCCGGATGGATGGGGTTTTCCCGGTTCTCGATCTCGACGGGCATATCCAGATAATCAAAGATTCGGGTGAAGAGCGCCATGGACCGCATCCAGTCCACCTGGATGTTCAGCAGGCTGTTCACCGGACCGTACATCCGGCTGAGAAGCGCCACCAGCACGGTGATATCGCCGACCGTCAGCGTACTGTCGTACTGCATGATCAGGATACCGCCCACCAGATACAGAAGCATGGGGCCGATACCGGACACCGTGGTCAGCACCACGCGGAACCAGCGGCCGGCCATGCTCTCCTTGATGTTCAGCTTCACCATTTTCTCATTTGCCTGCTGATACCGGGCATACTCATGCTTCTCCCGGCCGAACAGCTTCACCAGAAGCTGTCCGCTGACAGACATGGTTTCATTCAGGATCCCGTTGATCTCGTCATTCACCGCCTGGGATTCCCGGGTCAGGGACCACCGTCTCTTACCCGCCTTCCGCATGGGAAGCGTGAACAGCGGCACGATGACGATGCCCAGCGTGGCAAGGATCCAGTTCTTCTGAAACATGGCCACCAACGCCACCACCAACGTGATGGAATTGGACAGGATGCTGCTGAATGTATCCGTGATCACCCGCTGCACGCCGTCGATATCGCTGGTCATGCGGGTGATGATATCGCCCTGATTGCTGGTGGTGAAAAACCGCTGGGACATCCGCTGCAGATGACGGTACATGGACAGCTTCATATCAAAGGAGATATGCTGGGCGATCCACGTATTCACGTAGCTCTCTGCCACGCCGATCAGATTCGCCGCCAGCATGACCGCCAGCGAAAAGACGATATAGAACACCAGCTTCCCCATGTTCTGTCCGATCAGGCCTTCGTCGATGATCTTGCCCGTCAGAATGGAAGGAAGCAGCGTAAAGATCGATGACAGCACAACACAAAGAAGCGCCACCGTCAGCATTTTCCAGTGTGGCGTAAGATACGAGAAAATCCGTTTCAGAAGCTCCTTCGTCACCTTCGGAGCATTTGCTTTCTCCTCTTCCGTCATAAATCCTCGGCTCATGGGCCCCCCGTGGCCCCCCGGTCCTCCCGGCGGCATGGCACGTACCTCCTCAGAATAACTTCTTTAAATCACCCAGCATTTCCCTGTAAATACTATATGACGGATCCGGCTCTTCACTTCCGCCGTACACCACGATCCCGTCGACGACCGCCTTGCCTTCCCGTTCAAATACAACCACATGCTTTCCCACCGCATAAAAGTCCGGATCCTCCACATTCAGCGTCCGGATCTCCTTCATGACACCGGAGGAATCGATGTATCGCACCACATATCGGAAAAAATCAAATCCCGATTCTCTGTTAAGTGCAGATATTCTGTCCATGATCGGATGCACCCGCTCCACATCGATGATCATACCGAGGTACATGTTTCTTCATGCGACGATCCATTTATGATCCCTCAGATACCGGTTGTCGCTCGGTTTCAGATGTCTCCAGAGTCCGTATAAAAAGCACAGAAATGCAAAGAGACTGGAAAGGATCCCGGTCAGCATCCCTTCCCTTTCTCCGAGCCGAAAGCCGATCACCGCAATGATCACCAGAATCACAGGTGCGATCAAAAACCGGACAAAGTTCGGCGTCCTTTTCTCCTGCATGTATTCAATCTTCTGAAAATTACAGAAATTCACCTGATATCCGCCGACGGGTTTTGTCGGTGCAGTCTGATTAATCTGCTCCGGCTGAGCCTGCGGATATTGCTGCGCCTGCGATTGTCCATTCGATTGCTCATTCAATCGCTCATTGAATTGTCCAGCCGATCGTTCGGCCTCCTTCTCCATCACATCCATAATGATTCCCTTTTTCAATAAATCAAAAAGCATGCATGTCATCCTGAGGCGAGCAACGCGAACCGAAGGATCCCCTGACTAAGTGTAGGGATTCTTCGTCGCTACGCTCCTCAGAATGACAGACTTTTTCTTATCTTAATGACATTGACCTCTATCTACCAAAACTTTCGATCACTCCGGATCACGTGACTTCCATCCTGCATCAACACTCCCTTAAATATGCATCGACGTCCTTGGGATCTGCACTACAAAATCGATACCCCGCCGCTCGCAGTACTTTGCAACGCGGTAGAAACTCCCCTCCGTCTTCTCGATCACGGAGGGCATGCCGGTCGCAGGTTTATTCAGCGGTGAAATCATCAAAAAGAAGCGTCGTTGTTCCAAAATAAGTTACCTTCATCCTTTTACACAAACCCCTTCCTCTTCTTTGCCCTCTCGATCAGCTCCGTTGCTTCCTCCATCGCCGCTTTGAGATAGGGCTCCTGCCATTCCTTTCCGTCCTTCTCCGCCTTCTTGATCTCTTCCCAGGCCGCGTGACGGTCCTCATCCGAAGCATAGTGAGCCCCGGAGAAAACATGGGGATGCCGGCGGATCATTTTCTCGGATACGGTCTTTGCAACATCCTCAAACGTAAAGAGGCCTTCCTCTTCGGCGATCACCGCATGAAACATCACCTGTAAGAGCAGATCTCCCAGTTCCTCCTTCAGATTCTCAGGATCCCCTGTCTGATCCAGTATATTGATCCCCGAGACCACTTCCGCGGCCTCTTCTATACAGGTCGGCTTCAGGCTTGCATGGGTCTGCACCTTATCCCAGGGGCAGCCATCCTCCGCCCTGAGCCGAACCACAATTTCCTTCAATCTGTCAGTTTCCGACATTTCTTATTCCCTTCCGTATTCGCCAAACAAATAAAAACAACGAGCATACTCAAACTCTATCGTCTTCGGTTTTCCAGGCTATGAATCAGCGTAATCGATCTGTCATCCGATCTCCACCTCTCCCGCCAGGATCTGCCTGTAATCTGCCAGATTCTTCCGAAGCAGCGCCGGGGTATCAAGTCCGTACGGGCATTTCGCCTTGCAGGCTCCGCAATCGATGCATTTCTCGATCTTCCCCATCAGTCCCTGCCATTCCTCCGACAGAAAATTCTGCGACGGCGCGCGGCGGATCAACTGGGACATGCGCGCACAGTTATTGATCTGGATCCCGACCGTACAGGGCATGCAGTATCCGCAGCCTCTGCAGAAATCCCCCATAAGACTCGCACGGTCCTTTTCGATAAATGCAGCTATCTCCTCCGTCATTACGGCATCCCGCTCAAAGAAGGACAGCCACTGCTCCAGCTCCGTCTCCCTCTGGATCCCCCAGATCGGAAGCACCGGATACTGCTGCATGAAGGCCATACACGCCTCGCTGTTGGTCAGCAGACCACCCGCAAGCCCCTTCATGGCGATAAAGCCCATGCCTGCCTTCTCCGCATTTTGCACCAGCCGGATCTCCCTGTCCGTGGACAGATAGGAGAAAGGAAACTGCAACGTCTCATACAGCCCGCTCTCCACGATCTCCTCCGCCACATCGATCAGATGGGCCGTGATGCCGATATGGCGGACCTTTCCCTGCTTCTTCGCCTCCAGCATGGCTTCATACATCCCGGTTCCGTCCCCGGGCTTATAGCACTGCGTCACACAGTGAAACTGATGGATGTCCAGATGATCCGTACGCAGATTCTTCAGAGTCGTATCCAGATCCTCCCAAAACTTCTCCGGCGTCTTCGCCATGGTTTTCGAAGAGATATAAATCTTATCACGGATTCCCTGAAACGCCTTCCCCAGCTTCTCCTCACTGTCTGAATACGCTCTGGCCGTATCAAAGAAAGTCATCCCGCCTTCATACGCTCCTCTGAGCAGCTTCACGGCTGTCTGCATATCCACACGCTGCACCGGCAGCGCCCCGAACGCATTTTGCGGGGTGGTGATCCCCGTGCTCCCCAAAGTAATACTCTTCATAATTAAAACCTCAATCTTCCCCTACCAGATGCACAACTTTCATCTCATGTCCCGTGGCCGGCAGGAAACGCTCCAGGATATCCTGCGTCCGGATCTTCAGACTGGACGTGCACACACAGGGATGACATCCCACGTACTCATCTTTTAGCACATCCTCATCGATCAGAAGCTGCACCGCATTCTCATGATCATTCATCAGACCCATGATACTGACCGCTCCCGGCTCGATATCCAGATATTTCAGCATATCCTCCGCATCCGCAAATGACAGTCTTGCCGAATTGATCTGACTGGACAGTTCCTTCGTCTTGAACTTCTTCTCCCCCGGCATCATCAGCAGATAAAAGTTTGTCTTCTGACGATTGCACAGGAAGAGATTCTTACAGATCACCACGCCCAGCACCTTATCGATCTCGTAGCACGCTTCCATATTATCCGCGAATTCGTGATCCGTTCTTTGATACTCGATCCCCAGTTGATCCAGATAGTCATAGGTTCTGATCTCCCGCGGCAGACGCCCCTCCGACGATGCCGGCCGTCCATGAAAGAGTTCCATGATGTTCCTCCGATTCCATACTTCGCACGCAAGCGTGCTCCGTAGATCATCACGGTGCACGCATTTATCAACTTCATGCCTTACAACACTTATATAGTCCGTGCTCTCGTGATGATCGTTCCTAATTTACAGTCATCCCCTCGCACAGCGCCTTCACGGAATTCCGCACCATATCGCCCACGGCCTGCTCGGTGTAGAAGGCCATATGCGAGGTCAGAAGTACATTCGGCAGGCTGAGCAGTTTCGCGCGCTGCGGGCGGTCCAGCGGCACGCCGCAGAGATTCCGGTAATACAGGTTCTCCTCATGCTCGATGGTATCCAGCGCCGCATATCCGATCTGCCCACTGATCAGCGCTTCGATCATGGCATCCGTATTGATCAGGAGCCCCCTTGCACAGTTGATCAGGATCACGCCCGGCTTCATCCGAGCGATCTCATTTGCATCCAGCATATGGAAGGTCTCCGGGATCCCCGGTGCATGCAGGGAAATGATATCTGCCTCCGCCAGCAGCGTATCCAGCGGAACATATTCCGCCGTCCCCACCGCATCCGGCATGGGATTTACATCGTAGCAGAGGATCCTGCACCCAAAGCCCGACAGATCACGGATCACCGACCGGCCGATCCGTCCCGTACCGATGATCCCCACGGTACAGGTCCTGAGCTCGCGCCCGATCTTCCCCTCCAGGGAGAAATCCTGCAGCTCCGCCTTCTTCATCAGAAGCGGCATCTTCCGAAGCGCCATCAGGATCATCATGACCGTGTAATCCGCCACCGTGTCCGGCGTGTAGGTGATATTTGACACCCGCATGCCGATCTTCCTGCAATATTCCATATCGATGTGATCGATCCCGATGGTCCGCGTAGAGATATGCCGGATCCCCAAATCATAAAACCTCTGCGCCAGCTTTGAATCGATGGGATTGGTGATGATACTGATCCCGTCGCATCCCTCCGCCAGATGCGCATTTTCCAAAGACGGATAGTCAGACGTATACCCATACTCCACTCCAGCCTCCTCGCAGGCCGCGATGAACAGGTCCTTCTCGTCATACTCCCGCAGTGCGTATGCAAATATCTTCATGACTTTACCCCCTATATCATGCACACAGCTTTCGGACCTTGTCCCAAAACTTTTTGACATTCCTCTTCCGTGATCTTCTCCACGGAAAGAATATCCTCCGCAGTCACCTTATATGTTGTTTTAAAAGATGAGTACACTGAAACATTTTTCTTTCCAACGAGCAGAATTTCCTTATTATCATATAGGTTTCGGATCGCACTTCTTTCCATCGTGATCAGATTTGCGAGCTGTGTCCTGTTAAACAACTCGTTCATAAGTAACGGCAGATACTTGTCTATGATTTCTTCGCCAAAAACTTTACAAAGTTGCTTCTTCCTAGGTCCCTTAATCCGCTCTGGAAAATAGCAAATGGGATACAAAAAATCATTTGCATCAATAAAGACATCCTCCTCCGGCACCTGAAAACTAAACACAAACATTTCCTTCGGTCCGGAAAACTGTTCAGACGCACGTTCTTTCGCTGTAATAGCGTAGCCACCCTGAGTTGCATTTCTATATGCATAATAACAGGCATCCCGATATGTCCCACATCCAAAAATAATCCTGGAAGATTCATCCGGAATTACAACATCCTCCCGCTGAAGGCTGTCTCTGCTCAGGAATTCGTCAATGTTATCATGATTCACACGAAGCTTTTCCGTATCGATATACCATTTTTCATCAATGCCCTGCCTGCGGATCAGCTCCGCGTGCTCTGCGTCCGTATAGATGCCTCTGTACAAATTTAGTTTCATCTTTGTCTCCTTTTCACAACTAACCCGATTCACTTTACCTCTGCCTCATTCCGAATACGAAAAGAACTCCACCGCCATCTTCTTCGCATCCTCGCGCCCCTGTCCTGCAAATCCATGTCCCTGCTCCGGAAGCACCGTTAGTTTTGCATCCGGAAATGTCTGCGCTGCGCGCTCAGAATACCGGAGCGGAACCACCGGATCCTGATCCCCGTGCAGTATGAGTACCGGCTTTTCGAACCGGCGCATCACTTCATAGATATCAAAGGATACCGCCGCCTCGTTATATTTTCTTGTAACAAAACTCTCTCCGAACGGTATACGCTCCGGGCAGGAACCGTCCTCAAGTCTGCGCCTTTTCGCATCCTCCTGCAGGACAAATGCCGGATAGAGCAACGCGAGTTTCGTCACAGCCTCCGGATACATCCCGGCCACATACGCTGAAACAAATCCTCCCTGGCTCTCACCCCACAGATATATTTCCGAGAACCGCGGATCCTCCTCAGCATACTTCAAAACAGTGATCAGATCCTC
>JAILAR010000026.1 GCA_024681515.1 Eubacterium sp. | reverse complement strand
ACAAAATGGATTATCATGTAACACTCAGTCAGTTTCCGACGACATTGGCGGAATTACAGGCTTTACCGGAGGCGGCCCTGACACAGCCGAAAGCAGTAGTGGCCATGACCGTTGCCGCGTTAAATGCTTATGAGAAGAATCCCCAGGAAAGCATCGCCATGCTGAATTTCCTGAAGGGACCGCAGCCGTTATCCAATTATGAACAACAGTTTCTGAAAGAACGCCTGGGCGGCGGCAAGGCATATATTGCGCGTTCATATATCGAAGGCGCAACGCCGAAGAACAATTACGAGCCCACACAGCCGTATACCGTGCATTTTCAGGATTCATTTGCTCAGATCGCGGATCAGGGATACAAGAAATATGATGTATTCAGCGGCGGCGCGGATTCACCGCGTCCTGTGACATTACGTTTAAAACCGTCCACCGGTCAGTGGTTCCTTTGGGAACAAATTCTGATCGTGGATATCCGGATCCCGGAAGCCCAGGATCCGTGGGCATGATCTGATGAATTCCGAGAAATAATAAAAAATAATTTCGACATGATCTCAATATCATTCAGAAACAAACGAAAAACTACGCGCAGCCGATTTGGTTGCGCGTAGACTGTATTATAAACGAAAAACGAAAAATCCAAAATGAGTTAAAACAATTTGATCATAATTGGATCAACATGAAGAAACTTACCGAAAATCCGCATAAAATAAGGGGAAACAGCAGTAGTCCCCTCGTATCCTTCGGTCTGGAATATTTCGTGAAACCATAGTTTTCCGAAATAATAGCATTGAAATCAGGCTCGAAGAGTGGTATTCTGTATCCGGCACATGAAATCAAAAAAACCGATTAAATGAATGATTTTATTTGATGTATATAATCAATAGACTATAAATGAGTATTGACATTTGATGTTCAATGATTGACTGTCAATGATCGTTTGGAGGTATCCATGTCTGAATCCTATCATAAACAGGTTGCGCGTGAAGAAACAAAACGTCTGCGTGACGTCACGGATGATTTACCGCCTTATGTTAAAGAATATTTCCGCAGCATTTCGGAAACGACCCAGCCAAGGACACGTACGGCGTATGCCTATAACATTAAGCTGTTTTTTGAGTGGCTGATCGACCAGAATCCGTCTCTTTCCGGGCTTTCACCCAAAGAAATTTCTCTGGATACGTTAAACCGGCTGACTGCCTCGGATTTTGAGGAATATCTGGATTATCTGTCCCTTTATACCAAAAACGGCCGTGAATATACCAATGATGCGCCTGCCAAGAAACGTAAACTTGTAGCTCTTCGGGCTTTTTTCCGTTTTCTTTACCAGTCGGACAAATTGGATCAGAACGTCACGGAAAAGGTAAAAACTCCGAAGATCCATGAGAAAAATATCATACGTATGGAATCCAATGAAGTGGCTGATTTTCTGGATACTGTCGAATATGGCGAACGCCTGACAAAAGGTCAATTGCGGTTTCACGAAAAAAACAAGCTCAGGGATCTTGCGATCCTCACGCTTATGCTTTCCACCGGTATCCGTGTATCGGAATGTGTCGGGATCAATATCGATGATGTAGATTTTGACCGGACCTCGATCCGTGTCGTCAGAAAAGGGGGTAATGAGGATGTGGTTTATTTTTCGGATGAGGCCGCCGAAGTCCTCTTGGAATACATGGAAGAACGTAAAAAGATCGATGCCGTAAAAGGGTCCGAAGACGCACTCTTCCTCTCCTCTCACAGATCCCGGATCACCCAGAGAAATGTGGAATATATGGTGAAAAAGTATTCCCGGATCTCCACACCGCTGAAAAAGATCACACCGCATAAGCTGCGAAGCACCTACGGCACAGCTCTTTATCAGGAAACCGGCGACATTTATCTGGTTGCATCCGTCCTCGGACATAAAGATGTAAATACCACCCGAAAGCATTACGCAGCCTTGGATGATCATAAAAAATGGCGTGCCAGGAATGATGTGCAGCTTCGGGAATCGGACCGCCCTGTGCCTGTGATCCCAACCACTGAGTCAGGGAAATCCGCAAAAAAAGGCAAGACTTCTACCCAGGCCACCAAAACCGGGAAGAAATCCGAAACTGGTGAGAAAAAGGATTGATCACTCCACCAGCAGGTAACCATTCACGCTCAGATTATAGACCATTTTCAGCTGAGAATCATAACGGAACGTGATCTGCGTGATCAGCAGAACTCCGTTTTCCACTTTTAATTCAAATAATTCTCTTTCTCTTTGTTCGATCATTTCAGCGGATGCTTCGGTAGCGAAATCGGTGGTGTTTCCCGCATTTTCTCTCCCGGCGTCCGCTTCTTTTTTGTCAGTACGGTTGGCCTCCGATATCATATTTGCGATGCTGTCCGACAGATCCACATGGACCACATTTCCATCCCCGTAAGACAGTTCCAGATGCGTAAGTTCCATCCATTCCACAGGCGTATCATACGCCAAAAACAGCGATGTGGTATACATCCGTCTGTAATTCTCGATCGGAAGCCCCTTTGTTTCATCCAGACCTCCGCTGAAATAATCGCTGATATCAATGTTCCCCGTCGGATCCGTCGGTTCCGTATTCCCTTTTCCGTACATCCGGCTACTGTCCATGCTGAAGACGCGGCTGAGTTCATTTGCCACATAATTTACCGTAAGATAATCTTCTCCGTATACGTTGGACTGAAGGACTCTCTGGATACTACGCCCGGAATACTGCAGCTTTGCAACCTCCTGATACTCTTCCGGGGTCCACATCCGGTCCATCTCATACATTTTCTGAACATCCGCATACACCTTCTCAAATCTGGATTTCTGAGAAGCATATTCCACATATTCTGCGCTGCTCCAGGGAAAGACCAGTGCAAAAAAAGCCAGACCGAACGCCACATATATGATCCATTCATAATGCTCCGCATAATGGATTTTCTTTTTCCGGCAGATCAAAAGCACCAGATTCGCAATGGGTTCCCAGGCAATGTAGACCACCTGGAGCACGATAAATGCAACCGCTGCATAACGAACGATGGTCCAGCCGTGTTCCGCGATCCTGACGCCGATGGCATAGCTTTCCAGCAGGATAAACGGTGCATAGATGTATTTCATATAACGGATGATCTTATTGTAGATCACGCTGACATTTCTGCGGGTGTAGGCATAAGCCATGGTCCAGATCAGAAATCCAACGCAGAAAAGCGCCGCACAGATCAGATATACCTGATTGGACGGGAAATCCCAGGTCACGACAAGCTTGATCATGTAGATATAAACGATCCCCATGGAAGCGATCAGCATGGGCATCAGCGCATACAAAACCAGGCCCCTGGCAAATTTTGTCTGTTCCGGTTCTGTCCGGTCGATCAGACAGGACAATCCATAGGGAACATATACCAGTGCAAAAAGTATGATTTCCGTATAATACAGCCAGTTGGTGTAATCAAACTTGGTGATCAATGTGCTGAACAGCCAGAGGATCAGAAGAATTCCGAGATTCAGTACCACCAGGATCGCCAGCATCCGCAGGGATGCTATGATGATCCGCAGTGTATACTGTTCAAAAGAGAGACCGCTTTCTTTGATCAAAGCAAGAAATGCAAGTCCGAGCAATACCAGAACATACAATACGGCAGATACAAGCATGTAGTATCTTGTGATGTCCGATACATCGGATTTGCAGATGACGTCAAGGATCACCCAGAGAAATGCCCCAAGTCCCGCAAAAACATATCCCGTGATCGTTGCCTCTTTACTCTTTTGTCCTCTGAGTGCACATTCTGTAAAAAATGTACCGACGATCGCCATCGCAAGAAAAATGACGACATACTCTTCCGTATTCCCCGGCCGTCTGCCGGAGATCTCAACGGAATCCCAGAACACACAAAGAACCAATGTCAGGAACAATGTCCCGAGGAATTTTCTGAACACGCCTGACAGACGATCCTGCTGTCTTTCAAACCAGGCTTTGATCTTTTCCATTCCCTTATCTCCCAGAGTTACTTTGCATTACTTATCGTTGCTTACTTAAAGCTGCTCCGCAAATGCTATGATCTGCTCCGCAGTTTTCTCTACCCCCAGTTTGGAGGTGTCGATGCAAAGATCATAACTGTCCATACGCCCCCATTTCATGGACGTATAATAGTTATAATAAGAGGCCCTTGCCTTATCTTCCTTTTGAAGCTGATCCTTTGCCTGCTTTTCGGACAGACTGAAACGATCCATGACCGTTCGGACACGGACCTCTGTCGGTGCGTACAGGAAAATGTTCAGCACCGGATCCATATTCCGGAGCACATAATTCGAGCATCGTCCGATAAAAACGCCCGAACCTTCCTGTGCGATCTTTTCAATAGTATTGTAGGTTGCCATGAACGCCCGCTGATTCAGGCTCATTCCATACCCCTGATTATTATCAAAAGAATGTGCAAATGCATACGGATCCATGACAACGGAATACAGGAAACTGTTCGAATGTTTCTCGTCCAGTTCGTCCAGCAGATTCTCCCAGAGACCGCTTTCTTTTGCAACCTGCTTGATGAGCTGCTTATCGTAGCAGGGAATCCCCAATTTCTCCGCTACCTTTTCCCCGATGATCCGGCCATTTGAACCAAACTGTCTGCCGATGGTGATCAGAACCTTCTCCATAAATCCACCCCCTTATGAGTACTCCGTTTACTGATATTTCTTTTCAAGCTCCGCAATATAATCGAAGCTGCTACTGACGCTTTGTTCCAGAGCGGTGACCCGTTTCTCGCGTTCATATTCCAGGACGGTTTCCTCATAATCCCTGGCTGCCAGGGCCGGAGCCATGGAAATGTATGAAGGATCCTTTTCGATCAGCACCTTGATCGCGCGTTTTCCGTCCTTATAACCCAGAGTCCGCTTAATGGTTTTATCACCTTTACTGAAATTCAGTGTACCGTCGAAGATATCGCCCAGGTCTCTGCTGGGATCGATGATAATGAACTCTGCTCCGGGGAACTGTTCCGGCTTGAAGACTCTGGCATAGTCCAGATTGACCAGGATAAACTTCCGGATTCCGGCATCATAAAGCGGTTTTACCGGTTCATTATCTACCACACCGCCGTCCCGATAATGCTTTCCGCCGATCACAACAGTATCATAAACGACCGGCAACGCCGTGGAAGCCATGAGGATATTCTGGATCTCACTGACACTCCGTCCGTTCAGTTTCATATATTCCGGGCGGTAATTATCGACTCCCAGTTCCTCTGCAACGCCGCAGTAGATTTCCAGCTCACTCGTTGCAATTTTGTCATAGTCGATATACTGGTTCATCAGGCGGTTCATTTCGTCCCTGGAAAAACAGATCTTCCCCTGGGCCAGCATCGCAGGATCAAAATCAAAGAGGACACCCATGTCGATATCGTCCCATGTTTTGTAGGCTTTATCAAAGTCCCCCTGCGCATAAAGTACGGCATTGACCGCACCGATGGATGTCCCTGCAACTGCAACAACCTTGTCTAACTGTCCTTCCTCGGCCAAAGCGCGGAGAACACCGATCTGATAGGCGCCTTTTCCACCTCCGCCGGACAGGACCAGGCCCACATCATCCGGGCCATAGGTTTTTGCTTCCAAAGCCGGCTGCGAGGCAGGTACCTCGGAGTAGCATTCGGAACCCTGACCTGCATCGGTAGATGGTACCTCGGAATATTCAGATCCTGCATCCGCAGATGGTACCTCGGAATATTCGGACCCTGCATCCGGGGATGGAATCTCGGTATATGCAGATGAGGTATCTCCGGATTTTTCAGTATTCTTTGAAGAGACAGAAAAACCTGCCGAAGTCATATTCTTTCGGAATTCTTCTTCCGTCATACCTGCTTTTTTCGAGGCGGCAGCAATATCGATCGTTCCGTCCTCGACCAGGCTGTATAACATGAGCATGCCGCCTTCCCTTTGGGCAGCAGCTCTTTTTTCAAAGAGATTCATATCCTCTGCCAAACTATGTAACCCCCTGTTTTTCTTATTTCGTGCCTACGGCCGGGTCTGTCCGTCTCCGTAAACGATATATTTTGTTGAGGTCAGCGCCAGCAGCCCCATCGGTCCGCGGGCATGCAGTTTCTGCGTGGAGATTCCGATCTCAGCACCGAAACCGAACTCAAAACCGTCCGTAAATCGCGTAGATGCATTCACGTAAACACAGGCCGAATCGATCTCACGCAGGAATCTCTGCGCCGATGCATAATCCTTCGTCAGGATCGCCTCCGAATGACCGGTGCTGTATTTGTTGATGTGTGCGATTGCCTCATCCAGTGAATCTACGATCTTTGCGGAAATGATCTTCGCAAGATACTCGGTTCCGTAGTCTTCTTCCGTTGCGGGAACCACCAGATTGCTGATCTTCTGCGCCGTTTCATCCCCACGGATCTCACAGTTTTCACTGGCCAGATCCGCGGCGATCAGAGGCAGTGCCATTTCCGCGATATCCTTATGGATGACCAGAGATTCCGCTGCATTGCAGACGCCGAGGCGCTGAAGCTTGGCATTTCTTACGATCTGTACAGCCTGGTCCAGATCCGCAGTTTTGTCAATGTAGATATGGCAGTTTCCGGTACCGGTCTCAATGACGGGAACCTTTGCATTTTCAACCACCGAACGGATCAGGCCGGCGCCGCCGCGGGGGATCAGAAGATCCACATAGTCCCTCTGCTGCATGAGTTCCGTTACCAATGCACGGTCCGTATTTTCAACCAGCTGAACCGCATCCACAGGAACTCCCGATGCCGCCAGTGCATCCCGGATCACCCGAACCAGTGCGATGTTGGAATGGATGCAGTCACTTCCGCCGCGGAGGATCGTGGCATTTCCCGTCTTAAAGGTCAGTGCAAAGGAATCCACGGTAACATTCGGACGGGACTCATAAATGATCCCGATCACTCCCATGGGCACCCGCATCTGTCCGACCATCAGGCCGTTCGGACGTTTCTTCATGGAAAGGATCTCTCCGATGGGATCATCCAGGGCAGCAACCTGACGGACGCCTTCGGCAATACTCTCCAAACGTGCCTCCGTAAGGAGCAGCCGGTCCTTCAGAGCGTCGGACATGCCGTTTTCTTCGGCATTTTCCATGTCGACCTTGTTTCCTTTGATGATCTCCGAATGACGTTCCACCAGGGCATCCGCTACCGCAAGAAGTGCCTTGTTTTTCTCTTTCGTGCCAAGACGACTCATTTCCGCAGAAGCAGTTTTGGCTTTTTTGCATAGTTCGATGATCTCGCTCATTTTTAATTCCTTTCGTTGATAGATCTGTGTTTCCGTAACGACCAAATCCGGAGAGATATCCGTCGGTTCCTTCGGTAATGTTTCATTTACGATCTGCAGGTCATAGGCTACCGCAGCATTTGGAATATGGCAATCTGCCAGAAACCGATCATAAAATCCGCCGCCATAACCAAACCGGGTACAGTTTCTGTCGAAGACCAGTCCGGGAAGGATCATGAAACTTTCCGGAGCCTCCTTTGGATCAAAAGGATCTTCCGGAAAAGGCTCTTCGATTCCCATGGAACTGATCTCCAATTTGGGATGCTCCGGATCGAACCGGTAAAAATGCATCTCTTCTCCCTCCACTCTTGGAAGGTAAATTTGTTTTCCATCTTTATGTGCAGTTGACATAATATTTTTACAGTCAACTTCGTTTCGGAATGAACTGTAACAGAGGAGATTTTTTGCTTTGCGATACTCCGGAAGATCCATGATCTGCTTCATGATCTGACCGGATCTGCCGGTAACCTCTTCCGGCGTCAGATTGTTCCGAAGAACGCGTATCTTTTTTCGATATTCTTTTTTCAGATTCATAGTTGATTATTCATTCCATACTTCGCGTTAAATCGCTCCGTATTTTTAGCGCTCCAGATAGCGCTTATTTACGATAAAATCAGTGGTGTCAAAGGAATCGTCTTCATGTGCAAGGAATAAGGTCCCTTCATCCTCTCCGTTCAGCAGGCGAAGAATGATCTCCAGATCCGATGAATCACAGATGGCCATATCCGCACCGGAATCCGTAGCGATCCTTGCGGCAGACAGCTTGGTGAACATTCCGCCCGTCCCGAAACCGGTCGCTGTCCCTTTGGCCATCTTCATCATTTTGTCATCGATCTGCTCCACGATGGAGATCTTCTTTGCATCCGGATTCTTCCTTGGATCGTCGGTATAAAGGCCGTCGATATCCGTAAGAAGTACTAAAAGGTCTGCTTTGATCAAAGACGCAACGATTGCGGACAGCGTATCGTTATCGCCGAACTCGATCTCTTCGGTTGCCACCGTATCGTTCTCATTTACGACCGGGATCACATCCAGATCCAGCAGCTGCTTCAAAGTATTGGTCGCATTGATCCGACGTTCCTGGGATGTGATGACATCAAAGGTCAGAAGTACCTGCGCTGCCCGATGATTATATTCCAGAAACAGTTTCTGGTACAGCATCATGAGTTCCAGCTGTCCCAGCGCTGCACATGCCTGGGTCATGGACAGTACCTCCGGCCGTTTCTTCAGGCCAAGTGCTTTGCATCCGACAACGATGGCACCGGAGGATACCAGCACCACGTCCTTCCCCTGATTTTTCAGATCACTGAGGATACGGATCAGCTTCTCGATCCTGAGAAGATCCAGTTCGCCGGTTTCCTTGTGGACCAGGGAACTGGAGCCGATCTTGATTACGATCCGGTGTTTATCTTTCAAAAAGTCTCTCGGGTTCATATATATTGCCTTTCTGTTTATTCCATATTTTCCATACCAACACTTATTCAGTCCGTGCAAGCATTTCTGCCACTTTCTCGGCCACGCGGATTCCGTCCACAGCCGCAGACATGATCCCTCCGGCGTACCCGGCACCTTCACCGCAGGGGAAAAATCCGGGATGATCCGTTGCCTGCAGGGATTCATCACGGAGGATCCGTACCGGCGACGAGGTCCGGCTTTCGATCCCGGACAGGATCGCGTCATCCATGGCGAAGCCGGGGATCTCCCGATCGAACACGGGCATCGCCTCTATTATAGCACGAGAAAGGGTATCCGGTAAACAATCACGTAGATTGGCCGTCTGATATTTTCCTTTGATACATGGCTGAAATGATTCCGATAACGGTCCGGTCCGGTTCTCGCAAAAATCACCAAGTCGCTGGACAGGTACATTTCCCTGCCCGGCCTGATAGAAAGAGCGCTCCAGATTTCTCTGGAATTCTACCGCATCCATGGGACTGTCTCCGGGAATGTCTCCGGGAAGAACATTTACCACGATGGCACTGTTGGAATTTCTGCTGCTGCGGCCGCTGTAACTCATACCGTTGACCACGGTTCCTCCGTCTTCCGTGGAAGCATTGACCACATAGCCGCCGGGACACATACAGAAGGAAAAAACTGCGCGATCCTCTGTGGTATGCGCCACCAGCTTATAATCGGCTGCCGGAAGAATTCCGGCAAGATCTCCGAATCTGGCATGGTCGATCAGCGTACGGGGATGCTCGATCCGAAGTCCCATGGCAAATGGTTTCTTCTCCATTTGCAGATCATGGTTCAGAAGCATGGCAAAGGTATCTCTGGCGCTGTGTCCGATAGCAAGGACAACGGCCGGTGTTTCAAACTGAAACGAATGATCCGGATCCCCTGAGATTCCTGATACTCGATATCCCGAGAACTCCGTGCCTTTGTGTATGCGACTGATCTCTGTCACACGGTGAGAAAAAAGGATCTCTCCGCCGGCATCCAGGATCGCCCGTCTCATATTCTGCATGATGCGGTAAAGTACATCGGTGCCGATATGCGGTTTTGCATCAAAGGTGATCTCCTTCGGAGCCCCGTAATGATGAAATGTTTCCAGAACAAACTGCTGGATCCCGTCTTTGTCTTTGTTTCCTGTATAAAGCTTTCCGTCGGAAAATGTACCGGCTCCTCCTTCACCAAAAGACACATTACTTTCCGGATCCAGCGGCCCACCGTCCCAGAAGGCATTTACGTCCGCAGAGCGCTCCTCCACCGGTTTTCCGCGTTCCAACAGGATTGGGCGAAAGCCGGCATTTGCAAGCACATATCCTGCAAAATACCCTGCCGGTCCCGTACCGATGATTATCGGACGCTGATCGGTTTCCAAAGGCATATTACTGTATGGAAAGACATATTTCTTCTCGTTTGTTAACATAATATTATTATCGTTAACCATACGAATGATCTTCTTTTCCTCGGCTTCAGACAGACCGAAAACTCCGGCTGAAACCAGATAAAAAATATGATCCTTCTTCCGGGAATCCAGCGAACGCCGAAGGATCCGTACATCCGGAAGCGGTCTTTTTCGAAGAACTCTTTCACAGGCCCGGATCAGATCCTTCTGCGTATATGATACTTTGAGTTTGATGTTTCGGATTTGAAGCATGAACACGCTCCTGACTGATTAAATGCTTACACACTTAGCGCCCGAAGCGCTCCGTGAATGATTGAATGACAGATTCATACTTACAGATTTCTTCCTGCCCGGAGCCCGCTGATCAATGCGTACATCAGATTATAACCTCCGCAGCGTCCTACCACATCCGTTACCTCTCCGGTTATGGCAAGTGTCGGTCTTCCTTTCACCTGCATCGTGTCAGGATCCAGGAGCCGGCACAGAACTCCTCCGCATGCAGCCTGCCCCTGGTCGCCTTTTTTTCCGGAAACCGTCAGCGGCATGTTCCCAAGGTGGCCGATGATACGGATCAGTTCCTGATCCTGCCATTCTGACAGCGCTCTCTTCCCTTTTCCGAGGCTTAAACGCTCAAAGGCGTAGGATATGACTTTTTCATGTAAAACGCCGTTAAACGCGCCAAAAGCACTTCGTTTTTGTGATTGTCCCCGCAAAAAAGAAAGCAGTTCATCGTCGGATGCCCATTCTGGCAGAAGATTCAAAAGAACAGTATCTTTTACATCTGCAAGGGTGGCAAGATTAAAGGTTACGATTCCGGAGATCCCATATTCCGTGAACTGGACTTCGCCTTCTTCCTCTTCTCGGGAATCTCCGTGCAGAAGCGTCATCCGGCATCCTGCCCGCACTCCGGAAAGCAGGCGCACGTCCTCCTCGGTCTCCAGCGGACAAAGTGCCGGTTGGTAGGGACGGTATTCCAAAGACAGATTATCAAATAAAGAATAAAGCTCGGAAGCTTTCGCAGCGCCAAGCCCCCTGGCCGCAGGACTTCCCATGGATAATACCAGTCTCTCTGACCGGATCGTCCGCGCTGCTGTTCCTTCGGTTTTAATGATCCAGGACCTCCCGGAATCGGAGCAGATCTCAGTCACTTTGGTATCATACAGAAATTCCGCTCCTGCCAGACGCGCCGCATCCGTCAGAGCCCATACCACGGAAGAGGCCTGCAGACTTTTCGGATACAGATATCCGTTTCTGTCTGTCAGTGGGATACCGATTCCTTCCAGCCAGTCCGTCAGATCCTGCACGGATTCCGCTGAAACCACGGATTTTGCAAAAAGATTTCCATAATAGGCAGAATCAGAAAGAACGGCATTTGCAAGATTGCATCTGCCGTTGCCTGTCGCATAGAGCTTTCTACCGCTCTTTTTATTCTGTTCAATGAGTACTGTACGATACCCACGTGACGCCAGTTCGGACGCCGCCGCGAGGCCGGAGGCTCCGGCCCCGATCACACAGGCGTCATAGAAGAAATTATCTTTCATTTTCTTATTCATCAGAATCCTGATCTGAATCGTCATCTGAACTGCCGTCAGAAGATGCGTCCGTCTCGGAGCTGTCTACCTCTTTTTTCGCGCTTTCAAATACGATTCCATCCCGGTTGCTGTTCTGGAACACCGTGATCCAGGTCTTTCCGGGATTCATGCTGAGTTCCTGACCATCCGATGTGTACCAGCGTGTCACACCGTTGGTGTACTTCCATGTTACAGGAATTACTTTGCCGCCGGTACAGTAATATCCATCGCCCTCTCCGGTCCAGTCAATATCCCACAGCTCCGGAAGATCCGGCATGGGAGTATGCTTTGCAAACTGGATCAGAACATTGGTATAAGCAAGCTGTTCACCGGTTTCGTCATCGATCTGCTCTTCCCCATACTGGAACCGATAGTAAAGCTGATCTTCCTCATTATACTCAAACCAGGGCTGACGGTTATTGTGATACTTTGTGATCACTTTGTCAGCAGGGTTTCCGTTGATCGGTGTAAACTCATCATTGAACTTGTACATCCGCTGATAAAGACCGGAACGATGTTCTTTACTGAAGCCTTTCGTTTCGATCCGTTTATTGATGCCGTCGGAATTTGTATAAGCGTTATGCGGTGCATACCGGTCATCACTTCGGAATCCACCGGGTTCCCAGTTCAGATCCACGGCTTCCAGATTTGCCAGTCCGCCGTCAATATCGGCCTGAGCATAGATGGATGTACCCCAGCAGAAGAAGATCGCGTCATACTCCAGCGCTTTTCTGTCATAATAATGGCGAGCGGAACGCATGGGGCCGAGTTTCTCGATCCCCTGATACTCCGTGATGATCGCATTCAGACGTGTAATTCCGCCCTCCACCAGCATTTCATAGACGATGTCAGCCCGTGCGATTCCGATCTGCGGGATGGCCGGAAGCACATTGCTGATCTGGATGGAGATCGGCCGCATATTCTCATAGGATTCGTCGATCCATAAACCCGTCAGCGGATTCTTGACCATGCCGTCCTTTGCCAGGGATACTTTGTTTGCATCCTGCATTGCAGGTGTGTCCTTCACCGTCAAAGTCACTGCAGGTAGTTCCTCGCTGGAAGCTTCCGTGGATACGGAAGGCACCGCCGAAGATGATTCGGTTTCTTCACTGTTGCCGCACCCGGTCAGAAGAAATGCGGAAACCAGCATCATCGCCGAGATCCGGCCGATTTTATTTCTGATTTTATTTATAGTCTTATTCTGTCTGTCCCCTCTGTCTACTCTCATATTCTCTCCCCGGTTTTTTCATCGAATTGTTTTCGATCTAAAATCATGCTTAATTTTTCAGTTACTCACAGTCCCGTGTATAACCTCCGGCCGCCAGGATCTCCTCCTGCATCCGTTCCATCTCAAGCCGCTCCGCTTCTTCCATATGATCATATCCGAACAGATGCAGCATGCTGTGAGCCGTCAGGAATGCAATCTCCCTTGTCAGGCTGTGTCCGTACTCCTCCGCCTGCGAGGCGGCACGTTCCAACGAGATAACAATATCTCCGAGGATCAGTTCCCCGCTCTCAGGATTGAATGAACCGATGATATTATTAGAACTGTCTTCGTTTTCCAGAAACGAAAAATCTCCGGGTGTCTCAAATTCCAGCATCGGAAATGACAGGACATCCGTCGGAGCATCGATCCCCCGATTGTCCCGGTTGATCTCGCGGATCGTTTCGTTGTCCGTAAAAAGCACACTGATCTCGCATTCATATGGACAGGACTTATAATCCAGCGCTTTGTCGATCACATTTCTGACGATTTCTTCCATGCGTTCCAAATCCGGACCCTTTTCCGGCTCGGCACAAAACTGAACATCCGTAATGACTGACATAGGCAACTCCTCCTATTCCATGACTCATTTTACTACATGTTGCGAATTTTGTGAAGTAAAACACTGTATCTGCCCTGTCATTTCCTGTGATTATCATAGGAAGGACGGGAATTATGAAAATGATCACGCCTTCCGCCGGATTGACCTTCCGTTCCGGCACCATTTTGTCCATGTTTCTTCTCATAGATCTCGTAGGCCTCTACGATCTTCTGAACCAACGGATGGCGGACAACATCTTTAGAGGTCAGTTCACAGATCTCGATTCCTTCGATCCCCTTCACTACGCGGAGTGCCATATCCAGCCCGCTGGTCATGCCGGCGGCCAGATCCTTCTGGCTTGCATCACCGGTGATGATCGCTTTCGATCCGAATCCGATCCTGGTCAGAAACATCTTCATCTGCGCAGGAGTTGTGTTCTGTGCCTCGTCCAGTACGATAAATGCATTGTCCAGCGTACGCCCCCGCATATAAGCCAGCGGCGCCACTTCGATCAGTCCCTTTTCCATATTCTTCGTGAACTGCTCACCGCCCATGATATCATAAAGTGCATCATACAGCGGCCGAAGATACGGATCGATCTTGGATTGCAGATCTCCCGGAAGAAACCCCAAACGTTCCCCGGCTTCGATGGCCGGGCGCGTCAGGATGATCCGCTCCACTTCATTTTTCTTAAATGCGGTTATGGCTTTTGCCATGGCAAGATACGTCTTACCGGTTCCGGCCGGGCCGGTTCCGAAGACGATCATGTTTTTGTCGATGGCTTCGACATATTTTCGCTGTCCGTAGGTTTTGGGCTTCACCGGACGGCCTGTAATACTGTGACAGATCACCTCTCTGTCAAGGTCACTGACCCGCTCCGAGCGTTCCTCCATTACCAGAGAGATTGCGTAATCAACCGATTGTTCCGTGATCTCGGATTTTGACTCTGCCATCCCGGCAAGATCCTGTAATACCCGTGACGCCTGCTCAACCCGGTATTCTTCTCCGGAGATCAGCAGCCGGTCCTCCCGGACCACGTAACTGATACCAAGGGCTCTTTCCAGTTTCCGTACATTCCGGTCAAATTGCCCGAAAACCGTCTGCATGCTTCCCGCCGGAAGCGTGATTTCTTTTTCCGTATACGCCATAAGTAACCTCTTAAATAAGTAACCTGATATAAACCGACAGATCTCGTACTAAACAAACAGCACCTCAGGAGATCCCGAGGTGCTGTTATAAATATTATAAGTTATTTGTTGAACTTACGCTTTCTTGCTGCCTCAGACTTTTTCTTACGTCTAACTGAAGGCTTCTCGTAATGTTCTCTTTTGCGAATTTCCTGCTGAATACCTGCCTTTGCACAGTTTCTCTTAAAACGACGAAGTGCAGCATCCAGGTTCTCGCCTTCTTTTACGATTACGCTTGACATTCTTTTATCCCCCCCCTCCAGTTGTGGACTTCGGACGTGATTATCATCGGTCTCCCGACGACACGTGCATTTGACATTATACCATACACGATATGAATGTCAAGTTTTAATTCAGCATAATTAATTATGTTTTATTAATTCAATTTTCTCCAGGCCCCATTCATGGTCTTGATCTGTCCGGTTGAATCAGAGGAAATGGTGATCGAGGCCACATTGATATCCGTAAAACTGAAGAACTGCTCGGTATAGAAGATGCTTTGGTTGGACTGGATCGTGTAAACCAGATATTTATCATACCCGATCGGACTTCCGGTCTTCAGTTCACATTCCTTTACGGTAATACTCGTATCTGCTTCCAGTGATGCCTTGATCTGATCCGCGGTATTCTGTACAAATGTCTCCGGCTCGATGCCTTTGGAACTGGGAGAGATCACGACAGAGGTAGACGTTTTTGCCGTTTTATCCCCGCCATACATAACCATATAATCCTGTCCCTCTGCAAGGATTTCGGGAACGCGGGTATTGCTGAAGTCATCTTCCTTGATATTATTTGCCGTCAGGATATCATCCATCATGGCAAACTCAAAATCCTTTGTCGGCACGGTGAACAACAGTCCGAAACGTTCGTTTCGATATGTGGTTTCCGTATAGGTACCAAGGTAATCCGCGTCTCCACTGGCCGCCTTCGCCACATCATCCGAACCACTGCCGCAGGCAGTGAGTGCAAATGTCAGAACCAATGTCAGTATCAGAAGGATCCACTTCTTTTGACAGCAGACTGCTTTTTTATTCATGTTATTCATTCTTCTCGTTCTATATTTTCTTCTCGTTTTTTTATTCCAAAGTTTCAGGTCATCAAAGAATCAGCTTATGCATTACATCTGGCTTTTTGCTTCCTCTACACCGGCTGCCAGTGCTGCATCGATCCCGGAAGCATCCTTACCGCCGGCCTGTGCCATGTTCGGACGTCCGCCGCCGCCACCACCGACCATCGGTGCGATCTTCTTAACGATATTTCCGGCATGAATTCCGGCCTTAACGGCATCATCGCTGGCCATGACCAGAAGGTTCACCTTGCCGCCGGCATTGGAAGCGAGAATTACAACCGACTTACCCAGCTTTGCCTTGAATTCATCACCAAGGTTCCGGAGTTCGTTCATATCCACATCCGTGAGAGCTACCGGCAGGATGGAAAGGTCGCCTTCCTTCACCACATTGCCCATCACATCGGAAGCTGCATTCTTTGCCATCTCTGCTTTCAGCTTCTGGTTCTCCTGTGTCAGCTTCTTCACTTCCTCCAGCAGGAACTCGATCCGTGCCACAAGGCGATCCGGCTCGGCCTTAGCAGCGGCTGCCGCCTCCTGCAGATTTTTCTCAACACTCTTATAATACTCAAATGCTCCTTCGCCCGTCAGTGCCTCGATCCGGCGTACACCGGCGGAGATACCCTGCTCGGACAGGATCTTGAAGGTACTGATGACTCCGGTATGTGCAACATGGGTACCACCGCAGAGTTCCTTGGAAAAGTCTCCCATGGTTACCACACGTACGCTTTCGCCGTACTTCTCACCGAAAAGTGCCATGGCACCGGTCTTCTTGGCCTCATCCAGACTCATGATGGCGGTATCCACGGACAGATCCTCGGCGATCTCCTGATTTACAAGCGCCTCCACCTTTGCAAGCTCTTCTTTGGTCATGGCCTGATTGTGGGTAAAGTCAAAACGAAGTCTTCCGTCCTCAACCAGAGAACCGGCCTGCTCTACATGATCTCCAAGAACCGTCTTCAGAGCCTTCTGAAGCAGGTGTGTTGCAGAGTGGTTGCTGCAGATCATCTGACGACGCTTTCCGTCAACAGACAGCTTTGCCAGCTCGCCCACTGCGATACTGCCGGACTCCACATATCCGATGTGTGCGATCTTGCTGCCGGCCACATGGATGGTATCCTGAACCACAAAGGTACCGTTTTCCGTGGTGATCACACCGCTGTCGCCGGTCTGACCGCCCATGGTTCCGTAGAACGGTGTACTTCCTACGATCACGGATCCCATATCACCCTCGGACAGGGTATCTGTCAGAGAGGACTCTGCCTTACCCTCTGCCTCCACGGTGCAGGTAAGGGCCAGGATGGTATCCTCCTTTTCAAGCTTGTCATAGCCGTCGAAGGTACTGGTCATGGCCGTATCCAGCTGCTCATATACCGTAGCGTCCGCACCCATGTAATTGGATACCTTCCGTGCGGTACGGGCCTTTACGCGCTGCTCGTTCATGCAGGCATGGAAGCCCTCTTCGTCCACGGTAATGCCGTCCTCTGCCAGGATCTCCAGAGTGAGATCCATGGGGAAGCCATAGGTATCATACAGCTTGAAAGCCTTATCTCCGGACAGAACCTTCTCGCCCTTCTCGGTCATTTCCTTCTTATAATCTGCCAGGATCAGAAGTCCCTGGTCGATGGTCTTGTTAAAGTTTTCCTCTTCCTTACCCAGAACCGAGAAGATATGTGCTTTCTTCTCTTCCAGTTCCGGATAGGCATCTCTGGAATTCTCGATAACCGTGGCTGCTACATCGCACAGGAATGCCCCCTGGATACCCAGCAGTCTTCCGTGACGTGCCGCACGACGGAGCAGACGGCGCATAACGTAGCCGCGGCCCTCATTAGAGGGCATGATGCCGTCGGATGCCATAAATGTAACGGAACGGATATGATCGGTAATGACACGGATGGAGACATCTGTTTCATACTTCGCGCCATAGGTGGCATGTGCCAGATCACAGATCTTATCGCGGATGGCCTTGATGGTATCCACATCAAAGATGGAATCCACATCCTGAACAACCACAGCCAGACGCTCCAGACCCATACCGGTATCGATATTCTTCTGTTTCAGTGTCTCGTAATTGCCCTTGCCGTCATTTTCAAACTGGGTAAATACGTTGTTCCAGACTTCCATGTACCGGTCACAGTCACAGCCCACGGTACAATCCGGCTTGCCGCAGCCGAAACGTTCGCCGCGGTCATAGTAGATCTCAGAACAGGGGCCGCAGGGGCCTGCGCCGTGCTCCCAGAAGTTGTCGGCCTTGCCGAAGCGGAAGATCCGTTCTGCCGGGATACCGACCTCCTTGTTCCAGATATCAAACGCCTCATCGTCATCCTGATAGATGGACGGATACAGACGGTCCTTCTCCAGTCCTACCACTTCGGTCAGGAACTCCCAGGACCAGGCGATGGCCTCATGTTTGAAATAATCTCCGAAGGAGAAGTTGCCCAGCATCTCGAAGAAGGTGCCGTGCCGTGCGGTCTTACCTACATTTTCGATATCACCCGTACGGATACATTTCTGGCAGGTGGTGACCCGTCTTCTGGGCGGGATCTCCTGTCCTGTGAAATAAGGCTTCAGCGGTGCCATACCTGCGTTGATCAGCAGCAGGCTGTTATCATTGTGCGGAACCAGAGAGAAGCTGTTCATCCGCAGATGGTCCTTGCCCTCAAAGAATTTCAGGTACATTTCTCTCAGTTCGTTTACTCCATACTTCTTCACTGTTTACTTTCCTCCATCGTCTCCTGCGTAGTTATCTGCTCCTGTTTGGAATTCTTGGCCTTGCGCCATTTGGTGCCGCAGATGAAGCCAAGGATCGCAAGGATCAGAAACACTCCGTATTTTAATAAATAAGTGCCGAGTTCGGCCCATACATCTCCCATGATGTGTCTCCTTCTGTTAAAGTCCGTGTTCTTCGCTGACTGAATCGTTATCTGCGTTCAGCAAGCTCTCTAATAACTTCAGTCCAAGTAGTATCGCGCTCTGCCATAAGGACCATCAGGTGATAAAGCAGATCGGAGATCTCGTATTTCAGCTCGTCCTTATCCGGATTCTTGGCCGCGATCACGACCTCCGTGCACTCTTCGCCGACCTTCTTCAGGATCTTGTCGATACCCTTGTCAAAGAGGTAATTGGTGTAAGAGCCTTCCTTCGGATGTTTCTTCCGATCCATGATGATATCATATACATCCTGGAATACGGTCAGCGGGTTGGTATCATTGTATTCTTTCTCCACCAGCGGTGTATAGAAACAGCTGCGGTTGCCGGTATGGCAGGCAGCTCCCACCTGGGAGACCTTTGCAAGGATGGTGTCCTTATCGCAGTCGATGGCCAGGGACTTCACATACTGGAAATGTCCGCTGGTCTCTCCCTTCGTCCAGAGTTCATTTCTGCTTCTGGAGAAATAGGTCATCCTTCCGGTCTTCAGTGTCTTCTCAAAGGATTCCGCATTCATATAGGCCATCATCAGGACATCCTTGGTCTTATAATCCTGCACGATGCAGGGAACCAGTCCCTTGTCATCGGTCTTGAACTCGGAGAAGGGAACCGCACTCTCGTAAAGATTTACGGGAACGCCCTTTTCCCTGCAGGCCAGCTTCAGCTGCATCACATCATGCTGCTGCAGATTATAGAGACTGATGGTCTCGGCATTTGTATCATTCAGCAGTTCGGCAATCTCTTCTCCTTCCGTACTGTAGGAGGAAACGATGATGGGAAGACCGACTTCTTTCTTAACCTGCTTCACATACTCATTGTACCGATTCAGTTTTCCGTAGTGTACCAGAAGCAGTTCACCTGCTCCGGCTTCTTTCAGTGCTTTGCCGTAAGTCACCGGATCCTCGCAGTCCGTGAGATCAATGGTGACGATGATCCGCTCGGAACCAAAACGTTCCGATGCTTCTTTTACGATGGAAATATCATCCAGCGGAGCGGATTTCATGCAGACCTTGGAAGCGCCTGCATAGAGCAGTTTCTTCACATCCTCCAGTCTGCGCACGCCGCCGCAGGCGATGATGGGAATATCGACTTCCCGGGCGATCTCTTTAATGACCGGAATATTCTTCTCCAGTCCCTCACGGGATGCCTTGCTGTCAAAGAATGCTACGGCATCTGCGCCGGTATCATTATAGAACTTTGCTTCTTCCACCGGATTATCCAGTGTGACGCAGGGGATGATCTTCACCTTTCCGTCCATAACACATTCCTCCTGTTTTTTACACTTTACAGAGATCCCTTCGTAGAAAGGATCTCGCCCTTCAGCCGTTCATCGATGCGGGTAGCCTGGCAGAGCGCATTTGCAAATGCCTTGAAGGCGGCCTCAATGATGTGATGGTTATTGGATCCGGACAGCTGCTTTAAGTGCAGGTTCATCTCTCCGGCGTAGGATACGGCATAGAAGAATTCCTTCACCATTTCCGTATCAAAATATCCAACCTTCGGAACCGTAAGATCCAGATCGTAGGACAGATACGGACGTCCGGACAGATCCACGGCGCACAGGATCAGCGCATCATCCATGGGCATCGTAAAGGATGCATACCGGCGGATGCCTGCCTTGTCTCCCACTGCTTCCTTGATAGCGCGTCCGAGGACGATGCCGGTATCTTCGATCGTGTGGTGGCTGTCCACATACAGATCACCCTTTGCTACCAGACTCATATCAAAGAATCCGTGCTTTGCGAAGCTTTTCAGCATATGATCAAAGAATCCGATCCCGGTATCGACACTTGCAACACCGGAGCCGTCAAGATTCAGAGCCAGAGAAATGTCTGTCTCGCTGGTTGTTCTTGCGATGGAACTCTTTCTTTCGTCCATTTGTACTTCCTCCCGTAAACATTACATGTTTTCTGACTGTTTTTCTGAATGTCTTATCCGTCCGGATCAGTCATCGAATCGAACTTTGATGGAGTTTGCGTGTGCCGTCAGGCCTTCGGACTTTGCGAAGGTCTCGATATCCGTATGAACGGCTTCCAGTGCCTTTCTGGAATAGCTGATGATACTGGATTTCTTTACGAAATCATCCACACCCAGAGGTGAGAAGAACCGTGCAGTTCCGTTGGTCGGAAGCACATGGTTCGGACCTGCGAAATAATCACCCAAAGGTTCGGAGGAGTATTCTCCGAGGAAGATGGCACCTGCATTGCGGATCTTTGTCATGGTCTGGAAGGGATCCTTCGTCAGGACCTCCAGATGCTCCGGTGCGATAGTATTTGCAGTCTCGATCGCATCTTCCATAGTTTCTGCCACAAGGATATATCCGAAATTATCCAGAGATTTCTGAATGATCTCTTTTCTTTCCAGTTCTGCGGTAAATTTATCCGTCCAGTCGGAAACCTGCTTGGCCAGATCTTCGCTGGTGGTCACCAGGATCGCAGAAGCAAGTTCGTCATGCTCTGCCTGGGACAGAAGGTCAGCCGCAACATATTTCGGGGTTGCGGTTTCGTCCGCCAGTACTAAAATCTCACTGGGACCGGCGATGGAATCGATGCTTACATGTCCGAAGACCACCCGTTTAGCGATGGCCACGAAAATATTTCCGGGGCCCACGATCTTATCCACCTTCGGGATGGTCGCGGTTCCGTATGCCAGTGCCGCGATAGCCTGTGCGCCGCCGCATTTGTAGATCTCCGTAACACCGGCTTCCTTTGCCGCCACCAGAGTATTCGGATAGACCTTGCCCTGTGCATTGCAGGGGGTAGTCATGACGATGTGGGGAACCCCTGCTACTCTGGCAGGTACCACATTCATGAGAACGGTGGAGGGATAAGCTGCTTTTCCGCCGGGGACATAGACTCCTGCATACTCAACCGGTGCGATCTTCTGTCCGAGGACAGTTCCGTCCGGCTTCGTAGTGATCCAGCTGTTCCTCTTTTGCAGCTCATGATATTCTTCAATGTTTTTGATCGCTTTGCGGATCACGTCCAGAAGTTTCGGATCCACTGCGGCGTAAGCCTCTTCGATCTCTGCTTCCGTGACACGCATGGTCTCGGGAGTAAGATCTGCCTTGTCGAACTTTGCTGTATAGTCCAGTACAGCTTCATCGCCGCGCTTATGAACGTCGGCAACGATCTCCTTGACAGTGGCTTCATACGGGCCGTAATCGTCGGGGCTGCGTTTGATAAGATCCGAAAGCAGGTTTGCTCTCGTCTCACCGGTCAGTTTAATGATTCTCATATCAGAAAATCCTTTCTATTCCACACTTCGCGCTTACGTGCTCCGTGAGATCATCACTACGCACGTATTTTGCGTTTTATCTACGTACATTTCTGTTTTGAGTCCGTGCTTAGTCTTCTTCCGCCTGCAGGGCTTCTGCCACATCCGTCAGGAAGCGGCGGATCCGTGCATGCTCCATTTTCAGACTCACCTGGTTCACGACGATCCGGGCAGACAGGTCGCAGACGGTCTCCAGAACCGTCAGTCCGTTCTCCTTCAGGGTGGAACCGGTTTCAACGATATCCACGATGACATCTGCCAGGCCGACGATGGGTGCCAGCTCTACGGAGCCGTTCAGTTTGATCACTTCCACGCTCTGATTCTTTTTATTTCTGAAATAGTTCTGTGCGATATTGGGATACTTGGAAGCCACCCGGATGATCTCATTTCGCTTCAGAAGCTCTCTGGCACTCTCCGGTCCGCAGACACACATCCGGCAGGCACCGTAGCCCAGATCCAGCACTTCATAAAGATTCCGGTTTTCTTCCAGCAGAGTATCCTTTCCCACCACGCCGATGTCGGCAACTCCGTATTCCACATAAGTCGGAACATCGCTGGGTTTGGACAGGAAGAACCGAAAGCCCAGTTCTTCATTTGTGAAGATCAGCTTTCGGGTACCCGGCTCCTTCATCTCTTCACAGGTGATCCCGATCTTCTCAAAGAGAGCCATGGATTTTTTTGCCAGTCTTCCCTTTGCCAGGGCAAATGTCAGATAACGCATTAAAAATCCTCCTCTTTGATCTCTGAATAGTTCATTTCCTTCTGTGTCTTCTTCAGTCTGTCGCAGACCAGAATGCGGTCACTGGACAGGAAGAAATATACGGTCTTGACCCGGTTCCGGTCCGCATAGGTCAGATACTCGGTAAGTGCATGGCGTGTGGACTTCCGGATCAGTTCCGTCTTCACGCCGGCCGTGCGAAGCCGCTTTCCGAGCATGACAGCGGATTCCTGATTCTCCACCGGATATATGACCAGCGTGCGATCTACCGGACTGTCCGGCAGGATCTGCTGGCGGGACAGAGCCGTCATCATTTCATCCAGATCGATGGCAAACCCGATGGACGGAGCATCCTTGCCAAACTGCTGCAGAAGGGCGTTATATCTTCCGCCCTTGGCAATGGCAGCACCGGTTCCGTAGGTGTAACCGCTGAAAACGATCCCTGTATAATAATCATTTGCATTCAGCATACCGAGATCGATGCCGATATAGTTCTCATAACCATAATAGGAAACTGCCGCATATACCTTGCGAAGACGTTCGATCGCTTCCAGGGCGCGGTGGTTATCCGTAAAGCTTTCCGCCAGATCCAGCGCTTCCTGATTTCCGAAGAGCTGGTCGAACCGGCGAAGTGCGTTTGCTGTTTTTGCGGGGATATCCAGATGCTCCACATACTCTGACAGGCCGAAGAAATTCCGGATCTGAATAAAATCACGGATTGTCTCCTCTTCCTCTTTTGAAGCTCCTGCCTCTTCCATCAGGCCCATGAAAAACTCCACCTGCCCTATGGCCACCTGAAATTCCGTCAGACCCGAGGATTTGATGGCATCGATCACGCAGGAGATCATTTCCGCATCCGCCGCGGAGGAATCATCGTTGATCAGCTCACAGCCGATCTGCATGGATTCATTTCTCTTGCCCTGATGCTGCAGTACGTTCCTGTAAGTAGTACCTTCGTAGCAAAGCCGGATAGGGAGTTCCTCATCCACATAATACTTTGCGACGCATCTGGCCACACTGGGGGTAAAATCCGGCCGGAGCACCAATGTATTGTTGTTCCGGTCAAAGAACTTATACATTTCGTTGGAGTGGGCGGAACCTTTTTCCATATTAAAGATATTGAAATACTCGAAACTGGGTGTTTCGATATCATGATAGCTGTAGAGGTGCAGTACATGATGAATATTCCGAAGCAGCTGATTGCGCTGACGGCACTCATCACCGTAAATGTCTCGCACACCCTCCGGCGTATGCAGCAAGGTTTCCTTCATAGCCTGTATTCTCCTGATAATTACTACTATATTTTTCCTGGTATTTCACTCTCGCACAGAGATATCTATATGATAATGCAAATGTCCGGTAGTTTCAAGTTTTTCTTTATTATTGTTTTTACTTATATTTTATGCATTTTTGCAATATTTTTCGTAGTCCCGCACAAAGAAAACGGCCATGATCTCTGCCCCGGGGCAAAGACCAATGCCGTTTCATTCGTCCTGCAAATCAATTTACAAGATAGCCTTTCTTATCAAACTCGTATTCCACACCGTCGATGGTCAGTTTCCGGTTCTTTGCGAACCACCCGGATTCATCCCCGAACCACTTGCCCTTCTCATCCTCGTGGAACTCTCCCTTGTATTCGTAGATCTGTCTTCCGTTCTTTTCAAGCCAGAGACCGTCTACCCACTCTTCCGTGACATTTGTACCATCCGCACGGAAATAATACTTTGCGCCTTCGATCTCCTGCCATCCGGTCTGCATCTGTCCTTTTTCGTTAAAGTAATAATACTTTCCGTCCAGTTCCAGCCACCCGACGGCCATAACGCCACGTTCATCCAGATAATATTTCTGATTTTTATCCGTGAGCCATCCGGTCTGCATGACGCCCATGGAATTGAAATAGTACCACACGCCGGAATATTCCGTCCATCCGGTTGCCGCCACATTTTTCTCTTTGTAATAATAGGTCTTGCCGTCGATCTCGACCCAACCCTCTTTGATCACCTCAGTTGCTTTTTCTGTCACCTTTTCTGTATCCGGCTCGGTGATCTTCTCTGTGGTCGGCGCCTCGGTGGTTGCTGTAAAAGAAGATGTGGCCGGCTGGGCCGCAGTTGTTGCCGTATTCTCCTGACGCTCTGTATCGTTTTTCGGAAGAAGCAGGATCAGGAGAAGTGCGATAGCCGATACAACGGCCGCTCCGATGGCGATCCGGATCATCTTTGCCTTTTCCTCTTTTTTTCTGGCCAGTTCTTCTGCTTCAGGATCCCTTTCCGGTCTTCCGGAGCCAGCCGGGGATATGGGATCAGCACCTGCATCGGAACCGCTATCCACAGAGGAAGCTGCCCTTCCGGATGCAGATGTTGCATTTCCGGGTGTGGAAGTTCCTTTTCCGGCTGCGGAAGACGCATTTCCGGACGCAGATACCGCGTCTTTGGACGTAATTGCCGCAGTTGTCGTATCAACTTTCTTCTGTTTTCTGGGTTTCAGCGGTTCCCGACTTACATCCGTTCCGGACGGATCATCCGGATTGCTGAGGACAACCGTTGCCTCCATGGAATCGTCATAGTCATCCGTTTCCTCTTCCGAACGGAACCGAAGAACATCTGTTTCTGCCGGATCGGCGGGGGACGTCTTTTTCGCACGAAGATTCTCCGTATACGGCGTTTGCTCTTTGCCCAGATCCATCAGATCTATGCTCTGGACCTTTTTCGCACGTTTTCTTCCTTCCTCCGCGACCATCATGTCAGGTTGAATCAGATCACGGGACGTCCCGCAAAAAGCACAGATCTCATCCTTATCCCTGTTGTCATTTTTACAATTCAGGCATACCCACATATGTAACACTCTCCATAAAATTTAATAAAATGAATAATCGAGCATGATCTTCCCCCAAAGATCACCCACACTCCTCATTATTCTAACAAAACACTGCATAACGTGCAACAGGCAACATGATTAATTTGGCAAATATTATATTTCATAAATACAATTGATTTAACAAAATCAATCCAAAAAAATGCAAAAAATTTTCGTTTTTCAGAACATTTGTTTGCATTTCCATTTCAAATATGTTATACTCCCATATGAAAAAGAAATATCTTGATAAAGATATCTTGATTATGATTTCCATCATATTAGCAGTTTTATTATTTATAATTTATATTTTTCAGGAGACCGCCGGATATGAGTTATTCAGAAAAACCAAAGCTTTCTTCAAAGCAGAAAGAGATCATGGATTTTATCAAACAGTGCATTCTTTCGAAGGGCTATCCGCCTTCTGTTCGTGAGATCTGTGATGCAGTGAACCTCAGTTCTACTTCTTCCGTACACTCCCAGCTGAATACATTGGAAAAGAAAGGCTACATACGAAGAGATCCTACGAAGCCCCGTACTCTCGAGATTGTTGGTGATGATGATTTCAACCTGTCCCGAAGAGAAGTCGTGAATGTGCCGCTTCTCGGTCAGGTTGCCGCAGGGCAGCCAATCCTGGCAACGGAAAACATAGAGAATTATATTCCTCTTCTGCCGGAATATCTTCCGAGCGGAGAATGTTTTATGCTTCGTGTCAAGGGTGACAGTATGATTAATGTCGGCATTTTTGACAGGGATCTTCTGATCGTGGAACAGACCAACGTTGCCCGAAACGGAGATATCGTCGTTGCTTTGGTTGATGATTCCGCGACCGTAAAAACATTTTATAAAGAGCTGAATCAGATTCGGCTTCAGCCTGAGAATGATACCATGGAACCCATTATCGTTCCGGACTGCCAGATTCTCGGACGCGTGGTTGGTGTATTCCGGGTTCTCCGATAATAATAACCACATTATTTATTTGCATTCAATTCAAAATCACTAAAAAATGAGGGGATTCCTTAATTGGAATTCCCTCATTTTTCGAGTACCAGATCCATATAAACCGCACTCTTCTCTTCATTGCAGGTCACAAACCGGTATCTTACCTGATCTCCCTCGTTATATCGGAGAGACATATGGGAATACGGATAAGCAATCTGCGCCGCAAGATCACAGAACAGTTTATCCGCTGCTTCGATGGAATACTTCTTCAGGTGTACATCCACCACATACTTGTTGTAATTGATGTTGATGCAGTATTTTACAATCTCTTTCCGATCCGAGAGAAAGAGATCCATTTTCTGCGAAAAACGTTCATCGATCTCCAGATGAACTTTCGCAAGGTATTCATTCATCACGCGAAACATGGCAGGCCTCCTATTAATCGATTCAATATATTTTCTTGTCCGGGATCCGGTCATGGATCTCCCGGAATTCGTCAAATTTCGCTATGAACAGCCGGACCACGGAAGGATCAAACTGCGTCCCGCTGTTTTTTACGATCTCATTATAGGCTTCATCCACCGTCCAGCTTTTTTTATAGGACCGAGCCGTGGTCAGTGCATCAAACACATCGCATACGGAGATCAATCTGGAAATATAGGCGATCTCCTGTCCTTTCATTCCCAGATACCCCTTTCCATCCCAGCGTTCATGATGTTCCTTCGCCAGAATAGACGCGATCCGCATGATCTCGCCGGGACAGTCTTTCAAAAGTGCTTCGCCATACAGAACATGGTTTTTCATGATCTGATATTCATCATCCGTCAGCCTGGAAGGCTTGTCCAGTATTTCCTCCGGGATCATCAGCTTCCCGATATCATGCATCATGGCACCAGCCGCCAGTTTCTCACAGTATTCCCGGTCAAAACCGGAAGCAAGTCCAAGCACTTTCATGTATTCAGCCACACGTCGGATATGCTCGCCGGTTTCCTTGGACTTATTCTCACTGATCTCCGAAAAAGCATAGATTAAATAGTTCTCATTTTCCCGCATTGTGGCGGCAGAATCGATGTATTTATCGATCATCAGCGAATTCCGGTCCACGATAAAGAAAGCCACGAAGGACATGGTGATCTCGATCATGATCAGCGGAATGATCATTTCCGCAAATCGGGCATCATACTCGTAAAAGATCGGATTCAGCACGATATCCGGGATCTCGATCTGCACCACTGCAGATGCAAGGATACCGGCGTTCATAAGCAGGGAAGCGTATAATACAAAGGTCCGGTTATAATAGAGCGACGCCAAAAGCAGCGGGAACATAATAAACGGATACCCTGAATAGTTCAGCTCCGTGATCAGGATCACGGAGACGATCACCGTACACCAGAGCATCACATGTTGTGTAAGTTTCCTGCTCTCCAGCTTGAATACACTGATCATGATTGCCGGAATCAGGGCAAATATCACAGCCGCACCGAAACTGACCGAGAGGATCCACATATTGTAATCCTTCAGGATCAGAAGATAGGCATAAAAAACAGCAAGAAAATATACAACCACGCGAAGACACCGGGCAGATACCCGGTTGATGTCGGCTGTATTCCTGCTGCGCATATATTTCTTATCCATTCAAAGATTACCCAATCAAAGATTACCCAATCAAAGATTACCCAAACGAATTCCCAGGCTGTTTCTGTATATCATAACAAAAACATCCGAAGGTATTATACCATTTTTTCGAAGCACTGTGAACCGTTAGTTCATCAAATCCGAAGCACCGGAGAAATTATGATCAGATATCATTTTCTTATCTTGGTACAGCATTTTCAGACACAGCTTGTCAGTACGCAGTCCGACTCACATCTCTCCATGTATGTTCCAGATCATAAAACTCCCGCATTTCCCTCAGGAAAATGTGTACGATCAGGTCATTATAATCCAGCAGGATCCATCCACCGTCTGAGCTTCCTTCGCGGTCACGCATCCGATATCCGGCTTTTCCCATAGCTTCTTCCACGCCGTCCATGAGCGCATCCATCTGGGACCGGCTGCTTCCGCTGACGATCAGAAAATCATCCGCAATAACGGACCGCTCGCCGACATGCAGCTGTACGATGGATTCTCCTTTTTTATCCTGCAGCGCTGCTACGGCAACCTGCAGCATTGAAATCTTCTCTTCCATTTTATTCTCTCGCTTTGATTCTCTCACTTTTTTCTTGCTATTTTCACATTTGGGCGATCTTCCCGTTTATCCGGTCTTCCCTTTTATCTGGTATAAAAATCATAGGTTTTTTCGGTCATGTCATCGATCGCCACGCCTTTTACCGACAGATATTCCAGTGTTCTCCGGAGAATATGTACAACACATTTATCCAGATCGGTCATAGCTTCTTTCCGGATTTCCGGCAGCTCTTTTATCATTTTTCGATTCGGCTCGATAAAATCCGCAACAAAGACGATCTTCTCAAGCAGTGTCATATCCGGTCTTCCGGTGGTATGATATGTGATTGCCGAAAGGATCTCCGGATCTACGATCCCAAACCGCCTCTCTGCATAATAAGCCCCAAGTTTTCCATGCAGGAGATCCGGATTCCTTCGCTCGCAATCGTTGATGGGAAGACTATATTTTTCTGCTTTTTTCAGTTTTTCCGAATCGTTCATGTACTTGGCGTTGTCATGCAGCAGACCGGCTAATCTGCAGCGTTCTACATCTTCTCCATAGACAAATGCCATACATGCGGCGGTATACTCCACGCCGATGGAATGGATGTACCGCTTGGGTGGTAATTTCTTTTTCAGAAACTGCAGCATTTCTTCTCGTTCCATATCAAACTCCTTTTTTATAGATCCGATTCCTCCGGATATAGCGCTCCACTGCTTCCGGGACAAGCCCTGCCAGGCTCTCCGCCCTGTCGGCCCGGTTACGGATATCCGTGGAGGATATGGCGCAGGGTTTCATGCGAAGAAGCCGGAATCTGGATCCCGGATAATCTCTTTCATAATTTGCGATCAGTTCCTTCGCACGCTTTTCGTCCACATCATCTCTTACGGCAGCTGCGAAGGTTGCAAAGCTGAGCAGCTTTTCTGGTTCTCTCCAGGTCGCCAGATATTCCAGAGAATCTCCTCCAAGAACAAAGATCAGCTCACAGTTGGGATGCAGACGCTTCAGCCGACCCAAAGTCAGATAGGTGTAGTTCTGACTGGGGCGGGCTTTCAGTTCCATATCCGAATATCGCATATATTCGTACGGATCAATGGCCAGCGCCAACATGGCAACACGGTCATACACCTCGGAACCGGCCCGGTCTTTTTTGTAATACCGGAGTTTCGTCGGCATGAAGATCACCTCATCGACCCCCAACTGTCGATATGCTGCGTTTGCAACCGCCAGATGTCCGTTATGGATCGGGTCAAAGGTTCCGCCGAAGATGGCGATCTTCTCAGTTTTCCGTTTTTCTGTTTGTTTTTTTGCCGGGGAACTCAATTTTGCTTTTCTCCTGATTCTTTTTGAATAGAACGATCTTCCTGCCGATCACCTGCACCACTTCGCTGTGTGTCCGCTCCGCCAGCGTAGCCGCCAATGCATTCGGATCCTCGGTGCAGTTTTTCAGCACATTGATCTTGATCAGTTCCCGTTTCGTGATCGCCTCATTCACGGCCTCCGTGAATTCCGGCGTCAGGCTTGCCTTTCCCAGCGACAGGATCGGATCCAGCTGCATGGCAAGTCCCTTTAAATATGCACGTTCTTTCGTAGTCATTTTTTTCTTCCTCTTTAGCTTTTTGTAAAAGCTTCATTCATTTTGAATGTATCGGCCGAAGGGTCACCATCATTCGTGATAGTAATCGAATTCGTGCCCATATACCCGCACGGTATCACCATCCTGGATCCCGAGATCCTCCAGCTGCTGCAGGATCCCGTTTTCCTTCATGAATCGCTGGAAGAACAGGAATCCCTTCTCATCCTCCAGATTCGTATAACCCAGCATACGTTCGATCTTCGGGCCTTCTACTAAATAGACACCTTCTTCTTCCGAGCTCTTTTCCACGGTAAAAGAGAGCTGCTCCGTCTCACGGAAGGAATCCGGATCGATCTCCTGCTCAAAGACGATCTTCTCCTTCGGGAGATCTTTCAGGAGATCGGAAATGGTATACAGCAGTTCCTTCACGCCTTCTTTTGTCGCCGCGGAAATGGGCAGGATCCTGACCATCTTGTCTTCGTATGCTTCCCGCAGGAACTGCATGGTGATCTCCCGTTCCTCAGCATCCAAAAGATCCAGCTTGTTGCAGGCAAGGATCATGGGACGGGAAGCCAGCTCCACGTTATACTTTTCAAGTTCCTCATTGATCTGGCGCACATCTTCCACGGGATCACGGCCTTCCACCCCGGCCGCATCAACAACATGCACCAGTACACGGGTCCGTTCGATATGCCTGAGGAAATCAAATCCCAGACCGACGCCCTCAGAGGCCCCTTCAATGATCCCGGGAATATCCGCCATCACAAAACCCGGAGCATCCGGAAGATCCACCACTCCGAGATTCGGAGACAGAGTCGTAAAATGATATTCCGCAATCTTCGGTCTTGCATTCGTTGTCACGGAAAGCAACGTGGACTTTCCCGCACTGGGGAATCCAACCAGTCCTACATCCGCGATCATTTTCAGCTCCAGCTGGAGATATTTTTCGATGGCCGGTTGTCCGGGCTGGGCATATTTCGGAGCCTGCATGACACTGGTCACATAGTGCTGATTTCCCTTGCCGCCACGGCCGCCTTTAAATAACACCACCGGCTCGGTTCGATCCGCCATATCCAGAATAACTTTCCCTGTATCAAAATCACGGATCACGGTTCCGGGCGGAACCTTCAGTACCACATCTTTCCCGTTGGCACCATGGCAGTTTCTCTTCCTGCCTTCTTCCCCGTCTTCCGCCTTGTATTTTCGGATATTTCGAAAATCCGTCAGCGTATTCAGTCCCTGATCGACGACAAAAACGACATTTCCGCCGTCTCCTCCGTCACCGCCGTCCGGTCCGCCGTTCGGGACGTACAGTTCCCGCCGGAAGGACACGTGACCGTCTCCGCCTTTTCCGGACCGTACAAAGATTTTCGCTCTGTCTGCGAACATGTTTCAACCTCTCGATTCCTGTGCATTGCCCTCACCCGTCAAAGTCCAAACTATATTTGAAAGGGCCGGGCATAAGAAAAGGAGCTCTGTGTTTCCACAAAGCTCCATTCCGTTTCGTGTGTCGTATTAAGCTACCGGATGTACAGAAACCTGCTTTCTGTCCCTTCCGAGTCTCTCAAACCGAACAACTCCATCTGTCAATGCGAAAAGTGTGTCGTCTCCGCCACGTCCAACATTGAGTCCCGGATGAATCTTTGTTCCACGCTGTCTGTATAAAATATTTCCTGCTTTTACAAACTGTCCGTCTGCTCTCTTCGCTCCAAGGCGCTTTGATTCGGAATCACGACCGTTTTTCGTGGAACCGACACCCTTCTTATGAGCGAAGAACTGTAAATCCATCTTCAGCACGTTAAGATACCTCCTTAAAGAATATTCGAATATACTCTTCACCGTAATCCTTGTAGATCTGACAGAGACCTACCCGAAGCGCTTTGAAGAGCGTGTTGCCTGCATCACTCACCTGACCCAGTACCTTGACCTTAAGAGAATTATCTTCCTTTTCGACCACAAGTCTGTCCTTCGTCAGAGCCTCGATCGCATTGGCGGTATTGAACGCCAACGCCGAAACCGCCGCACACAGGATGTCCTCCCCCAGATCCGCGTATTCCGCATGTCCGGTCATGGAAAATCCAAAATAGGTTTTGTCATGCAGATAGAATTTTGCCTTGATCATAATTCTGACCTCTTGGCGATACAAACTGTAACTGCCATACTTACGCGTTGATCGATTCGATCTTCACTTCTGTATACGGCTGTCTGTGACCGTTCTTCTTGTGATATCCGCTCTTACGCTTATATCTGTAAACAACGACCTTCTTTGCCTTGGCAGTCTTCACTACGGTTGCCTTAACAGCAGCATCCTTTACGGCATCGCCAAAGAGAAGTTCGCTGTCATTCTGAACTGCGATCACATCGTCAAATGTCACTTCTGCGCCGTCTTCTGCGCCGAGCTTTTCAACCCGAATGATATCTCCCTCAGCTACCTTGTACTGCTTTCCACCTGTTGCAATGATTGCGTACATACGGTGAACCTCCTATCATTAAAACTCGCCAATTTCGGTGGTACAGATGTCCGTAACAGATTCCATACACTTGCGAAGTGCTTTTAAAAATCATGCGATCAGACGCACTTCTACCCCACTGAGCGGCATACTCGAATACTATACCATCCCCTGCCAGAGATGTCAATCAGTTTTTTTATATTTAATTTCAGTCCGTGAGGTTCTGTCTTATCATTTCCTCCAAAGGCGGAAGTTTTTTCTCCCGGGTCATCTCCAGAATCCCCAGTTTCGTGATATCCACCACCTTAACATGACAGGGATCGTTCGCGGTCAGTCGCCGAAGCTCTGCCATAAGCTGCTTTTCATGTTCCGTACTTTTCATACTGATAAAATCGATCATGATCATTCCGGATATATTTCTGAGACGGAGCAGCCGTGCAATCTCAGCAGCAGCTTCCAGATTCTGAAGAAACGCCCCCTCTTCATGCCCCATCTCCTTTGTATTCCTGCCGGAATTCACATCGATGACCGTCATAGCCTCTGTCGGTTCGACATACAGATAGCCTCCGTTTTTCAGAAACACCTTCTTAGCCAGCGCCTTCTCCAATAACACCGGAATATTAAATATCACAAGCGGACTTTCCATCCGCGGATCCAGATTATGAAGAATGTAAGCTCCCCCATCCTCCGAGATCCTTTTATTCTCCCATGGAAGATCCGTATGGACCGTGATGCCGTCATAGCTTCCTCTGGCAGCCAGTTCTTCTGCATACGCCTCCGGGGTTCGTCCTGTTTTATAAAGCCATTTATGCTCCGGCACAGTCTCTGCAGAACGGATCAGATCGCGAAGTTTACATAATAATCTTATGGTAACTTCTATGATATGCTCGTCTTCAGAATGCTCCGCCGCAGTCCGTGCGATCACACCGCAGGAAGCCGTTTCCTTCGTGTTATAATCCAAAAGTATCTCCGTCAGCAGTTCTTTTAGTTCCTCCTGCCGCTCTGATGCTCTGATCTTCTTTGACAGTCCGATTACCCCACTGCGGTTTACGACCACGACATCTCCTGTCAGAGACAGTTTTGCCGTAGCCGCCGCCTGCTTGTTTTTCTGTGCCTCGGCATGGATCTGAACCAGAAGCGTATCACCGACGGCGATCTCCCCGGACCTCCGACGTTTTCCCTGCCCCGGATTCGAACCAAAAACCCGATCCCGGAGTATGATATGCTGTCCCTGATTCTCCTTTAACTGATAAAAGAGAACAATTCCGTCCGGTCCCCGAAGAAATGCCGCGTCCATGGCAGGAACGATCTTCTCTACAGTAGCCGTACAGATACTTCCGACCGTTTCCTGTCCACAAAAGAACTGGGCTTCCGTCAAGTTCATATCCTCGAACAGGAAGCCCATCTTCGTATCTCTGTATGTTGTTACAACAACGTCCGCTTTCAAACCACGCACCTATTTCATATAAAATATTTTTCCGCAGTTATTGCAAAAATACGGTGTGCCGTTTTCCTGCTTCACGCCGACAAGCTGCTCGGCAGTCGCAGGACTTACATCCCTGGACTCGCAGGACGGACACTCACGTATTCCGCTGTTTCCTTTTTTAAAAATGTCAAACAGGCCCATGCCGCACCTCCCTTAATGTATTTCGCATTTCAATTTGCGTTCGAGCATGAGGTGTACCCTACACATTTCTCATAACATACTCTCACTTACGATTATAGACAATTTCGACATTTTATGCAATCAATTTTGTAAAATATTTCATCTCAAAAAATATTTCAAAAACATCCAAACAGCATCACTCAAACGGTCTGGCCACTCCGTATACCGTCGTATGCGGATTCTGGGTAACGGTGTATTTGTCAGTTACCTCCGGCGGCCAGGATTCGATCACTTTGCCGTCTCCGAGATAGATTGCCACATGAATGATGATGTTTCCCTTGGGATTCCGATAGAATACCAGATCTCCTCTTTTCAGATCCGAATAGGATACATGCTTCATATCCACTTTATGATACAGCGTCCGGGAATCATATTCATTTTCCGGAAGTGCATGATGAGCCGGTGTTGCCGGTGCCGGATCGAATCCGGCCGCATAAAGACACTGCATGACAAGGCCGCTGCAGTCCGCATATTGTCCGGGTTTCTGGGAGCAGCAGATCTTATATGTGGTGCCGCTGTTTTTATAATCATACGCACAGCGGATCATAGCCTCGATCCTCTCCTCCGCCGTGTTGTAATTTCCTGCATACATGGGACTGACGTAATAACCCGGGATCGATGTCATCGGTACCTGCTCCGTGGTATCCAGATCCACTTTCCCGTCCTTTGCAAAATGATAGGTATGTCCGTCCCGCACCAGGTAACCGTTCGTTGCCAGACAGCCGGAGGCCTGCATATAATACTTTGCTTTGCCGCTTTCTACCCAGCCGACAGCCATGCGGCCGTCTGCGCCGAAAAAGTACCATTCCCCTTTACTCTGCTTCCAGCCGGTCACCATCTTCCCGCTTGTCCGGAAGAAATACCAGTATCCCTGCTTCGAAAACCATCCGGTAGCCATAGCGCCGCTGCTCTTCAGGTAGTACCATTCACCTTCCTGCTCAAGCCAGCCTACCTTCATAACGCCGGTGTTTTTGAAGAAATACCATTTGCCCCCGATCTGCTGCCATCCGATGGCCATGGAGCCGTCTTCCAGCAGATAATACCACTGTCCTCCGTCCTTCAGCCATCCGCTCTGCAGATAACCGTCCTTTGAGAAATGATACCATACACCGTCGATCTTCTCCCATTTACTTACGGGCCAGGTCTTCTGATCCTCATAACAATACCAGATTCCCTGATCCGTCGTATGCCAGCCGGCCTTTGTGAGGCCTTCCAGAGCTATACGGAGATCTTCAGCCCAGCCATCCACTTCCTCCTGATCCTCGGACGTCCTGTTACGTTCGATGGCATCGATGGCATCCTGCAGAGCCTTTGCACTGGCGTCGGAAAAACGGTAAAGCTTCGGAGGGACCTGTGCGAGCAGCGCATCGATCTCCGAAAAATCCGCAGGATCCGGATTTGCCGAGATCGCATCCAACTCCATATCCGACATGAATTCATCGAAGTATGCGGATTCTCCCGCTTCTTCGGTTTCATTTATCTCTTCGATTTCATTTATATCCACAGCTTCATCCACATATGCCGCATCATCGAATACATCCACCGCCTGCTCCTCGGCGTTTGCAGAATACGGACTCATAGTAACTACAAGCGCTATGGAGAGCATGAGCGGCTTCAATCCGTAACGTGTTCGCACAAAAGATGTGATCTTATGTTTCTCCCTCGTCATATGTTTCCCCCTTATATTCCACACTTCGCACGTATCTTCCGTTTATATGCTTTTCTCTTTAGCTTACGACAGTGCTCTGATACATGAGCATGCGATACTTCGCGCGCAGCATCAGAAATCGCGGCTTCCGGCCTCGATCAGCGGAGCATATTTCGTCTTCATAATTCCGTCTTCCCCGGATTCCTGCCCGTCATCCATATAAGTCTCCAGCCGCAAAATGTCATAATGGAATCGGTTATACTCCTGTCCGAGTCTCCTGCAGATCTCCGAAAGGATCTGCTCCGGCCGCAGATTTACCTTGCTGCCGGCAGCGAGAAGCAGGTAGATCGATCCGCTTTCCGGCAGAGACGAACATGCTCCCTCATATGTCTTATCCGTGCAAAATTCCAGCCTGTGGATCATCGGTCGGATATCTGTCGGTTCTTCCTTCGTCTTTGTCTTCTTAATGACAATGATCTCCGCGTCCTGTGCCATTTCACCGATCACAGACGAAAAAAGGGTGCGCCAGGATTCACCGATCTCCGCCTCCCCTTTCTCCGTCAGCGTCACCTGATAAGAAGAAGCTGTTACCGCAGCCATGGAATTCAGCGTCTTCTCCGGAAGCACTGCAGCATCCAGGACCTTCATATGCTCTGGGCCTGCCGCATTTAACCGCCGAACGAATTCGTCATGAGACGGGAGGCTCACAAACTCCGCATCGAAATACTCGGCCACCGACGTCAGCATCAGAGGCATAGGTGCCGCAAAAGAGATCACCTGATGTGGACTGAGGCCGGTCGTATAAGCAATATCCAGTCCTGCCCTGCGGATACTCTTCTGGAAGAAGCGCATCACATCCAGATGACTGATAAATTTAAGCGGACCGGTTTTTGAATATTTCACACGTACTTTCATCGTTTTCCTTATTCCTCAATTTTGAGATTCTTAAAGAAGTCTCCAAACAGGTTTCCGATCGACTCTGTTCCGACTTCAGGTTCCGGGAGATCAAACTCTTCCTCCTCTGAAGCCGCCTCTGACTCTTCAGGATTCTCCAAAAGTGCCTTCATGGAAAGGGACAGTTTTCCGTCCTTGATCTGGATCACCTTTACATCCACCTCCTGGCCTTCCTGCAAAACAACGCCCGGATGTTTGATCCTGTTAAAAGAGATCTGCGAGATATGGACCAGACCTGACATTCCGTCGGGCAGATCGATGAACGCCCCGTAATCCTTGATCGTTCTGACCGTTCCGTGGAATACCTGCCCAACCTGAACATCAGAAAGCTTCTTCTTTTTGCTTTGTTCCTGTCTTTCCTTCAATATTTCCTTCGCGGACAGGATCAGCTTGTCCTCATCCATATTCACTTCGATTACTCTGACTTCAAGTTCCTGTTCCAAAAACGGATTACAATCATCGATCCTGTCCAGAGACAGCTTTGATATGGGAATAAAAGCCCGAAGGCCTTCAAAATCGGCAACCACGCCGCCCTTGACAACGCCGGTGACCGTAACCTTGATATTCTCCTGTGATTCCTTCAATTCTCCCGCTTTTCTCCATGCCAGAAGCTCATCGGTATCATGCACTCCATCCCCCATAAGGCTGTAGGACTCCTCCAGCATTTCTTCAAAATCCTTCATTGATTCTTCCATTTTTCCTCCCCTTTTTTCTTCACAATAATTCTTTACAATAACTCTTCACAATACTTCTTCCATACCGATTTTCTGTGGTTTTAAACCCAGTGTTTCATAGAATGCCCTGGCGCCGGGATTACATTCCCAGACATTCAGAGTAATATTATGGCATCCGCAGGTTCCGGCATACTCCCTCACATGGTTGTAAAGCGTTCTCCCGACACCACGCCCTCTGGATTTTTCATCCACACAGATATCATCAACATACAAGGTCTTCACATCTGTCAGGACCGAATCACCCAGGACCTGTTTATGAATACAGAATGCATGCCCCAGGATCATTCCGAAATCATCCACGCAGACAAAGACCGGTGTCTCTCCGTTCTCAATGATTTCTTCCAATTGCCCGGCACTATACTTCGTAGCCGGTCCCTTAAATATGTCCGGACGGCCAAGGTGATGAACCATATCCACCTGAACCAGCAGTTCAAGGATCCTCGGTATATCCGATCTCTCTGCATTTCTGACAGTCATCATTTTATTCTCCATTTATTCTCAATGCGTTCAAAGCCGGCTCCGCTTTCAATTCATTGCCGGGCACGGTCCTTCCGAGAAGCAGGCCGCACCACAGCCGGAGCATTGCTCCCGACAGTTCTTCGTACGGATCCCCTGCTGAGCCCGCTCCCATTCCCGGATCAGGAACTGCTTGGTTACACCGCAGTCCAGATGATCCCAGGGAAGCACCTCTGCAACATCCCGCGGACGCGTAAGATAAAACTCCTGATCGATCCCCAGCTTCTCCATGGCATCCGTATATCGCTGCATACTGAAAAATTCGGTCCAGGCATCGAAGATCCCTCCCTGTCTGTAAACCTCCAGAACCAGTGCGGAAAGCCTGCGATCCCCTCTTGCATAGATCCCCTCGATCAGGGAAATGTCCTGATCATGATAGGCAAATTTCATCCGCTTGGTGTTTCGCATTTTCCGGAAATGTTCTTTCACATGATACGCGTGGGCCACATAGGTTTCCCGGTCCAGCATGGGCGCCCACTGGAAGGGCGTAAAGGGCTTCGGTACAAAATAGGACGCGGATGCCGTGATGGACAGACTTCCTGCCCGCTGATCCTTCGGTACGGTATCAAAGTAAACCTCAGAGATCTTCTCACAAAGCTCCGGGATGCCTTCCACATCCTCCTCTGTCTCAGTCGGGAGTCCCATCATAAAGTAGAGTTTCACCTTGTTCCAGCCGCCGGCAAAAGCCTGGGTCACACCATTCAGGATCACCTCTTCGGTCAGTCCCTTATTGATCACATCCCGAAGCCGCTGGGTTCCGGCCTCCGGTGCAAAGGTCAGGGACACTTTGTGGATGTCCTGCACCTTCTTCATCACATCCAGGGAAAATGCATCCACACGCAGGGACGGCAGAGATACCTGAATATGCTCCTTGTCGATCTTATCTACCAGGAAATCCATAAGCTCCGGCAGGCCCTCATAATCACTGGTGGAAAGGGAACTGATGGAGATCTCGTCATAGCCGGTATTCTGCAGCATGGTATCCACGTAGCTCTCCACCAGGGATACCGGTTTCTGACGGGTCGGCCGGTAGATCATGCCCGCCTGACAGAACCGACAGCCGCGGATACAGCCCCGCATGACCTCCAGAACCACACGGTCCTGTGTCGCCCGAAGATACGGAACCACCGGTTTCACAGGATACGGCGCATCCTCGAAATTCTTCACCACGACCTTGCGGATCCTGGCCGGCGGTATGAGCGTACATACATCCTGCTTCGGATCCGCTTTGTCCGTACTTTCTTCAACCGGATCCGAAGCAAAGACTTTGCTGTCCGCAGAATACGGGATCGGCGTTACCGCTTCAATGGTTCCATCCGCATTGTAGGACACCTCATACAGCGACGGAACATAGATCCCCGGGATAAGTGCCGCGCGGTACAGGAACTCTCTCCGCGGCATATTGCTGTTTTTATACGTTTTATACAGAGTAAAGAGCGCATCATAGCTCTCCTCCCCCTCACCGATATAAATAATATCGAAAAAGTCTGCGATGGGTTCCGGATTATAGGTACAGGGTCCGCCGCCGATCACGATCGGATCCTCCTCCGTCCGGTCCGCGCTAAGCAGCGGGATCCCTGAAAGGTCGATCACCTGCAGGATGTTTGTATAGCACATCTCATACTGGATCGTGATGCCCAGGAAATCAAACTGCCGGATGGGGCTCTGTGTTTCCAGCGAAAAAAGAGGGATGCGCTCCTCCCTCATTACCTTGTCCAGATCCGGCCACGGGCAGTACACCCGCTCACAGTAGGTATCCTCCCGTCGGTTGAACATATCGTACAGGATCTGGATCCCGAGATAGGACATCCCGATCTCGTAGACATCCGGAAAGCACATGGCATACCGGATGTCCACGGATGAAGGATCCTTCTCGACCATATTGATTTCATGCCCGATATACCGGGACGGCTTATCCACCGCCATCAGGATCTCATCGGAAAGTGCTAATTTTGTCAAATATAGATTCCTCGTATTTCACATCATCAGTTCTTAAAACTGTGTACCGGAGCCGGAATGCGTCCGGTCCTTGCGATCAGATTATCACAGCCGTAGGGATTCACAGCCATGATGGGTGCGCTTCCGAGAAGTCCGCCGAACTCCACATGGTCACCAACCCCCTTGCCGATTACCGGAATGATGCGGACCGCCGTGGTTTTCTGGTTGATCATACCGATCGCCATTTCATCCGCAATGATTCCGGAAATGGTGGTTACCTTCGTGTCTCCGGGAATGGCGATCATATCCAGTCCCACGGAGCAGACACAGGTCATGGCTTCCAGCTTCTCAATGGACAGAGCTCCCTGCTCAGCCGCTTCGATCATTCCCTGATCCTCGCTGACCGGAATAAAAGCCCCTGACAGACCGCCCACATAAGAGGAAGCCATAATGCCGCCCTTCTTTACCTGATCGTTAAGTAATGCCAGCGCCGCCGTGGTTCCCGGCGCTCCTGCCTTATCTACGCCGATCTCCTGCAGGATATCGGCTACAGAATCACCGATGGCCGGCGTGGGAGCCAGAGACAGATCCACGATACCAAAGGGAACACCCAGACGCTGGGATGCTTCCTTTGCAACCAGCTGCCCTACACGTGTGATCTTAAATGCGGTTTTCTTAATTGTCTCACAGAGCACCTCGAAGGATTCTCCTCGGATATCCGAAAGCACGCTCCGCATAACACCGGGTCCGCTGACACCCACATTGATGACGCAGTCTCCTTCGGTTACGCCATGGAAAGCCCCGGCCATAAACGGATTGTCATCCGGTGCATTGCAGAATACCACCAACTTCGCACAGCCGATGGATCCCCGATCCTTTGTATGCTCCGCGGCCTCACGGATGATCTCTCCCATAAGACGCACCGCATCCATGTTGATCCCGGTCTTTGTGGAACCGAGATTCACCGAGCTGCATACCACATCCGTGCCAGCCAGAGCCTCCGGAATGGAACGGATCAGAAGTTCATCCGCCGGGGTCATGGCTTTGGATACCAGAGCGGAATAACCGCCGAGGAAATTAACGCCAACCTCTCTGGCAGCTCTGTCCAGAGTCTTTGCGATCTCCACAAAATCAGAGGTGGTTTTGCAGACCGAACCGCCCACCAGTGCGATGGGAGTTACAGAGATCCGCTTATGGACGATGGGTATGCCGTACACTTCCGTGATGGCCTCTCCCGTCTTCACCAGATCCTTTGCACGGGTAGTAATCTTCTCATAAATTTTGTTACAGGTATCCTGAACGTCGGATCCAATGCAGTCCAGAAGACTGATGCCCATGGTGATGGTGCGGACGTCCAGATTCATTTTCGATATCATTTCATTGGTCTCGAGGACCTCATTCAAAGTAATCATTTTATTCCCCTTTTACCGGCCTTCACTCGCGGCTTCGGTTGCCGCTCGTGAATCCTCACTTCGTTCGGACACACCCCTTCGGGGTGTGGGCGTGTACGGATCTAGTTTTTCTGAAGAAAAACTAGATCCTATGCATCATGTCAAAAATTTCTTCCTTTTGGGCTTTGATCTGCACGCCGATCTCATGACCTACGGAGGTCAGTTCTCTTGCGATCTCTTCATGAGACTTTACCGCCTGATCCGTGTCTACGATCATCATCATATTGAAATAGCCCTGCATGGTGGTCTGCGTGATGTCGCAGATATTGATATTATTGCTGGCCAGGTAGTTGCACACCTTGGCGATGATACCCACGTTATCCTTGCCTACCACGGTTATGATTGTTCTTGCCATCTTCATACTCCTGTCTGTATATCTGTCGATACTCCGCTGCCATCCGGGAAATCCTCCAAAATGAAGGGGCGGGAATCGCAATCCTTATTATAACGATTCCCGCCCATGGTTTCAATGTTTAATTGTAACTATTCAGCGCCTCAGGCTGATCGATCAATTCATCTCTTCGATCTCTGTTACTTCAGCATTTCCCTCAAGATCCGCATATACGGTCAGGATCGCCCATCCGGTCTCCGTGGTCTCGGTCATATTATTCACTTCGCAGAGGATCCGGTAATTCGTTCCTGCAACTACCTGCGAACCAAGCAGAGCAACTGCCTTATATTCAGCACCTGTAAGTGTTGCAGTGGCAAGCTTCATTGCCTTGGAGGATTCCTCTGTCATGGAGAAATCTGCCGTCTGTTCATATGCGCCAACCATCTCTGCTTCTGTTTCCGGGATCTCCACCTCGGAAGCCTTTATCTCGGAAATGGTTGCATTTCCGCTCAGATCCTCGTAGATCACAACGACCGCATAAACCGGCTTTGCATTCAGCTCCGCTACCGATGCATCCATCCGGCAAAGGAAACGGTAATTCGTTCCTGCAACCACCTGGCTGCCGAGGAATGCGATCGGTGTAAAGGTCGCACCGGCCAAGGTCTCCTGTGCTTTTTTGAAAAGCTCCTTATGTGCATCCGTGATATTGGATGAAACTTCCGATGACCATCCGCCGCAGAGCTGTTCTTCATCTGTCCGTACGCCCGATTCTTCTGCCTCCGTTACTGCCTCTTTTTCAACCACAGCAGCCTCCTTTTTGTCGGTTGAAGGAACGATCGTATTGATCTTTTCAGCCTTCACATTATCCGACGTTCCCGCTATCTCTTTTCCTGCATCACCCACAGCACCTGCGGAGGAACTTCCGCATCCCACAAATGCCAATGCCATAACTCCTGTAAGTGCCCATACAACTGTTTTTTTCCTCATGTTCTTGCTCATGCTCATGCTCATGTTCTTTCTCATAGTATCCTACCATCCTTTCTTATTCCATACTGCGCGTGCCTATCCTCACATCGCACGTTTTTGTGCTCTGTTTTTATCTGTTACACCTTATATACATATGGGATCCGAAGAATGTTGCAGAAGTATTATATTTTTTTGAAAAATCTTTTTAAAAGGTATCCTTCATTTATCAGTTTACCTTTATCAGTTTACCTTTATCAGTTTACCTTTATCAGTTTATCTTCATCAATTTACCTTCATCGCCTCTTCCGCCATCTCCAGGGCGGCCGCCTCACTGATCCCGGACTCTGAATACAGGGAATAGGAATAGAATTTATCTGACCAGCAGATCAGGTTGAATAGCTCTCCTTCTCCCTGCATGGATATCGGAACCCCCAGAAGCATCTCTGTTTTCTTCACTGAATACTCGTTATATACACCGGAGTTTTCCTCCTCACCTTTGGATCTGCGGTAAGAAAGGTCCAGATCCTGTTTGTTTGTATCTTCTCCGTAATAGTTTACCTCTGCGATCGTCCCTGCGATCAGCCTGTATTCCGATTTCACAGCGTTAAAAGGAAGCGTTTTCAGATCCCGGACCGGGAATCCTGCCGCCTTTTCCAGCTCCGCTGCCGAGGCGTACTCTGTCATCTGGAAAGCCCCGGGCTGCTGATCCACCTCGGTCACAGTCTCTGTTCCGCCCGGAAGATCTTCCGTTCCGGAAGTGATCGTCCCTCCTGTCTCCGTGCCGGAAACGATCGGTCCTCCTGTTTCGGTGCCTGCTGTAATCGGATCTTCGGTCTGCGACTCTGTAACACTCTCCGTGTCAGAAACCGTCGTTCTTCCGCTCCAGGGCCGTACCACCAGAAGAAGCACCGCCGCTGCCGCTGCCACACCGATCACCGGAAGCCAGATCCGCAGCTGACGTTTTCTTTTCTTTTTTTCAAAATGTCTGTCCACATTCGAAAGAATACGGCTCTGCATTTCTTCCGACAGTTCCACATGATCCATGATCTCATTGTATTTTCCCAAAGTCATATTCCTCCTTTAAGATTTCCCTCAGACGTTCTCTGGCCCGTTTCAGATCCGAACGGACCGTTGCTTCCTTTCTCCCCAGGATCTTTGCGATCTCCGCAGTCTGATATCCTTCCTGATAATGCAGATGGATCACTTCCCTTTGAACCTCCGGCAGGTTCATTACAGCTTCCCATACAAAGGACAGATCCTCCCGTTCCACAGCCACCAGTTCTTCATTCAGTTCATTTGTTTCCCAGCGGCGGTTATACTCGATCCGGTTCTTGGCCATATTTGCCGTTGCTGTCATTAGATATGCTTTCTCATGAGCCGGATTCTCAAAGACAGGATTCGCCTCCAGTACACGGATGAGCGTATCCTGAAGCACATCCTCCGCGTCGGCCATGCTATGCACATAAGAGTAGGCAAGACGAAGCATGGCATTTCCGTAATCCTTCAGAAAATGCTCTGCCCGGCGGTTTCTCTCTTCCGCGGTCTCCGCTTTTTTCAGAAAATCCGGGGCAGTCTCCATGGATCCGGAAGTTTCCGCCATCTTTGAAATGCTCCCCGTCAGACGGATCATCAGCCGCATTACGCGATCCAAAACACACCGAAACAGGCCTCTCTTTATGTAATTTATGCTGATCACATACTGCATATATGTCTCCTCATAATATGATACAATCCGGAGCCGCCAAATGTTGCAGCAACAGATGACAAATTCCGGATCTTATCAAAAAAATATTAAACTTTTATATCAGATATTTCTTCTTCACGTATTTATCAATACGATACTTGCTCTGTTTCTCGCTCCGCCCCCGGTATTCGATTGCGTCAAAAGGACAGTTCCCGAGACAGGCCATGCAATGGGCACAGGAGCCTTCCCATCTCGGGCGGCCGTCCTCCATGGTGATCTTATTCAGAGGACAGAGCCGGGCACATTTGCCGCAGCCGATGCATCGGTCCGTCGTATAGAATGGCTGTGTCGGTTGCATGTATTTTTCCCAAAGCGGATTAAACGGCAGAGTGATCAGTTTTTCCAGCAGGGTTACGGGCCTGCCCCCCAGCCGCTTTCCGTTTCGGATCTTTGCCGCTGTCTTTGGAATCTTATGGGCAGCCTTCAGCAGGCGAGCTTTAACTTCCTCATCCGGAAGCATCGGATACAATCTGCTGACCGGATAATTCCGCGGCATCCGGAATTCCGAACGTCCCATATAGATCATTCGTTTCTTTCGAACGATCCCCTTTGCCAGAGATGCGGAAATACCGGTATACCCTCCGCTGGTAAAGATAAAGTACACCTTCCTGTTTCCGGACAGTGTAACTTCCTTCAGATACTTTGCCAGAAAACGCGGCATCTCACAAACATGCACGGGTGCACAGATCACAAACGGCTTTTCCGAACGGATTTCGGAAAAGTCCTGCCTTTGGATCCTGGGAAGAAGGTTCAATGTCTCGTCCCCGATCCTTTTTGCGATCTGTTTTGCTATAAACGCTGTATTGCCGGTGGCAGAAAAATACAGAACCATATTCTTTCCCCCATGAATTATAATTCGACGATGGGATCCGCAAGATCTCTGCCAGCCGCAAATAGAGGCAGATCCTCCGGATTCGGCGCCCAGGGATTCCCCCTCAGTTCCTGCTTCACCGTCATCAGTGCCAGATCCGGATAGTTATTCTCTTTGGAAATGTGTCCCAGACGGATCTCCTTAATATGATCATTCAAAAGCTGCCGCAGGAATGCGCCGCCGGCTTCATTTGACAGATGTCCCTGATTCCCCAGGATCCGCTGCTTCACCGGATAGGGATAGGGTCCGGCTTCCAGCATACGAACATCATGATTTGCCTCGATCATCAGATAATCCGAATCCTGCAATCCGTCGATCAGGTCCTCCGTCACACAGCCGAGATCGGTCACGATACACGCTTTCTTCCGTCCGTCCGAAAAACTGTAGCATACCGGCTGCGCTGCATCATGTGATACCTGGAACGTACTGATCTCCAGGTCCTCCAACTGAAGCACATCTCCCGGACGAAAGGGCCGGAAGAGCTCCTGATCCATTCTCCCGAGGGAACTCATGGGAAGCACTGCTTTCATGGTTCCGTAGGACGTGTATACCGGAACCGGATGCCTTCGGAGAAAGACACCGAGACCCTTCACATGATCGATATGCTCGTGGGTGATCAGGATCGCATCGATGTCCGCTCCCGTATGGTCTGCAGTGTTCAGACACTCTTCTATCTTTTTCAGGCTGACGCCAACGTCACAGAGGACATTCACCCGGTCGGTACCGACCAATGTGCTGTTCCCGCTGCTGCCGCTGACGAGGTTCATAATTTTCATAAATAACCTGCTTTATTCTTCTGTTTCAAAGATAATTCGTTTGTTAAAATTCAGGGATCGCAGGAAAAGTTTCTCATATTCCCGGTCTCCTGCAAACTGATGTGTGATCACTTTTCTGCGGAACAAGTCATATTCTCCGACATTTCCTCCGCTCTGCGATGCATCGTTCTGTAATACCATCTTCTCCGCAGCAAGCAGAGAGGTATTTCCGGAGATTGTTGCACGGCCAAGCAGTGCCTCCGGCAGGATCCCAAGCGTACCTGCATCCCGAAGGGACATATGAAAACCAAATCCGCCCGCCAGATAGATCCGTCTGATATCAGATGCGTGGCATTCTTCTCGTTTCAGCAGTAAACAGAATGTAGCATAGATCGCAGCGCCGGCCATCATGACTTCCTGTAAAATCTTCGGTGTGATCAGTAAATGATCAGGGCCCGCTTTATTCGAAGATGTTTCCGGGATGGTTCCGTCTTCGTAGATCCCGTATTTTACAACCGCTTCCGGAATCGTCCCATCCGCGGGAAGTTTTCCCCGTTTGATCAGCCGGGCGATAGCCGCCAGCGTCGTAGAGCCATATACCCCCTGCGCCCTGGTACAGTTCTCAAATGCCGGTCCGCAGGCCGCCGAGGCCCCGTGGATCCTGCCGTCATGACAGAGCAGCATCTCACCGTTGGTTCCGAGATCCAAAAGCAGCTCATTTTCCTCCAGAGGAAGCACCCATGCTCCGCCGCAGGAATCACTTCCCAGAAAAGCGGACGCACCGACGGGCACATATGCCGGGATCCCATCCAGCTGAAAGATTCCGGTCTCTGTCATGGGCATCGCAAACGGCGCCCTGCCCAGAGACTCCGTATTGATCCCCAGAAGGATCGCTGCCATCACTGTATTTCCCGTAATCACGGTCCGTACCAGATCTGCCGGATACTCCGCTCCCTGCCCGGAAAGCAACACGGAAAGTACTTCCCTGATCTTCGCAAATACACATTTCCGAAGTTCTTCTGACTCCGGATGTTTCCCAAGATACGTCATTCTGGAGATCACATCCGAACCGAAGCGACTCTGGGGATTCTGAAATCCATATTTTGCCAAAACGATCCCATCCGTCCGAAGCAAAGACGCCTCGATCGTTGTCGTTCCCAGATCGATTGCCGCATAAAACTGTTTCATAGTATTTATCACAGAGCAGCCTTTGGGCTCTTGTCGATGGGCCGGTAGCCCTTTTCCTTCAGAACTTCGATGATCTTCTCCTTGTGCTCAGGTCCGAAAGCTTCCATGGTGATCACCAGCTCCACAGCCGCATTCCGGTTCAGGGATACAAACTGGTTATGCTCCAGTTTGATGATATTGCCCTGCAGCTGCGCGATGATCTGGGAAACTGCCATCAGTTCACCCGGCTTATCCGGAAGCAGAACGGATACCGTAAAGATCCGGCTCCGAGCGATAAGACCATGCTGCACGACAGAGGAAAGCGTAATAACGTCCATATTTCCGCCGGACAGGATGCTGACCACCTTCTTTCCCTCTGCGGGAAGATGCTTCAAAGCCGCTACGGTCAGAAGTCCGCTGTTCTCCACGATCATCTTGTGATTCTCGATCATATCCAGGAAGCTGACGATGAGTTCACTGTCCTCTACGGTAATGATATCATCCAGATTTTCCTGAATATATGGGAAGATCTTCTCGCCCGGTTTCCGGACCGCAGTACCGTCTGCAATGGTATTTACACCCGGAAGGGAAATGACACTGCCGACTTTCAGAGACTCTTTCATACAGTCTGCGCCGGCCGGTTCCACACCGATCACCTTGATATCCTTGTTCAGCATCTTGGCCAGCGTCGATACGCCGGTGGCAAGTCCGCCGCCTCCGATAGGTACCAGGATGATATCTACAAAGGGAAGTTCCTTCAGGATCTCCATGGCCACGGTGCTTTGGCCGGTAGCCACCTCCAGATCATCGAAGGGATGGATAAAGGTATACCCCTTCTCCTCTGCCAGTTCCAGTGCATATGCGCAGGAGTCATCATAAACATCGCCGTACAGGATCACTTCGGCGCCGTAAGATTTGGTACGATTCACCTTGATCAGCGGTGTGGATGTAGGCATAACGATGGTTGCCTTGACTCCGTAGGCCTGCGCCGCATAGGCCACGCCCTGGGCATGATTTCCGGCAGATGCCGTGATCAGACCTTTCGAACGTTCTTCTTCGGAAAGCTGGCTGATCTTATAGTAGGCTCCGCGGATCTTGTATGCACCGGTGACCTGCATGTTTTCCGGCTTCAGATATACTTTATTTCCCGTCTGTTTGCTGAGAAATTCACTCTCGATCAGATTTGTGGGACGAACCACCTTCGATACGATCTCATAGGCCTGCTCACATTTTTCCCGTGTTATTTTATCCATGATACACACTCCGTAATACTCACTCTTTATTTCAACCCATCTACATCAAACGCATTCTCATCCGGTTCCTGTTTTTCGATATCGCTGTCCACGATACGATCGGTATCACTGGGCATACTGAAACCGGAAAATAACGCCGTGATATACTGATCCGGATCGAACCGCTCCATATCTTCCACTTTTTCGCCGACGCCGATGTATTTCACCGGTACATTCAGTTCCGCCTCGATGGCAACGGCGATACCGCCCTTGGCAGTTCCGTCCAACTTGGTAAGAATGATACCGTTGATCTCCGTTACATTGGAGAACTGACGCGCCTGCTCCAGAGCGTTCTGGCCGGTAGAACCATCCAGTACGATCAGAGACTCCACATTTGCTTCCGGATATTCCCTGGAAATGATCCTGCGCATCTTTGCCAGCTCGTCCATCAGGTTTTTCTTGTTGTGAAGACGTCCTGCGGTATCGATCAGCAGCAGATCCGTATTCCGAGCCTTGGCAGCGGACACCGCATCAAAAACAACCGCTGAAGGATCTCCGCCCTCTCCCTGTGCGATCAGATCCACGCCTGCCCGCTGGGCCCAGGTACGGATCTGTTCCACGGCACCGGCACGGAAGGTATCACCCGCAGCGATCAGAACCCTCTTCCCGCGGGCCCGATACTTGGCAGCCAGTTTACCGATGGATGTGGTCTTTCCCACACCATTGACGCCGATGACGAATACCACCGACTTCTTATCCTCAAAATCGTAAGCAGAATCATCCACGGACATCTGGTCACGCAGATTGTTCATGACCAGATCCTTGGTCATTTCCGCACTCTTTAAGTGCTGGGCCTTTACCTGGGCTTTGAGGTCCTCGATCACGCGCTCCGTGGTTTCATACCCCATATCAGCTTCGATCAGTGTCTCCTCCAGCTCGTCATAGAACTCGTCGGTGATCTCCGTTGCACGGAAAACATTTACGATACTGGCACTGGTCTTCTTCAGGCCTTCTTTCAATCTCTGGAAAAATCCCATAGTTCCTCCTTATTATTTATATGAGCCATGCCTCCCTCTCCGATTGCTCCGCACGTAATTATCGTTTATTTGCTTTACATCTTTGATACAGTCCGTGCTCCGTGATGATCCATCAGTCATCCAGTTTGTCTTCGATCAGGTTTACGGATACCAGCGTGGACACACCCTTCTCCTGCATGGTGATACCGTACAGGATATCTGCGCATTCCATGGTACCCTTTCTGTGGGTGATGACGATAAACTGGGTGTCTTTCGTCAGTTTCTTCAGATACTTTGCAAACCGCGTTACGTTGGAATCATCCAGTGCCGCCTCGATCTCGTCCAGCAGACAGAAGGGCGAGGGTTTCAGGCTCTGGATCGCAAAAAGCAGGGCGATGGCAGTCAGACTCTTCTCACCACCGGAAAGCTGCATCATGTTCTGCAGCTTCTTTCCCGGCGGCTGTGCATTGATCACGATACCGGTTTCCAGGAGATTCTCCTCATCCACCAGTTCCAGATCCGCCTTTCCGCCTCCGAAGAGTTCCTTGAACACTTTACTGAACATGGCCCGGATCTCCCCGAATTTCTCGGCAAAGGTTTCCTTCATGGCCTTATCCAGATCTGCAATGACGCCCCGGAGATTCTCCTCCGCCTTGATGATATCATCATGCTGGGTCTTCAGGAAGGTATAGCGTTCAAATACTTCTTTGTACTCCTCAATCGCGCCCACATGGACTTCACCGAGCGCCTTGATCTTCTGCTTGACAGAGGCGATCTCCTTCCGCATTTCCGAGGTGCTGCGTTCATCCTCATCCCGAAGCTTCTCGGTTTCGCTGTAAGTCAGTTCATATTCCTCCCACATATATTCCGTAAGCGAATCCTTGCTTTCTCCCAGCTTCTCCAATGTGCTCGTCAGTTTATAGGCTTCCTTCTCCAGCCCTGTCATGTCTTCCGTGAGCGCTTCCCGCTTGGTGAAAAACTCCTTGTGGGTCTTATTGATGGCTTCCTTCTCTGTCTGTTTCTTTTTCTGCTCTTCGCTGATCTTCTCCTGTTTTTTCTGATTGGTCTCGATCAGCCGGCGGCTTTCGGTGATCTGGTCGGAAAGCTCCTGTGCCTCACGTACCCGTTCTCCGGAGCGGTCCAGGATTGCCTGTTTCTCCGCCTGCTGCCGTTCCAGATCCCCGGCCAGACGGGATATGTCATTCCGATAGAACTCATCCCTCTGTGTAACGGTTCCAAGTGCAAGCCTTGCTTCCGCCAGCTGTTCATTCAGGGCAGCCAGCTGTCCGTCGATCTTCTCACTTTCCTTTTCCAGATCCGCGATGGCTTCCTTTCTGGCCTGGATGGCTTCCTGCTGCTGTTTCTCGGTATCGAACAACTCTTCCTTGTGGCGGTTGATGTCCGCTACCTGTCCGTCCATCTCGTCATTTTCTTTTTTGATCAGTGCAAATGACTTTGTGAGTGCCTCCAGCCTGCTTTCTACCTGTTCCAGATTGATGGTTACGGAGTTCATCTCCAGAGTCCGTTTCTGAATTGCGGACTGGAACTGTGCTTTCTGCTCCTTCAGCGCCTCTCTCTGCATGGAGAGCTCCGCATCCTCCTGTTTCGCAGCAGAATACTTCTTCGTCATTTCGGCGATCTCTGCGGTGATCTCATCCAGTTCCCGCTTCCTTCCAAGCAGGTTACTGTTGTTCCGGAAAGCACCACCGGTCATGGAGCCTCCGGGGCTCACCAGTTCTCCGCTGGGTGTCACCAGACGCAGGGTCTGTTTATATTTCCGAGCGATACGGATCGCCGCATCGATATCCTTTGCTACGATGGTCCGGCCCAGCAGGCTTTCGATCACGGTTTTATACTTTGGATCCGTCTTCACCAGTTCGGAGGCGATCCCGATCACTCCGTTTTCGCGAAGTGCGTCAGGGTTCACGGATCCACGGGCCATGACAGAGGAGATGGGAAGAAAGGTCGCGCGTCCCAGCTTTCCTTCGCGGAGAAATGCGATCATTCGTTTTGCCGTTTCTTCATCTTCGGTCACGATATTCTGGATAGAGCCGCCGAGGGCTGTCTCAATAGCCGTCTCATACTCGGAATCCACCTCGATGATGTCGGCAACCACGCCGACGATCTTCGGGTTCTTATCCTTCTGCTCCATGACCTTTTTGATACTGTTTCCGTAACCCTCATACCGTTCGGACAGATTTCGAAGACTTTCAAATCTGGATTTCAGACGAATCAGATCCTGGCTATAGCGGTTCATTTCATTCCGGACAGTGACACTGCGATCGGTCTTGGCACGAAGATCCGCTTCCAGGCGGTCCAGCCGTTTTTGATTGTCCGAAAGATCGTCACCCACGGTTTTCTTCTGTTCCGCGAGGACTTTCTGATCGTCCTGTGCTTTCTGCTCCGCACTTTTTTCAGACAGATATTTCTGACGAAGCTCCGCCCGGCGAAGCGTAATGGTCTCCAGCATGGTATCATACCGTGCGACCTTCTCTTTCACGGTACCGCCCAGGTTCATAAAATCGATGATCGCACCCTTGGCATCATCCATCTGCCGGGATATATCCTGCTGCTCTGCTGTTTTCTTTTCAAGAGAATCCTCCAGCTGTTTTACGGCATCCTTCTTCGCCGACAGTTCCGCGTTGAGAGAATCACGGTTTTCCTGCACCTTTGCCTTTTCTTCGGAAAGACGTTTGATCTCATTATCGATCCGTTCCATCTGCAAAAGCATTTCCTGTTCGGAATTCTTTGCAGCGGAGATCTTCTCCTGCAGCACGCGGATCTCGCCTTCCGCATGCTCATTATCCAGAGAGATCCGATGAGACTCGTCCGTAAGTTCCTGCATTCTCTCATTTATCTTTTCCAGCTCGGATTCCAGACGGTCATACTCTTCTTTTGTACGGTCATATTCTTCCTGCAGACGTGCGCGCTCCGCTTCGGCAATGTCCAGCTTCTCCTGTGTCTTCCCGATCTTTTCTTCGATCTGGTCGATCTCGACATTAAAGAGATTGATATCCAGACGTTTCTGCTCTTCCTTCAGTTTCAGGTACTGCTTTGCCTTCTCGGACTGCTTCTCCAGAGGGCCTACCCGCTCCTCCAGACCGGACAGAATATCATTTACACGATTCAGGTTGTTATGCTCCTGTTCCAGTGCCTTCTCAGTCGCCTGCTTGTTCTTTTTGTACTTTACGATACCGGCTGCTTCATCGAACAGATCCCTGCGGTCATCCGGTTTTCCGGACAGGATCCTCTCAATCTGACCCTGACCGATGATGGAATAGCCCTCCTTACCGATACCTGTATCAAAGAACAGTGCCGCCACATCCCTGAGACGTGTCACGGTTCCGTTGATCAGATATTCACTCTCACCGGAGCGGTACACCCGGCGGGCCACAGTAACTTCCGTGAACTCTACAGGCAGACTGTGATCGGAGTTATCCAGTGTGATCGCAACATACGCAAAACTCTGCGGTTTTCGAAGTTCGGTTCCTGCGAAGATGACATCCTCCATCTTCGATCCACGCAGTTTCAGGGCACTCTGTTCACCAAGTACCCAGCGAACTGCATCACCGATATTACTCTTGCCGGAACCGTTGGGTCCGACGATTGCTGTGATGCCTTCGTTGAACTTGAATACCATCTTGTTCGCGAAGGATTTAAATCCGTTGACTTCTATACTCTTTAAATACATTGTTTATCCTATCTATTTCATACTTCGCGCTTATGCGCTCTTTGGGTCATGAAATTCCCAGTTTCCGCAGCGTTTTATGCGCTGCCTCCATCTGAGCTCCCTTGATGGAATGTGCCTGTCCGGTTTCCCATGGCGTACCGCCCATCAGAACTCTGGATGTATAAACTTTCAGGTGATCCGGTCCGGACTGGTCCAGCAGTTCATAGGTCAGTTCCAGACCATTACTCTGCGCATATTCCTGCAGGATCGTCTTTGCGTCCGTGAACAGGGTCTTATGCTCCAAATCGGTCAGAAGATGCCGCTCTACATACGTTTTCGCAGGCTCCATCCCACCATCCAGGTAGATCGCCCCAAGCACACTTTCAAAAAGATCACAAAGGATCGACGGACGCTCTCGTCCGCCTGTCAGATCTTCTCCTTTTCCCAGGATCACATAGTCTCCATAGCCAAGTTCCTTCGTGATCTGGGACAGGGTATATTCGCAGACCAGACTGGCCCGTTTCTTTGTCAGTTCTCCTTCCGGGAGCTTCGGATAGCGTTCAAAAAGCGCCTCACTGGAGATATACTCCAGAATGGAATCACCCAGAAATTCCAGCCGTTCATACTGCGGCACTTCCCGAACATGATATTCCGACGCAAATGATTTATGTGTCAGTGCCGTACGGAGCAACGTCGGATCCTTAAAATGATAACCGATCCGTTCCTCCAGCGGCCCGAAATCCAATTCCTCGTAATTCATGCCATATCCTTTTTGTTTCTGATATTATGATGCTGGGGTCAAAAGGTATTTTGCCCCCAGGATCACGATATCGATTCCATGAATTCAATCACGTAGCTGCTCACTCCGAGACGGTTCCTTCATCCATAAGGCCTTCGATGATCTTGCCGCTGACATTTGTTTTTACAAAGTTCCTGCACTGACGGATGGCGGAAATGAACTCTTCCTCGCCGGAATTGCCATGCACCTTCACCACAAGACCTTTGAGACCCAGCAGCGGAGCGCCTCCCTTATTGCTGGCGCTGAAACTGTTTAACGTCTTTTTCAGCGATTTTTTGATCATCAATGCCCCAAGCTTACTTTTCAGGGTGGACATCATGGCCCGTTTCATTTCCTTCAGAATCATCTTAGACAGGCCTTCGTAGAGTTTCAGAATGACATTTCCGACAAATGCTTCCGTCAGGATGACATCCGCCTTTCCAAATGGGATCTCCCGGGACTCGATACTTCCCACAAAATTGATGGACTTGCATGCCTTAAGCAGGGGGAAGGTTTCCTTCACCAGGGCATTCCCCTTCTCTTCCTCAGTTCCGATATTCACGATGGCAACTCGCGGATTCTTTACACCGACGATGTTTTCCATATAGATCGAACCCATCTTGGCAAACTGGACAAGTACCTCAGGTTTTGCATCCACATTGGCTCCGCAGTCAATGAGCAGAGACATACCTTCCGTTGTGGGGATCAGCGGTGCAAGCGGAGTTCTTTTCACGCCTTTGGCACGTCCGACGATCAGACTGCCGCCGGCCAGAACCGCACCGGAACTGCCTGCGGAGACAAATGCATCCGCCTTGCCTTCCTTCACAAGATTGAGGCCAACCACAAGAGAAGAATCCTTCTTTTTCTTGACCGCCTCTACGGGCGCATCATGACAGGTGATCTCTTCGGAGCAGTCAACCACTTCGATCCGGTTTTTGTCATAGTCATACTTGGACAACAGACCGTCAATTTCCTTTTTTCTGCCGGTCAGATACAGTTTCACATCCGGATTTTTTTTCAATCCTTTCACAGCCCCGGCAACACATACAGGTGCGCCGTTATCTCCTCCCAATGTATCGATGACGATATTTACACTCATGGTCTGCTCCTCCTCGCAAAAGTACATGTCCCATCCGGACATAGACTAAACTATTTTATATGAAAACGCTTAATAATGCAAGGAATGATTATCGCAAAGCACGGACTGTATAAATATTGTAAGGAATGTGATCGGTAACTACGTGCGAAGCGATAATCTACGGAGCGCCGGAAGGCGCGAAGTATGGAATAAATATCGCAAAGACTACAGAAAAACGGCCTGTGCCAAAAGGCACAGGCCGCAATTAATTTCAATAAACAATTTCATAAATCAAAAGAGATTATTTAACAGAGATGATCTCCTTCTGGCTGTAAGAACCACAGTTCTTGCACACACGGTGAGGCATCATAAGAGAGCCGCACTTGCTGCACTTTACCAGGTTCGGAGCAGACATCTTCCAGTTTGCTCTTCTCTTATCACGTCTTGCTTTGGATATTTTTCCCTTCGGGCAGATTGACATACCGTTCACACCTCCTTACCCTAAAATCACACTTTCGTAATTATACAAATGATACATCTGATTGTCAACTATTATTTTCACAAATTCAAATTTAATTTCAGAGAAACTCAGTCAAAAGCATACTTCAGAGTCTCTCGCGCGATCGCCAGTTCCTCGTTTGTCGGGATGATCGCACACATGACTTTGGAATCCGGTGTGGAAATGATAGTCTTCTTTCCGCTCTTTTGATTTGCTTCTTCATCCAAAGTGATGCCCAGATAGGTCAGCGAAGAAATGATCTCCCTGCGCACATCCGCATCCCATTCACCGATCCCGGCCGTAAATGCGATCATATCCACACCGTTCATAGCCGCCACATACGCACCGATGGTCTTGATGATATGATAACAGAACGCATGGAATGCCAACGTAGCCTTCGGATCACCGGAAGCGACCCCCGCATCGATATCACGCATGTCACTGGAAATACCGGAGATGCCGTACAGACCGGATTCCTTGTTCAGAACCGTCAGAACTTCATCCATGGTCAGATTCTCCTGGGATGCCATGTACTGAAGGACCGCCGGATCCAGGCTTCCGCTTCGTGTCCCCATGATCAGACCCTCCAGCGGTGTCAATCCCATGGAAGTATCTACGGACTTTCCTCCCTTTACAGCCGTCACACTGGCGCCGCCGCCCAAATGGCAGACGATGATCTTCGTATCTTCGATGGGCTTTGCCAGAAGCTTTGCAGCCTCTTTTGATACAAAACTGTGGCTGGTGCCGTGGAAACCGTATTTCCGAATCTTATATTTCTCATAATAGCGGTACGGAATACCGTAGATAAATGCCTTCTCCGGCATGGTCTGATGAAATGCCGTATCAAAGACTGCCACATTGGGAACCCCCGGCATCAGTTCCATGCACGCACGGATACCCAGCAGATTCGCCGGATTATGCAGCGGTGCCAGACCGCTGACCGCTTCGATCTGCTTTAAGACTTCCTCCGTAACACGAACGGAGGTGGAAAAGGTCTCCCCGCCATGTACAACGCGATGTCCCACGGCATCGATCTCATCCAGAGATTTCAGAGAGCCGTGCTCCGGATCCAGCAGTTCCCGGATCACGATCTTTAATGCAGTTCCATGATCGGGCATATCCTCCTTGATCAGAATCTTCTCTCCTGTCTTCGGATGATCGAACTTGATCTGTCCGTCAAGGAAGATCCGTTCGCACAGGCCCTTTGCCAGAACCTGCTCGCTGTCGGAATCGATCAGCTGATATTTCAATGTAGTGGAACCACAGTTAATAACCAGTATCTTCATGTGTCTGCCTCCTGTCTGTTTATCGTCTATGCATGTTTTTTTTTAGGGGTTTCCGAAATGTCCGTTATCACACCGATCGATCCGGTACTTTCAGTTTCATTTCTGTTTTCTGCTTCCGAACCACCGTCTTCACTCGAATCGGAACTGTCGGAATCATCGGAATCATACGGCTTCGTAGTTTCTTCCAGATACTCTGTCCGCCCGGCCTCGATCAGGCACTCCTTTTCACGGCCATAGATAACGATCATGCCGCGTCCGTGTTCCTTACTGAAATACATTGCCTGGTCCGACTGATCCAGAACATCCACGATCTCCGTTGCGATCTCCGGATAGTTCGACATTCCGATGCTGGCGTTGACATGGATCTGTTCCTTCTCGTAACGTACGACATTCCGAACGATCTCGTCATGTACCTTTTGCAGGATCTCACGAAATTCCTGAACGGAATAGCCCGGCAGGATCAGCAGGAATTCCTCACCGCCGTACCGCACCGCATAGCCATGATAGAGATCCGCGTATTTCCGGTCTACGGAAGCCACCATTCGGATGACCTCGTCCCCGGCCAGATGTCCGTAGGTATCGTTGATACTCTTAAACTTGTCGATATCCAGCAACGCCATGGACAGACTCTTTCCGTCCACAACGCATTTTGCACAAATGCTGGGGAAGATCTCGTTAAAGTAAGCCCGGTTGTATACTCCGGTCAGACCGTCCTTCACGGCCATGTCCTTCATCTGCAGATACAGCTTTGCACTCTGTACGGAGCTGGTGAAATCCACCAGAGACGATTCATAGAAGGAATATCCGGATTCAAAGAAATCCGTAGTCCCGGACATGATCACCATGACACCGTAATATTCATCATTGATATATGCCGGGATCGCCAGAGCATTCACTACATTCGTGTCACTGAGCACACCCGTCAGAAAATCCCCGTTTTCGCAGAGCATCAGCGGATCCGGACTCCGCCTCCGCTGAACCATGTCATAAATGGTGATAAAATCCCGTTCCAGTGCCTCTTCGTAGCTGTCATTTCCGGTAAGGATCGCACAGTAGGGATCCTTGTTCAGGTACACATGCTCCTTGATATAGATGCCGCAGGCCGTCGGATTCTTCAGTTCCATGATGTTTTCCATCATTCGCCTTGCATTTTCCGGAACATCGAAATTGGACGAGAAGTATTTCATCACCTCGATCAGGGAACGGACTTCCTCGTTTTTGTTGGCCAGCTCACGGTTAGCCTTTACCAGATTGAATTTCTGGAAGTTGATTTCACTGTTGACCTGCTCCACGCGGTCCTGGTACTTCAGAAGCTTATTCCGCTCTTCTTCCAGATTCACGTATTTGAAATGGATGTCCGTTGCTTTCTTCTCATACATCCGGAGCCCGTCCACAAAGCTGTGAAACAGGATAAAGCAGACACCTACAATGGACGCACCGATCAGGATCTCAATGATCACCCAGACACCGGAAAGCAGATTCCGGAAACACAGTGCCATACTGACCATGATCAGAAACAGGTACAGAACACGGCGGATGAATATCCCAAAATCATCAAAGATATCATTCAGGATCATATCTTCGTAGATCAGCACGATCTCGAACAACAGGAACGGAATGAATTCCATGGGGTGCGGCGGACCAAAAACCGTCCCGCCTGAAAGAAACAGAATGGCAAGAAATGCCCGAACACTGAAAAACTTCTTCGGCACCGCAAATTTCCGCCAGAGAAAATATTCATCCATGACGGCGCAGAGAAGGATCGCGATAATATAGTATGCCAGTGTCGTCGGTTCCGGAGAGATCTTGTGGAAATAGCATAAAAGAACGACACTTAACAATACTGCATAGAAAGCTCTATGCAGCTTGAAGTGTCGTGCCATATAAATTGTTTTATATTCTTCCGGCATGAGCCCTTCTCCCACAAGCAAAAAATAACCTATGATATTATATCACTTTTGTTGCTACACTTCAAGGAAATATCAGAGTCATGATCCGGATATACGCCTGAGTTCCGAAAGAACCGCTTGCCTTAGTTCCTCAAAGGACCCACTGTTTTCGATCGACACATCCGTATTTTCCAGAAAAAAAGTATCCTCCGGCTGACTGGCCAGCACGGATTCCCATTTTTCACGGTTTCCTCCCCGGCCGGCCAGAAGCCTTTGGATCCGAACTTCGCGTTCCACATGGATATACCAGAGTTCATCACAGATGCTCCGATAACCGTCCTGGATAAGAAGCGCCGCTTCGATCACAAAGAGTCTCAGCCCTCTTGCCCCGGCACGCCGGATCCGGTTTCGAATACTCTGCTTTACCGCGGGATGAACGATCCGGTTTAACTGTTCCAGTTTTACGGGATCCGCAAAAACCAAAGCTCCCAGTTTTGCGCGATCGATCCGAGCATCCTCCGCCAGGATCTCCGACCCGAACGCTTCCACGATCTTCCGATAACATGTATGGCCGGGTTCCATCAGCCGGTGTGCCAGCTTGTCCGATTCCACGATGCAGGTATCCGGCTGCTCCGACAGGAGGCGAAGCACCTCGCTCTTGCCGGAACCGATACCTCCTGTGATGCCGAGGATATATAATTGTGCAATTTTGTTTTTATTCTCCATGCCTGAACACTCTGTCTTAATAAAACCAAACTTGTCCTGATATGCTGTCCTTATATTCCGTCTTACTTTGTATCGTACAGATTTTCTCCGGTATGCATATCCACATATAACGGTACTGCCAGCGCAGCCGCATGTACCATCTTGTCTTCCAGGATCCTGCAAACCTCCTCCACCTCATCCTTTGCCGCTTCGATCAGCAGCTCATCGTGGATCTGCAGGATCAGCCTGGAACGCATTCCTCTGGAAAGAAGCTCCTGCCGGACCGCGATCATGGCCAGCTTGATGATATCCGCCGCCGTCCCCTGAATAGGACTGTTCATGGCAACCCGTTCACCAAACTGCCGGGTCATGAAATTAGAGGATTTTAGCTCCGGGATCGGCCGGATCCGCTTGTATAACGTCCGCACTTCCCCCGTCTCCTTGCCCGTCTCCACCAGAAGATCCAGGAAATTCTTTACGCCACGATAGGTTTCAAAATACTGGTCGATATAGCTCTGGGCCTCCTGCCGGGATATATCCAGATCCTGTCCCAGTCCGAAGGAGCTGATGCCGTAAATGATCCCGAAATTCACTGCCTTGGCTTTTCTCCGAAGACTGCTGTCCACCTCTTCCAGCGGTACATGGAATACCTTTGATGCGGTGGTGGCATGGATATCCTGCGACTGACGGAAGGCTTCGATCAGATTCTCGTCTCCGGACATGGCTGCCATGACCCGAAGTTCGATCTGTGAATAGTCCGCATCCACAAAAAGGAAGCCTTCTTCCGGAATAAACACCTTCCTGAGTTCCCGCCCAAGTTCGGTCCGCATGGGAATATTCTGAAGATTCGGTTCTGCCGAGCTGATCCGTCCCGTGGCCGTGACGGTCTGATGGAACCGGCTGTGGATCCTGCCGTCTGCCGCAACCGCAGTCATCAGTCCCTCCACATAGGTGGAACGAAGTTTTGTCAGCTGCCGGTACTCCAGGATCCGGGGAACAATGGGGTGTGCGCCCTGCAGTTTCATCAGTACGTCCACATTTGTCGAATACCCGCTTTTGGTCTTCTTGCCGCTGGGCAGCTCCAGTTTCTCAAAAAGGATCTGACCCAGTTGTTTGGGCGAATTGATATTAAACTCTTCACCTGCATCCGTATAGATCTCGCGGATCAGTACATCGATCCGGCTGTCCAGCCGCTGTCCGTATTTTTCAAGCGCATCCCGATCCACACGGATCCCGAACTGCTCCATATCCTGCAGCACAAAGGTTGCCGGATGCTCCATCGTCCGGTACAGCGTCATCATATCCGTCTTCTCAAGCCTCTCCCTCAGCACAGAATAAAGCGCTTCTGCGGTATAAGCCCACATGGCAAAAGATTCCCGCATCTCCGGAACAGCAAAGGAGAAGACATTGCGTTCCTGTTTTCCCACCAGTTCCTTCTCGCTCTTTACCTCATATTCCAGATACTTCTGCAAAAGCACATGATAGGGATATTCCCCTGCAAGCGGATCCAGCAGATAGGCCGCAACTTCGATGTTAAACCAGTTTTCCTCCGGTGTGATATGAAACGGACGGATCAGCGGTTTCAGACTCGGCACAGCGATCGACACCTGATTCGACCGCATCCAGGAAAGCAGTTCGTAGACCGATGCCACAGCATCTGTCTGGGTCAGGATCACATTTCCGCCGATGGAAAATGCAGTTCCAAGCAGCATATCCTCCGCAAATACAGGATAGAATCCCACAACACTGCCGGGCTCCGTAAAGGCTTTCACCTCCGATAGTTTTCCGTCCCGAAGTTCCAGATGAAATTCCTGTTTTTCCGGTGCATAATCCGTAAAATGCTTAAGCAGGCTCTTCATTTCCAGATCCAGGAACCGGTTCTTCACGGCTTCCGAAAGGATATCGGAACGCTGCACCGCTGTTTCGGAAACATCCACCGGCAGCGGAGCTGTCAGCAGGATCCTCGACAGATCCCGGGAAAAGAGCGCCATTTCCCGATTCTCCTCCAATGTCGCACGGGTCTTATTCTGCGGTAGCTCATTCAGATGCTCCAGCACCGATTCCACCGTATGATAGGAACGGATCAGTTTTTCCGCCGTCTTCGGCCCGATGCCGGGAACACCCGGAATATTGTCCGAGGTATCTCCCATGAGACCTTTCATTTCAATGAATTCTTCGGGAGTCACACCATATGTGGACTGTACCTCCGCCGCGTGGTAATCCTCCACCGTTGTTTTTCCCATACGTGTCTTGGGGATGCGGATCATGACATTTTCCGTTGCAAGCTGAAGCAGATCCCGGTCGCCGGACAGGATCGTCACTTCCATGCCTGCCTCCTCCCCCTTCCGGGACATGGTCCCCAGCAGGTCATCCGCTTCATAACCTGGCAATTCCATGGTGGTGATCTTCATGGTATGCAGGATTTCCTTGATCACAGGCATCTGCTCCCTGAGTTCATCCGGCATGCCGTGCCTGGTCCCCTTGTAATCCTTAAACTGTTCATGGCGAAAGGTGGGAGCATGGACGTCGAAAGCCACACAGATGTTTGTAGGATGCTCCTCTTCATAGATTCGAAAGAAGATATTTAAAAAACCGAGAAGGGCATTCGTATGAAGTCCCTCCCGGTTCGTCAGATCCGGCGGAAGCGCATAGAATCCCCGGTTCATGATACTGTTCCCGTCAATCAGCAGTAGTTTTTTCATCCGATCCTCCTGTTTCCGCATCTCCGGTTTCAGAATCCGACAGCGTTTCGGCTTTTTCATGTGCGATACGCACACCCAGAGCCTGAATCTTATCCGAGTACTCCGAAAGATCCCGATAGCCCCGGATCTTCCTGTACAGATCCGGGTCTTTCCGGTCCTCTTCCTTCTGACGGCTATATTCCATGGCCGCGGAAACACGGTCCTCCGTCGGGAAAAGGATCCTCTCCCATCTCCGCAGAAAATAGTATTCTCCCTGGGCTTCCTGCTTGGTTTCCTGCTCGTAGGCATAGACCAGTGTCAGGCATCGCCCATAGAAGAATACCATAATAAGCGCAATCCCGATCGTGATGATGGTAAACATGGAGACACGGATTCCCCGCCGGTTTTTTGCCTTATGAAAGGTTCTGTCCAGCTTTGCTTCCAGATCTTTGCTGAAATTCCCGCTGCTTGCCTCAGGATCCTGAAGGATCTGCATACCTGTCATCAGCGTATAATAGATCTCCAGCTCATCATGACAGGCTTTGCAGTTCTTCATGTGCATGGCAAATTCCAGCCGTTTGGAGTCCGGCATCTTCCCCTCGATAAAGGGCATGATATAGGATTGCGCTTCTAAATGATTCATATAATAATTGATTCCATACTTCGCGCCGAAACGCTTTTAGTTTTATTTTGTTGCCGAGGTCTGCTCCGGTCCGTGGAAATTGCTGAGGCCTGCGCCCGGAAGTGTCGGAGCCATCAGGACCTTGCCGGTTCCGCGGTATACATTGACAAAACCTTCACCGGATACAGCGGAACCCATCAGGGACTTGGCTGCCTTCTCAACCGTGAAGTTCAGTGAGGAAGACCATGCCACCGCCATATTTCCGTCGATCTTCAGTTCATCATCCTGCAGAATAAATTCAAACAGCTCGTCACGCTGAACAGGGAGTTCCAGTACCGCATATCCCTGACCGGACAGGCAGAGATTGAAGATTCCTTCTCCGCCGAACATGGCAGAGGTAACGCCGGAACGCTTGGTAATGGATTCCTGAATATTTGCATCGCAGCAAAGGAACAGACCATCATCCAGAACTACTCCCGGACCCCAGCTTCCTATGTCCTCGATCAGAAGATGATTGAAGGTCGGCTCCAACATCAGATAGCCGGTTCCTGAATAAATGGGCTTGGCAGCGGATTCACCAGTCACGGCACCCTTTACCATCTTTCCGAGGAAATTGCCGACACCACTCACACCGGTCTGCATCTGAACATTTCCTGCCGTCCACTGCATGGCACCAGCCTGGATCTTGGTTGCCGTTCCGTTAAGCTGAACCAGGACCTGACGTTTCTTTACATTCATTTCCTTCATGAAATATGCCGTCTCTGCTTCGTAGGGACGTACAGACATATCTTCCTGATGCTCATAGATGAAATACTGTCCGCCCTGTGCGATACACTTCATGTTCGGGTTGTTGAATACGTTATTGTACTGAATCATTTCCTTCTCCTCCTGTGTTGATTTTGAGTATTGTAACCGACTGTTTTTATTATAGTTTTACGGGGAATATATGTCAAACGGAAAAGAGATTTGGTCAGGCATTCGCTGTATACGATTCACGATAGCTGCCCCTCGTCGATTCCGAACCGTCCGTGCCTTCGGCACGTCCCGTGCCAGTCCGTTCTTCGAACGTCCTGCATCTGCTTCGCAGATGGCGCTGCTACGCATCGCGCATCCTCACTTCGTTCGGATCGTGTTCCGACTACGTCGGAACACGACATGTATCGCCGCTTCGCGGCTTTACGTTCGGAATGATCGGGGCAGCTACGGCTTCGCCGTAACGAAATAAAGCAAGGCAGGGACTTGCATGCAAGCATGCGTCACTGCCTTGCTTTATTTCTATCGTGAATCGTAGACTTTGTTACGTCAGTTATTAATCAGCTTGTCCTCATCACTCCAGCTGTAGAGGGAACGGATCTCTGCACCGATCTTCTCTGACGGATGTTCTGCTTTCAGCTTACGAAGTGCCTTGAAGTGTGCCTGACCGCCTGCGGAGGACATATCCAGAAGGAAGTCCTTAGCGAAGGTACCGTCCTGGATGTCGGACAGGATCTTCTTCATAGCCTTCTTGGTCTCATCTGTGATGATCTTCGGGCCGGTGATGTAATCCCCGTACTCAGCTGTGTTGGAGATGGAATAACGCATTCCTGCGAAACCGCTCTGGTAGATCAGGTCTACGATCAGCTTCATCTCATGGATGCACTCGAAATATGCATTTCTCGGATCGTAACCTGCTTCGGTCAGAGTCTCGAAACCTGCCTGCATCAGAGCACAGACACCGCCGCAAAGGACTGCCTGCTCACCGAAAAGGTCTGTCTCCGTCTCGATACGGAAGGTGGTCTCCAGAAGACCTGCACGTGCACCACCGATACCTGCACCGTAAGCCAGTGCCATATCCTGAGCGTGACCTGTAGCATCCTGGTATACAGCGATCAGACACGGTGTACCCTTGCCTGCCTGATACTCGGAACGAACGGTGTGACCCGGAGCCTTCGGAGCGATCATGGTTACATCCACATCCTTCGGCGGGATGATCTGGTTGAAATGAATATTGAAGCCATGTGCAAACATCAGCATATTTCCTGCCTCAAGGTTCGGCTCGATGTCCTTCTTGTACAGGGATGCCTGCAGCTCATCATTGATCAGGATCATGATGATATCAGCCTTCTTAGCAGCCTCAGCAGCTGTGAACACCTCGAAGCCCTGCTCCTCAGCACGCTTCCAGGACTTGGAGCCCTCATACAGACCGATGATGACATGTGCACCGGAATCCTTCAGGTTCAGCGCATGTGCATGGCCCTGGCTGCCATAGCCGATGATGGCGATGGTCTTTCCGTCCAGAAGGGAAAAATTACAATCCTTCTCATAGAAAATCTTAAGATCTGACATTTTCTGGTTCCTCCTAAAATTTATAAAAATATGTATAAGGTCCGGACATATCCGGAGGTTATAACTCTGTTTAACGGACTTATCTTCTTGTAAGTCCTGTAAGTCCGGTACGTACCAGTTCCTGGATCTCAAAGCCGTCCAGCAGTTCGATGAACGCATCGATCTTGGTGTTGTTGCCGGTGATCTCGATCATAAGTGTCTCCGGAGACACATCCACGATCTTCGCACGGAACACATCCGTGATGGCGATAATGGCCTGACGCTGGTTCTGATCTGCCTTCACTTTTACGAGCACAAGCTCACGGCACACGGAAGAACCGTCCATCAGCTCAACCACTTCCACAACATCCTCCAGCTTGTTCAGCTGATTCTTGATCTGGGAAAGGATCCTGTCATCTCCGCTGACAGCCACGGTCATACGGGAGTATTTCGGATTTTCTGTCACACCTACCGTCAAACTGTCAATGTTATAGCCTCTGCGGCTGAACATGCCGGAAACTCTGGAAAGTACACCGGATGTATTATCAACGAGGAGTGAAAGTACCTTCTTTTTCATGGGATCACCCACCTTTCAAAATTCATAACAAATATTTTAACAACTGTTCCATCTAATGTCAACAAATATCCGAGATTCACGGCAGATCAAAATGGTATTCAGATCATATGCCCAACAGCCGGTCTACAAGTTTGACGCACTCATTTGCATCCCTGGAATATCCGTCCGCATGGATCTCGTCCGCAAAGCTCTGGGAGATCACGGCTCCGCCGATGATGATCTTCGAGGAGCATTTCTCAATATGTGCCAGCTCCACAACCTCTTTCATCTTCATCATCGTGGTGGTCATCAGAGCCGAAAGGCCGATGATGTCAGCATTCTGCTTTTTTGCTTCCGCCACTATCACCTCGGCAGGAACGTCTTTTCCAAGGTCCGTCACGGTATATCCGTAATTCCGGAGCATCAGGATGCAGAGATTTTTGCCGATCTCATGCACGTCTCCTTCCACGGAAGCAAAAACCACGGTCCCTTTGGGTTCCTTCCCTTCGGAAGACGGCAGCATCGGCGCCAGATACTGGATCGCCGTATCCATGGCATTTGCGCCCTGGATCAGCTGCGGCAGAAAGAATCTCTTTTCCTCAAACAACTCCCCCACCCGAGTGATCGCCGGGATCAGATCCTCATCGATGATACTCTTTGCGGTCCGGCCCGATTCCATCTGTTTCTTTACTTCATCAACGATCCTGGCTTTACTGCCGTTTATCACACAGTCATATATCGGTCCTCCGGAAGTCTCTTTACCGGCTCCCGATTTTGCCGCGCCGGTGCCGTCCGTACCGGCCTTGCCGGCATTACCTCCTCCGGGATTACCTGCCGAACCGGTGATCGGGCGTACATACTCTACATAGGTCTTATCCGCACCCTCTTTTGCCAGAAGAAGATCCGACGCATAGGCTGCATTCATCAGCTGTTCCTGTCCCGGATTGGCGATGGCCATGGTGAGGCCGGCAGAAATCGCCATCGTCAGGAACGCGGAATTTACATTGATCCGCTCCGGAAGTCCGAAAGAGATATTGGACAGGCCGCAAATGGTAGGCAGTCCGAGAACATCATGACTGTACCGGATGGTATCCAGTGCGTTTCTTGCCGCCATGGGATCCGCACCCACCGTGGAGATCAGGGCATCCACGCAGAGATCCTCCATGGTAAGCCCTTCCTCCAGTGCGATCTGAACCAGCCGGTCCACATTTGCACGCCGTTCCTCTGCCGTAGCCGGAAGCCCCTCGTCCGATACCGGAAGCAGGATGCACATGGCTCCGTATTTTTTGGCGATCTTAAACAGAGGGCGTGTCTTTGCGCTCTCCAAAGAAACCGAATTAATCAGTGCACGGCCGGGATAGATCCGGAGCGCTGCTTCAATAATATCCACATGACTGGAATCGATGCAAAGCGGCAGGGATACCAGCTGCGTTACCTCATTTATGACCTTCAGCATCATTTCCTTCTCATCGATGCCGTTCAGCCCCATGTTAATGTCCAGCACATGCGCATGGTTTTCTTCCTGGGAGACTGCCATCTCACTTACAAGATCCAAACTGTCCTCCCGGAGAGATGCCTGCAGTTTTTTCTTGCCGGTGGGATTGATACGCTCACCCACAACCAGGAAAGGACCGCCTAAGCGGATCTCCTGCAGGGTACGCTCCGAAGTCAGCACCCGAACCTTCTTTTCCAGCGGAGGCATGGGCCGCAGCCCACGCACTCTCTGTTTTACCGCTTTGATATGGCTTACCGAGCTTCCGCAGCAGCCGCCCACAAGATTCGCACCGGCATCCACCAGATCGTTAATACAATCCGCAAAATGCTTCGGCGTCATTTTATAAACGGATTTTCCGTTTTCCAGCTCCGGCATACCGGCATTCGGTTTTGCAAATACCGGAATCGTTGCATATTTCTTCATCTCTTCCAAAAGCCCGGTCATCTCCTCCGGCCCTGTGGAACAGTTCAGCCCCACGGCATCGGCACCCAGTCCCTGCAAAACGATAACCGTGACTGCAGGTGTGGATCCGAAGAGCGTCTTTCCGTCCTCCCGGAAGGTCAGACTGACCATAACAGGAATATCCTGTGACAGCTCCCGTATGGCGATCAGAGCCGCGCGGCTTTCCTGCAGACTCATCATGGTCTCAACCACAAAAAGATCCACACCTGCATCCAAAAGCGCCTGGGCCTGTTCCTTATAGACCTCCACCAGTTCTTCAAACTGCAGATCCCCGATGGGGAAAAGCTGCCGCCCGGTCATGGTCATATCACCGGCCACATATCCGCGCCCGTTGCAGCGACGGACCGCTTCCTTCGACAGTGCCACCAGTTCCTGATTCATCTGAATCGTTCTGTCCTCCAGATGATATTCACGGAGTTTGATCCGGTTACACGTAAATGTAGGCGCGTACACAATATTGGTACCCGCCTCCAAGAAGTTAACCTGTAATTCGATAAGCATCTCCGGATGCTCCAGGATCCACTGCTCCGGGCACACCCCGAGAGGCATGCCAGCGGCCATCAGATTCGTACCTGTCGCTCCGTCGAGACATAAGATACGATTTTCCAAAAGTTTCTGAAAATCTGCTCTGTTCATATCTTTTCATACACCTCATCCCGGATCCAGGGGCCGTTATCGGCAGCGGCTGTTGCCAGCTGGTCGCAGCGCTCATTTCCCGGATTTCCGTCATGCCCCTTCACCCATCGGAATTCCACGATGTGAGGTTCCTTTGCCTTTAACAAACGTTTCCAGAGGTCCACGTTCTTTACGGGATCCTTTCCGCGTTTCCAGTTTTTCTTGATCCAGTTGTCGATCCAATGCTCATTGAAGGCCTTTACCACATACTGGGAATCAGACCATACAGTCACCTGACAGGGACGGACCAGATGCTCCAGTCCCACAATCACCGCCATCAGCTCCATACGGTTGTTGGTGGTGCGTTCATAGCCCTGGGAAAGCTCAAGCTTATGCTCTTCTCCTTTTGCATCCGTCACCGATAGTACTGCGCCGTAACCTCCCGGTCCGTCCGGATTTGCCCGCGCAGAGCCGTCTGTGTAGAGTGTAACATGCTCCATTACGATTTCCTCATATATCACGCAACATCAGTTGATAAAATTGTCATCTGTTCTCCAGTAACAGATCACCGGCAGACCCCGGAACCCTGTTTCATACAACGTCTGTGCGGTACTGTGCGTCAGATTCACACATCCGTGAGAACCTCTGGTCAGGTACAGATTTCCGCCGAACTTTGACTGCCAGTAAGCGTCATGCAGACCGATTTCCCCGTTGAACGGCATCCAGTAATCCACATGGGACGCATATCCGGGGCCGGTCAGCACCACATTCTGCCGCATTCCGTAGATCTCATACAGACCGCTGGGCGTATTCTGGTATTTGTTCGGATTTCCGGAGATTACATCGTCCTCGATCAGAAGACGGCCATCCACGTAATAATAGATCTTCTGCACGGAAAGATCCAGTTCTACGTAGGTATCCCCGATATCGGAGCAGTCTCCAGTGTAGATCTTCCCCTTATGGGTAAACACCGGTTCCCGTTCGATATTTTCTCTTCTGGAAATGTTCATGATCAGGGTTTTCACTTCCGCTTCCCGGTCGATCTCCCATCCGAGATAACTACTGTTCAGGCGAAGTTTCTTCCCATAATGGGTCTTAAATATCCGATCCTTACCGAAGGTATCATGCTCATCTGCAAACTGATCTACAAAATACTCCACTTTTCGAGCTGAAACAGCACAATAGTACTTTTCCAGATCGATATCAAGCATATTGTAGATATCCTCCGCCCGGAGCATGAACCGAATGTCTTCCCCGTACAGATATGTAATCTTAAGAGACGTATAGGAAGCGATCAGATCCCGGCAGTTTTTAACCTTCTCGGAATTCTCATCATAAAGTGCCTTCTTATAACAGCCTTCAAAATCGGCAGAGATCTCCCGATTCAGATTCCGGATCCGGTCCTCGATCAGAAGTTTCAGCTTATCACGGTCGATGGTGGTACCTGCATTTCCCTTCCGAATCTCCGGCACGCCGTCATTCAGAACGATCATAGGATTCGTGGGCGCTTCCATGTTATCCGGCTTCAGATAGGAAACCGAATCCAAAAATGCATCCAGTTTATTCTCATCATACATGATCACATATGCGGCATCATTTGGCTGGTCAAAATAAGCCATGAACCAAAGGAACGGATTCTGGCGCTCCTTGATCCGCTGCACATCCGCCGCTGTTGTGATCACCAGTCCGATATCCGACGGACGGATCGTAAATTCACCGTTCCGCAGGGTTACATGGATCTGATAATCCGCACGTCTTGCATCGATCTCCTGCTGAACAGACTCCGGCGAACGGAAGGAATAATCCACTCCGTTGATCACGGTATTCGGCTGGAAATGGGACGTACACAGGATCACCATCGCCGTATATCCTGTGATCAGGATAACACCCAGCGTGATCAGCGTTGCAACCAGAGCGCGGCGCACCTTTTTCTTCTGACGGAACGCCTTCTGATCCACGAAAGCTTCCTGATGCCCGATTCCGGAGAGGTCGTGTTCATTCGCAGCGTCCGATGATCCGGCATCCTGAATCGGTTCCGCGGTTTCTGAATGATTCGTATCTACCGTCTTCTCTGCGTCGTCTGATGATACCGAAGCACTCTTCTGCGCTTCTTCTTCCGACATTGCCACATCACCCGTCTGCGTCGAATCATCCGTCTGTGCCGCATCACTCGTCTGCTTAACGTCGTCAGACATAGCCACATCACTCGTCTGCGCCGCATTGTCCTTCGTTACCGTATCATTCACCGACGGTTCATCTACGGTCGATTTAACGTCATCCACCGACGATTCGGTATCCGAAGGAGTTTCCGCTTCACTCTTCGATTCCCTCTGAAGTTCATCCTCTTCATCAATGATCAGATCCAATACTTCCGGATCCTTATGTTCTTCACTCATGAAATCCCTCTTCTCAAATCACACTCTTTGATCAAACACTGATCTCTATCTCAAGTCATTTCTATCGGCCTTTATATCTGTTCTGTTTCAATCTGTCTCAATCTGTTTCAATCTGTTTCAATTTATATCGGTATATACTGCATGATCATCCGTTTCGGCTTTAATCATACGAAATCCACAGCCACAAGCTCAGGCAGATTATAAAACCGCACGGGAATTGTATGTTGTCCCAAGCCTGAACTTACAAGCATCTTCGTGGTATTCTCTTCAAAATATCCTCTGTCAAAATGCGGAAAAAGATATAATTTGGGGGAAACGAATCCACCAATCAGCGGCAATCGGATCACTCCGCCATGATAATGCCCGGAAAGTGTCAGATCCGCGCCCCATTCACCGTACACCGGCCCCCAACTGGGATCATGTGCCAGAAGCAGGGTTGGAAGATCCTTCTTCGGTTCTCCGAGCTTGCTGCGGATCACATCCACATTCAGCGCTTCTCCGCCGCGCCGAAAATAGGTCCGTTCCATATCGAAACCATACAGACGGACACTCCCGTCTTTCAAAGAAACGACCGTACTGTTATTTATCAGGAAATGTACTCTCGGATCCAGACTGTTTATATAATCTTCCCAATGATATCCGTCCTCCACGGACCATTCGATCATCCGTTTCTCATGATTCCCGTATGCATAGTACACAGGAGCGATCTCACAAAGACCGTTGATCAAAGAAGCCGCGGGGCTGTAATCCTCATCCGCGTCCTTTCCGTTGACCATATCGCCGCCGACCAGAATTGCATCCGGAACAAGCTTTCTTGCAGTCCGGAGCAGTCCGTCGTTATTTTTTCCTTTCACTGCCTCATGATAATCCGTTACAAAAAGGATCCTTCCCTTTGGCCTGCCGGGAAGCGAAAGCTGATACTTCTTCACTCGAAAGGTATGCAGTTCCCTGTGAGATTCCAGAAAAAGAACAGCAAGTCCGGCAGCGGATATACCGATCGTTCCCAGAAACACATTTCGAAACAGGTGATTTTTCATATATTACGTCTCCACATTTATAACGCCGGCTTCTTCTTCTGCCTGCCTTTGGAAATCTGCCACCCGGTCCGCCGAGATCACCGGCAGTTCATCCATGGAAGAGATCCCGAAGCTGCGGAGAAAATCATCCGTTGTTCCAAACAGGATCGGATGTCCCGGCGCATCCAGTCTTCCGACCTCCTGGATCAGATTGTATTCCACAAGACGATTCACCGCATGAGAACAGGAGACACCTCGGATCTTCTCGATCTCCTGCCGTGTAACCGGCTGTTTGTAAGCCACAATGGAGAGTGTCTCCAGCAGCACATCCGTCAGGACATGCTTTTTCGGCGTATTTACCAGCCGCACCAGTTCCTCGTAATATTCATTCTTTGTACAAAGTTGGAATTTTCCGTCCAGCTCGATCATCCGGATTCCCCGGTCTTCCGCTGCGTATCGTTCCGTCAATTCCGCGATGGCCTGTTTCAGCTCTGCATCCTCTACCATAAGGGCGGCCTTCAGATCGGAGAAAGCCACAGCGCCTCCGACCGCAAAAAGAACCGCTTCCAGCGCGGCACAATGATTCTTCTGTTCGTCCACGTATGTGTTATCCTTTCGATAATGTTACGATTTGATTCCGGTCATGGGATCTCTGAAATTCTTCGCCATGACACGCCAAAAGAGGCAGGTGGCTTACTCCAGCGAATCGATCAGAATCTCTCCGAAAAGCCCATCCTGCCGGATCGTGATCACACCTGTCTTCATCAGTTCCAGGATCGCCAGAAATGACACGATCAGATTCATGCGTCCGCGTTTCCTTCCCAGCAAGGTCCGGAAATTAATGCTCCTGAGTCCCTGGATCTCCTTACGGATCTCGACCATTTTGTCTTCCAGCTTGATTTCGTCCCGACTGATGGTCCCGAATTTACTCCGGACCGGATCCATGCGGAAGACTTCCCTTCGGATCAGTTGTTGGAAGATCTCATTCAGCTGTGCCAGAGTCGTATCTCCGATCACCTCAGCCGGATCCACTTCTTCCCGATAGTCCTTTACTTCCTTCGGGATCGATGCTTCTTTATAAAAGGTCTTATCCGCATCCAGTTCCATATCCTTCAGCTCATAAGACGCATACTTGTACATTTTATATTCCAGAAGACTCCGTACCAGCTCTGCTCTCGGATCTTCTTCCTCTTCTTCCGGTTCTTCCTCCTTCGGAAGGAGCATCCTTGCCTTGATGCTGATCAGCTGTGCGGCCATCACCAGGAATTCGCTCATGGTATCCATGTCCGTCTCATCCAGCTGATCCAGATATGCGATATACTGATCCGTGATCTCCACGATCGGAATATCAAAAATATTATATTTATTCTTTTCGATCAAATGAAGAAGCAGGTCCAAAGGCCCCTCAAAGTCATTGATCTTCAGATTCAGACTGCTCATAAAATCATCCTTTTCACGCGTTCCAGGACAGGCCGAACACCTCAGCCTTCTTGTCTCTGGTCATCAGGGAGGTCAGTGCCTCCTGCGCCGTAAGGCCCTCAAAAAGGATCTGATTTACGGTTTCTACGATCGGCATGGTCACACCGTACTGTTTTGCAAGTGTCAGCGCAGCCTTGGCGGAATATACACCCTCAACCACCATCTTTACTTCGTTCATGGCTTCATGATAACTCATGCCCTGACCGATCAGGAATCCGGCTCTGCGGTTCCGGCTGTGTCTGGAGGCACAGGTCACGATCAGATCACCGATTCCGGAAAGACCGGTAAAGGTCTCGATATGGCCGCCCATTTTCGTGCCCAGATTCGTGATCTCCACGATTCCCCGTGTGATGAGCGCCGCTTTCGTGTTATCTCCGCATCCCAGACCGTCTGCAATACCGGCAGCCAGCGCAATGACATTTTTAAGCGCTCCCCCAAGCTCGATGCCGACCATATCCGGGCTTGTATAAACACGGAAGAAATCCGTCATAAAGGTGTCCTGGATCATATGAGCGATATCCTCGCTCTCCGAACCCACAACAACAGTGGTTCCAAGACATTTGCCGACTTCCTCCGCATGACTCGGTCCGGAAAGGACCGCCACCTTTGCTCCCGGAATTTCTTCCTTGATCACCACGGAGAGTCTTTTCAGAGATTCCTCCTCGATTCCTTTGGACACACTGACGATGACCGTATCATCCTTTACAAGAGGTGCCGCCAGCTTTGCCGTACTGCGGACAAAGGGCGACGGAACCGCCATCACAACCAGCTCCGGCTCAGCAAGGGCCGTAGCTATGTCCCCCGTATAATGCACCGTCCCCGGAAGGATCACTCCGGGAAGCTTTGTTTTATGCTCACAGTATTCCGTCAGCATCGCAACCTCTTCCGGATCGATGGACCACATGGTGATCTCATGCCGGTTACAGGTCAGCAGTTTTGCCAGAGCCACGCCCCAGCTTCCTGCACCTAATATCGTTATTTTCATAGATTTCTCCTTGTATTCAATAATACAGACGAATTATTTGGATTTGTGGAATGACAGCTTGTTTTCTTCATGCCGGATCAGCCGGCCGATATTGGCCTTATGACGGATAATGGCAAGCAAAGCCATGATACACGCCAGAATGATACTTTCAATCATGGCCGCTTTCGAATCCGGGATCTCCCTGTTAAAGCACAATAGATCATTCAGCGCAAATATCACGTATGTGATCGCAAAAGAAAGCAGCAAAACGATGGATCCCACCGAAACATACTTTGTGATCAGAACGGTAACGATAAAGATCGTGAGAAGGATCAGACACATCCAGGGATTCAGAAGCCCGATGATCGCACCGGCCGAAGAAGAGATCCCCTTTCCTCCCTTAAAGCCCAGATAAAACGGGAAATTATGTCCGAGCACTGCACCGAAACCGGTGTAAAGCACATAGAGCATATACGTATCCGGATAAATATTCCGAAAGACGATATTCGCGATCAGGCTCGGAATAAACGCCTTCAGCAGATCCCCGATGAAGACCACCAAGCCGGCTTTCGGACCCAACACCCGGAGAGCATTGGTCATGCCGAGATTTCCGCTCCCGTATTTCCGGATATCGACTCCTTTCAGTTTTCCGTACAAAACCCCTGTCTCGATCAGGCCAAAGCAATAGCCGGCCAGGAGACAGAGCACTCGAATCAGTATATTCAACGGTCTTCCTTCCTTTCCCGTATGATAAACCGTATCGGCGTTCCCTTGAACAGAAATGCCTCACGCACCTTATTCTCGATATATCGGATATAAGAGAAATGTGCCAGCTCCTTATCATTGACAAAGATCACAAAGGTCGGCGGCTTCACTGCCACCTGCGTCATATAATACAGACGGAGCCGCCTGCCTTTATCCTGCGGCGGTTCCACTTCCGCTGTAGCAGACGCAAGGATCTCATTAATCACACCCGTTTGGATCCGCATGGCATGATAATTCACAACCATGTCGATCTCATCAAATAATTTCGGAAGACGCTGTCCCGTGAGCGCTGATACAAACATCAGCTCCGCATAGGGCATAAATGCCAGCTTGGTCCGGATATCCTTCCGGAAGGTATTCATGGTCCGGTCATCCTTCTCGATCAGATCCCATTTATTCACAACAATGATCATACCCTTGCCGCTCTCATGCGCGATCCCGGCGATCTTTGTATCCTGATCCGTGATCCCTTCCGAAGCGTCGATCACCAGCACTGCCACATCGCAGCGTTCCACGGCTGCCACCGTCCGGATGATACTGTAGCGTTCGATCTCGTCTTTCACCTTACTCTTCCGGCGAAGACCTGCCGTATCAATAAAAACATAATCCGTCTTGTTATGACGGACCACCGTATCCACCGCATCCCGGGTGGTGCCCGCAATATCGGAAACGATCAGTCGCTCCTCTCCCAGCAGGCGGTTGATCATGGAGGATTTTCCCACATTCGGCTTTCCGATGATGGCGATCTTCGGACGGGTATCTTCCTCCTCATCCTGCACCTTCGCATCCGGGAAATGCTTCACCACTTCATCCAGCAGATCTCCGAAGCCCAGCAGCGATGCCGCCGACACCGGATGAGGATCTCCCAGTCCCAAATTATAGAATTCATAGACATCGCCCATGAATTTATCAAAATTATCTACTTTATTTACCACCAGAAGGATCGGTTTCTTCGACCTGCGCAGAAGATCCGCACAGGCTGTGTCCGATGCGGTCAGTCCCTCCCGGACATCCGTCAGGAAGAGGATCACGTCCGCTGTCTCGATGGCGATCTCAGCCTGTTCCCGCATACGACGAAGAAGCAGATCGTCGGACTCCGGCTCGATTCCGCCGGTATCCACCAGCGTAAACTGATAATCCAGCCAGGTGACGTCTGCATAGATCCGGTCGCGTGTCACGCCCGGTATATCCTTTACGATGGAAATCCTCTCGCCGGCCAGCGCATTGAACAACGTAGACTTTCCTACATTGGGACGCCCGACTACGGCTACGATGGGTTTACTCATATTTCCACTCCTATAATTGCCTTCAGATAATCCATACCGTATGATTTTACAATAACCGTTTTTACTTGTAAAGCCTTTTCAAGCTCCGTCAGATGCATGTCATCCAGGAAGATATCCTCATCCGCTTTCAGACATGCCTGCGGAATCAGAAGTGCATCTCCCAGGTCCTTATCCGCCAGCTGTGCAGCAATATCCTGTCCCGTGAGAAGCCCCGTCACAGTGATCTGCGGTCCGAAGAAATCATTTCGTATGGGAAAAACCTGAAATGTGATATCCGGCCGGATCCTTGCCAGCTGCTCCTGAATAAAGGAAGTATTCCCCGCAGCCAGTACCCCGGTGATAGTCGATACCTTTCTTCCCGGATTTTTCTTCGAAAGCGCAGCCAGCAGACGTTCCTCTCGTCCCATCTTCAGACGTCTGAGTCCGTGGACTGCTGCGGCCGCACATGCCTCATCCACCGCATGTCGGAATTCTTCATACAGAAGCCGTGTCATACCCACACCGTTCTCGATCTGCGGATAGCCGTCATAGGTTTCCTCCTCAGGCACTTCGCGCCCGGCAAGAATATACCATTCATCACTGGCATGGATAAAATGCGTACCGCAGCGTTCCATGATCTCCGCCTGGAACCCTTCCACCATGTCGATCACCTCTTCGGCGTCCTCCGGCGTAAAAGGATTCAGCTGGCAGAGACCGTCCCGGTATTTTGTCAGCCCCACCGGAACCACGGATACGCTTTCCATTACCGGTGCAAACTCCGACAGGTCACGTATGGTTCGGTACAGTTCCTCTCCGTCGTTCACACCCTTGCAAAGCACGATCTGTCCGTTCATGGGGATCTCTGCTGCATGCAGTTTTCGGATGTGCTCCAGAATATTTCCTGCAAACCGGTTGTGCAGCATCGACACCCGAAGTTCCGGATTCGTGGTATGCACGGAGATATTAATGGGAGCCAGTTTGTACCGGATGATCCGGTCGATCTCCGACTCCTTCATATTCGTCATGGTGATATAATTCCCCTGAAGAAAGGACAGGCGGGAATCATCATCCTTAAAATAAATGGTTTCCCGCATCCCTTTGGGATTCTGATCGATAAAACAGAAGATACATTTGTTATAACAGGATTTATAATCATCCATCAGGGATTCCGCGAAGACCAGTCCCAGATCCTCATCTTCTTCTTTTTCAATGGATACCGTCTTCTCCTGACCGTCCGCCGTTTTCACCGTGATCGTAACGGATATCTCTTCTGCCAGATAATGATAATCAAATACATCTTCTACGGGCATGCCGTTCAGGGAGATCAGAAGATCTCCCACACACAGTCCCGCCTCTGCGGCCGGACTGTCCGGTATCACATTTACGATCCGATGTTCATGCATGGACATACCCTCATATGTCGATTGCCGTCCATCACAAAGATCAAAGTGCGATGATCCGGCCGTCGATATCAACAGGTTCAGAATGCGCTTACAATGTGAGTGATCTCATCCCCCAGGATCCCGATCACGTCAAACCGAACGGCCGTCAGATCCGGCGAAAGATCATGATCCTCCAGATAATAAAGCGCCGCCATCCGGATCCTCCGCTGCTTCCGGGCATTCACAGCCTCCAGCGGATGCCCGTCGGAAATATCTTTCCGGTATTTTACCTCCACGAATACAAGGGAATCTCCGTCCCTTGCTACGATATCGATCTCCGCCATTCTGGTCCGGTAATTGAATTCCAGGATCCGAAAGCCCTTCTGTTCCAGATATCTTCCTGCGATCCGTTCCTTCTCTCCCCCGACAGAGCGTTTATTCATTCCCATGGCAGTATCCTCAAAGCCTGCATTTTAAACAATATTTTTAATATACCCTCTCCGATGGATCTCGCAGGGGCCGTACTGTTTCAGGGCAGCAATATGCGCCGGACTGCCATACCCCACATTATCCCTGAATCCGTACTCAGGATACATCGCATCGTATTCCTGCATCAACCGATCCCGGGTCACCTTTGCCACGATACTCGCAGCAGCTATGGCAGCGGATTTGGTGTCGCCTTTGTTCATGGAATCCTGCGGAATGCCCAGATCCGGAATGTGTACCGCATCTACCAGTACCAGATCCGGTTTTACGGAAAGGTTCCGGACAGCCTGACGCATGGCATCTTTATTTGCAAATTCAATTCCCTTTGAATCGATCACGGAGGGAGGATTCATGCCCACACCCACAGCCACCGCATGATTCAGGATCACATCATACAGTTCTTCCCGATGCTTTTTGGACACCTGCTTGGAGTCGTTCAGAAGCGGCACAACAAATCCCTTCGGAAGAATCACCGCCGCAGTCATCACAGGGCCGGCGAGCGGTCCACGTCCCACTTCATCCACCCCGCAGACAAGTTCTGCATTCGGATATGCCTCATCAAACCGTTTCATGATACGGACACGTTCCAGTTCTCCGTCCAGCCAGTCGATCTTTTTCCGTGCCTGATTCAGGATCTGCAAAACACCCTTCCGGGGATCTGCGGAGTTTTCCAGGATCAGCCGTTCCAGAGCTGCCCGCATCCGTTCATAATCCATAAGAGGATATTCCGTGATCTCCTGATATGCCGTCCGGATCTCACATATATTTCTGCCTGTGCTCATTGCTACCTCCATTCCATACTTCGCGCCTTCCGGCGCTCCGTGAGGATCATATAGCGCGTATATATCGATTTCTCGCTTTACTTTTCCTGTTTTAGTTTGCGCTTTATATGCTCATCATTGGAAGAAGGATCGCGGTACACCACGATCCTTCTGCTTTCAGTCGATAGAGCCAAACTTCTTAAGCGGCAAAAGCCGAAACGCCGCTCTTCCGATGATCTTATCCAGCTTGATATTTCCCACATCCGCCCAACGGCTGTCACGGCTGTTGTTTCGGTTATCCCCGAGAACAAAAACCTCATCCGGTCCGAGCGTAATGGGACTGGAAGCAATTCCGTTATTTCGGATCCGGTCAAAGCTCTTAGGTTCTACCAGAACCTCTCCGTTGATCAGGATATCACCGTTATCCGTGATCTGTACCGTCTCTCCGGGAAGTCCGATGATCCGTTTGATATAATTCACATCATCCTCATACGGGAATACGATAATGTCATATCGTTTTGGCTCACCGAATTTGTAAGCCAGCATATTGATCCACAGGCCATCTCCGGACTGCAGCGTCGGCTCCATGGAATCCCCGTGTACGGTGGTCCGGCGTCCGACAAAGGTTACGATCAGAAAGCAGATCAAAACAACGATTCCGATGTATATGATCAGACTGAGCAGATCCTTAACGATATTCACATCCTCCGGACGCTCTTTTTGTTTTGATTTTTTCTTCTTTCTGCTCTTTTTTTCAGAACCGGTTTCATTTTGATCTGAGTTCTGATCCGGATCCTGATCTGAGTCCTGTTCAGAAGCGGATCCCTCTGTCATTATCTCCGCTTCTTCATCCGTCGTTTTTATCTGAGATTCTGTAATTATATTCTGATGCTTATTATCAGAGGCCTGCGATTCATCACTCTGTTCCTCCGGAGCACCATGTCCGGCAGTTTTGCCCTCTACTTCATCCATCGCACGCTTGGATTCTTCTGCCGCTTCCTTTGCAGCACGTTTCAGGTCCGCGATGCTGACATCCGGAAGTTCATCGATTCCTTCCTTCTGCATCCGACGTTCCATTTTTTCCTGTTTGCGGCGTTCCTTTTCCAGACGTTTTTCTTCTTTTTTGCGTTCTTTTTCCAAACGCTTTTCTTCTTTACTCAGAGCACCTGCACCCTCGATCAGGGCCTGGATCTCTTCTGCCTTACTTCCTGATTCCTGTGTCTCTTCTGTTTTCTCGTTTTCGTCAAAGTATCCCATATATTAATCCCCTGACAGATCCTCTAATGTGATCTTACCCAGCTTTCCGCTCCGAAGATCATCCAAAAGGCACTTCGCTGCCTTATCAAGATCCGGTTCATTTCCTTTTTTAACACATTTTCGGACATCCGCGATCTGTGCCAATCCTTCAGCCGCGGACATACTATCCGTAATTTTATACCTATCTGACAGTAGATTGCAATAGTATTTTTGCATAAAAACCAGCAGCTTTACCGAAAGCTCTGTATGCTCCAGAATATCATCATTAATCGAGCCGATCCACGCAAGCGCCGTTCCTACCTGAGGATCCTCAAATTTAGGCCAGAGAATTCCTGGCGTATCGAGGAGATCCATATCTTTGGAGATCCGGATCCATTGCTTTCCTTTTGTAACACCGGGCTTATTTCCTGTCTTTGCCACCGCTTTGCCGGCAAAAGAATTGATAAATGTAGATTTTCCCACATTCGGGATCCCGACGATCATTGCTTTGACCGGACGTCCTACGATGCCTCGTCTCCGATCCCGTTCGATCTTCTCCCGGCACACCTCCTGTACCGTCTTTCCAACCGATGAAACATCTTTTTTGTTTCGGGAATCCATGAGAAGTACGGCAAAACCCTGTTTTTCGTAGTAGGCCTTCCAGCGCCTGGTCGCCGTCGGATCCGCAAGATCCATCTTATTCAGGATCAGCAATCTGTACTTTCCTTTTGCCAGTGAATCGATGTCCGGGTTCTTACTTGCACGAGGCACACGTGCATCCAAAAGCTCGATCACGATATCGATCAGTTTTATATTTTCCTGCATCATCCGGCGGGCACTTGTCATATGCCCCGGATACCATTGAATATCCATAGCTTATCCCGTTTATTCTTCTGATTCTGATTCTGTTTCCGTTTCTGTTTCTTCTGACCGGTCCTCAGTCGGATTCGTGATCCTTCCCCTTTTTCCTTTCGTCAGCCGGTAGAATACCTTACCGCGTATTTCCGACTGCTGTACATTTCCATAGGTAGAGAAACGGGAATCCTCACTGCTGCCGATATTATCACCGATTACAAAGTATTCTTTTTCTCCCAGCGTAACCGGCGTTGCCAGCCGTCCGGGGGACTGCACTGTTCCCGGATCAAACGAAGGATCCAGAGGTTCATCATTTACCATCAGCTTCCCGCCCATGATAGCGATCTTATCTCCGGGTATTCCGATCACCCGTTTGATATCAAAGTACGCATCCGATCCCATGGCCCGGATCGCCACAACATCTCCACGTTTGACAGAGCCGAACAGATAGGACAGTTTGCTGACCAGAACCGTATCCCCCGCGGATAAAGACGGTTCCATGGACGGTCCCTGTACGGTCATACTCTGAAATCCGAAAGTGATCAGGGCATATCCCAATACTGCCGCTGCAAAGATCACGAGCAATGTTGCACGGATCTCACCGAAAAGCTTCTTCCGCCTTTTTTTCAGTTCATTTGCGGTTTCCTTCTTCTGAAGTGTAAAATCCTGACCGCTGATATGCTTCCGTTTCATACACAGCACCTGTATCATGAATTGATAAAAAAGTTAAAAACACCGGAGCTTTGAAAACCCCGGTGTTATTATAATCGAAATAATCATTATTTTACAAGCTCTTTTACCTTTGCGCGCTTGCCGACTCTGTCACGCAGATAGTAAAGCTTTGCTCTTCTGGCCTTACCAAGGCGAACCACTTCGACCTTTTCGATCAGCGGAGAATTCATCGGCCAGGTCTTCTCAACACCGACACCATTTGAATTCTTACGTACGGTAAATGTCTTGCGTGCTCCGGTTCCCTGCTTCTTGATCACGGTACCCTCAAATACCTGAATACGAGAGCGGTTACCCTCCTTAATCATAGCGGATACGCGAACGGTATCGCCGACATTGAACTTCAGCTCTTCCTTACGAGCCTGAGAAGCCTCAATGTTCCTGATGATCTCGCTGTTTGCGATGCTTGTCTTTGCACCTTCGTTGTTCTTGTCACTCATGTTACTACCTCCAAATATAAGATGATTTGATCAGGCGTTCATTCTATCTAAATAGTAAACTATATCTGAATCGATATACTTTTATGCGTATTTTCATGCGTATATCCCACGCATTACTACGCATTTCCTGCTCCCAGAGCCCACGATACAGCGGACCGCCACGATCACAGCCTTGATATCATAGCACAACCATCCACGGAATGCAAGTTTTTTTTATTTTGTAAGCTGAAAACGGGACGATTCCGAAGAACCGCCCCGTTATACTTCTTAATATAATACCCTTATTCTTCAGTTGCCGGTGCTTCCTCTTCTGAGGTTTCTGCTGTTTCTGCCTCTGCAGCAGGAGCTTCCTCAGTATCAGCTACCAGTTCAGCAGCTTTATCCTTTGCACTCTCCTGATCATCCGTATCCTCAAAGTCCTTCAGAAGCGCCTTGATCGACAGGCTGATCTTCTTCTCAGGAACCTTGAAATCAACAACCTTGGCAGTGATGGTCTCACCGGTCTTCAGTACATCCGACGGCTTATCAACATGCTCGTTGGAAATCTGGGATACATGAAGCAGTGCATCGATACCCGGCTCCAGTACGATAAATGCACCGAAATCCGTCATACGTGCAACACGTCCGGTTACGACTGTACCAATCGCATACTTCTCAGCTGCAGTCAGCCACGGATTCTGATCCTCAAACTTCAGGGACAGTGCGATCTTCTCACCGTTGATCTCCTTGATGAAGCACTTAACGATATCGCCAACCTTGAAGACCTTCTTCGGATGCTCAACGCGGCCCCAGGACATTTCAGAGATGTGAAGCAGACCATCTGCTCCGCCGAGATCGATAAATGCACCGAAATCCGTAACATTCTTTACAGACCCTTCAACCACATCACCTTCCTTGATGCGTGCAAAAAGCTCATCAGCAACTTTCTTCTTACGCTCAACGATCAGATTCTTGCGGTTACCGATGATCCTTCTCTTGGAGGGATTGAACTCTGTAAGCACAAACTCGATCTCCTGACCGACATACTTCTCCAGATTCTTCTCAAAATTGTCAGATACAAGGCTTGCCGGAATGAATACTCTGCATTCATCCACGGAAACACTGAGTCCGCCGGAAAGAGCCTGTGTTACAACACCCTTTACAACTGCGCCTTCGTTAAATGCCTTCTCAAGTGCATCATATGCAAGTTCCGCTTTCACTTTCTTAACGGAGAGAACAACCTGGCCTTCACCGTCATTCACTTTCAGCACCTTCGCCTTGATCGTATCCCCAACCTGAACCTCCTTTGTGAGGTCTACCTGAGAATTGGAATACTCACTTGCCGTAACGATTCCGTCTGACTTGTAGTTGATATTAACCACAAGCTCATCCGGCTTTACGGTGATAACCTTACCCTCAACGATCTGTCCTGTTCTGATGGATACAGGAGTCTCATCCTGTAACATCTGTTCAAAGTTTTCTTCTGACATTCTGTCATGAACCTCCTTAATGATTTTGTTCGGGGTAGATGCCCCAGCTGTAATACCTACCCTACGCACGGATTCAAAAGGAGTCACTTCGAACAAATCCATCAAATCCAAATCACTGAGTGTCTGTATGTAGTAAGTATTTCCACACGCCTGTCGGCTGATCTCCACCAGTTTTTGTGTGTTGGAGCTGTGTTTTCCTCCGATCACGATCATGACATCAACCTTTGAAGCAAGTTCTCGGGCTTCTTTCTGTCGTTCTTCGGTGGCATTACACACAGTCTGACAAACACGATTATTATAATATTTTTTTTGTAATAATACAACTATTTCTTCAAATTTTTTTAGATGAAATGTTGTCTGACTGACAACGGTCACCTGATGATCGGTTACCTCAGGAAGAGCCTCTACCTCCTCTGCCGATGAGATGATATACGGTGTAGAGACACACCAGTCCCGGATCCCCTGAACCTCAGCGTGGGCGGGATCTCCGATGATCACGATCGTATCCCCTGCCTCCGACCGCTCTTTCACGATCCGATGGATATTATTGACAAAAGGACACGTGGCATCCACGATCCGGTGTCCTGCCGCTTCTATCGCTTCATACTCCGAACGTCCGATACCATGGGAGCGAATGATGATCGTTGAAGGCGGCAGTTTCAGGATCTGAGCCAGATCCTCAATGCAGCGCGCTCCTTTCTCCTCAAGTTCCCTCGTCACTTCCTCATTGTGGATGATCGGACCGTATGTGTAGACCCTGCGTTTTTCCTGTGATGCACTTTCCGCCTCTGCATACGCCATATCCACGGCACGTTTCACACCAAAGCAGAAACCTGCTGTTTTTGCAAGAATCACTTCCATAAATCAATTCCTGAACTCTGTCCTGTGTAACTATACTGATCCACGGATCAGCTTGCTTTTTCTTCCGGTGTCACATTGTCTGTCACGTCATTACTGCATGCGCTCTTTGGCCAGACGCACGATCTCATTTACAACTTCTTCGATAGTCATATATGAGGAATCCACCAGAACCGCATCCTCTGCCTGCCGAAGCGGTGCGATCTCCCGGTTCATGTCCTGATAATCCCGTTTCTCGATATCCTCTTTGATCACGTCCAGCTTCGGATTGCCGCCCATTTGCTTTAATTCTTTAAACCGGCGTTCTGCACGAACCTCCACGGATGCGGTAAGATAGATCTTCAGCTCTGCATCCGGCAGGATATTCGTTCCGATATCCCGTCCGTCCATCAGGACATCGTTCTTTGCCGCAATATCCCTCTGCAGATCCAGAAGCTTGGCACGAACCTCCGGAAGCGCCGCCGTTTTGGATGCCATATTCCCGACCTTCTCACTCCGGATCTCCGCAGATACATCCTGAAGGTTCAGAAACACATGCTGCACGTCCTTCTCATAAGCGATATTGATCCGGATATGATCCAGCGCCTTCGTCAGTTTCTCTTTATCATTGATATCCGTCTTTGCATCCAGCAGATAAAGCGCTATGGCCCGGTACATTGCCCCGGTATCCACATACAGAAATCCAAGGCGCTGTGCGGCCAGACGTGCGATGGTGCTTTTTCCGGCCCCTGCCGGTCCGTCAATTGCTATGTTCATTGTCCCCGATACCCCCTTGTTGTGTAATAGAATCATGTTATCACAAAAGCCGTCTCATTTCAATAAAAACGGCCGCTTCGGTTCGCCCGGAAATCCAGTTGATCAACCATTTCAGGCATCGCAAAGCAGATTCAGAATCTGCATATCTGGATCAGCATATCATATGTAATTCCTTCCTCGCAGTTAAAATCCCATGCCAAATGCAACTCCTCGGGCCGAAGATTATTCCTCACATACTCGATACACTGGTATGCTCCTTCCACCGGCCGATCCGACATATATTCATTTCCCAAAACAATTCCTTTTCTCGCAGCGGTGCAAAACGCCCGGTTGATGATCGGGATGATATGGTCATTCATCCCGCGGATCCGCTCATTCACTTCATTCTCCAAGCTTCCCACATCGGGCAGAATCTCCTGCAGACTGTAAAACAACGACCGGATAAAGAAAGAAAGCATGGAGAAGAACTGACTGAACACTCCGTTGCATACCAGGATATCTGCAGACGCTTCCGGCAGGATTCCAAACAGCTCATCCTCTTTCCTGAAAAGTTTGTCATCCAGGACATCCAACCCGGCATTCAGCTGACTGTGGAGCCTTTCCATAGTCAGGCCTTTTCCGGCAGATCGGACAAAGGAAAGCAAGTCATTGCAAAAAGCATCCAGATCGGCCTCGGTTATACCCGTGACGGATGCCTCCCTGCATTCCACCTTCTGCCTCAGCTCATCCGGAAGGCCGAAGGCCGCCTCCCGCATGGCATCTTTGTCCACATCCAGAAGAATCACATTTTCTGCTGATATCGCCAGGGTTCGAAGTTCGATATCATTGCATCTGCCGGCTCCGATCAACATCACACTGCCCGATGCAGGATCCCCGGACATCTGAGACTGCATTTCCGACAGGAGACGGACAACCAGATCCGTAAAATGTACACGATATGCCGTCCAATCTTCCCGGGCATTCTTCATTATGAACTTGTTTTTGATCTGCTTATATATACTCATAAACTCATATCCCCACCAAAAAGACTCTTGCGGATGAGGAATATTCCCCTTATCATATAAAATGATGCCGGAATCAACAGGTATTTGCCCCTCCGGCTGACGATGCGCGATGCGATGATTGTATCCTTTTGACCAATCATCATATAGCAATGAAAAAACAGGAGAACGGAAAATGAAAATAAAGGCAACCGTAATAATATGCGCCCTGTTACTGATCTCCTGCCTGACCTCCTGCGGAAACAAAACCGGAGACTCAGCAGGAAGCGACCGTACGGTATTAAACAATGACAATTCAAGCACCAAAGAAGCACCCGAATCGGAGGCCGTAAAGATTAAGGGAACTACAGGATCCTGGGGCATCTACTCAAAGATCCTTGTTCCGGATGGAATGAGTCTGACAACCGGTACAAAGACGAACGCACGGGATGAGAATGCGGTATGGGTGAAAAAAACTGACAATGGCGCAAACTTTTTTTATTTTATACTATCAACAAAGGCGCAGAGTCAGAAAGACATCGCATCCACCATCGAAATTAACGCAAACCATAATCCGAAAGAAGCAACTCTCAAAACCGGTACTTATGAATGGACGGGCGTCAGCTACAAATATCAGGGTTCCGAGGTCGCACAGATGTATGCAGTGATCGATGACAAGGTCATCAATGTACGTATGGCAGGCTTCGCATATGATTCAGACTTTGCAACCGCCATCCTTGGATCGATCAAACTCAGATAATACCCCGTCTTCCCCCACTTTTCCATTCTGATTCGAGTCCGTGCTCCATCATAAAACCAGTGAATCCACCCTGGGCAGATACTCCGCCAGACACTGCGTACAGTGCGCTATGGCCTCTATCTCCTTCTCCGCATTCCGTCAGAACCGTAAGCCTTTGGTCACGGGAAAGCTTCCTGTCCCGAATGGTAGTCTTTACTGCATGGAGCGTCTTATCATCGCGCTCTTTTCTGTCCTCCGCCTCTCTGGTCCTTCTCGGGATCGGCGCCGATTTTTCTTCATCCTGAAGACGGAGGCCGCCTCTTTGACCGATCAGAGAATCGTCCCTGGATACCGCTTTTTCACTTCCCAGAAGATTCTTTTTGTACCGTTCAAGTTCCTTCCGCCGGTCTTCCGATCTGGCCTTCATGTTTTCCCTTAACAGATCGGCATTGATCTTCTTCGGAATGATGGCCTGTTCAACGATAAGGAGATTCTTGTCATCCAGCGGATTTCTGGTCAGTCTATCAAATACGGTATCATCCTTCCCGCCCACAAGACATACTCTGAAGCTGTCATCCTCTGTCGCCGTCTTATCCGTTGCATCGTCCAGTATCGCCTTCGGCGGCATCTTAAAAGAACCATCCTGCTTCAGTTCAAGATAGTTGCTCGGAACATTATAGAATGATTTTCCGTCCTCAGACAGTTCCATCTCCGTCAGCCATACCAGCTGAAGTTTATTCGGCAGCCGGCCGCTTTGCGGATCCGGAATCATGATATCCCGTACGAAATCCTCAAAGTTCTTATGTTCTCTTTCATTTACATCGCCTTTCCTCATGGAGTCAATAAACTCAATCTCCGGTCCGTCGACTCCGGTGATCGTGTAATAATGATTTCCATCGGTAAAGGAAACGGGTGACTCATCATTCAGTAATATATATTTGATCTTTTCTACTGCTGCATTGGCAGCGTCCTTTATATATTTCTCCGTGTCAATAAGACCGTTTGTGCCCAGTGCTTCCTGTGCCTGAGCCGGAGTAAGGATATCAAAGGTCCTCATCATCAGGTTCGGCTTAAATGCAAGAACCGCACTGGACTTCTCGGTAATATCGTTCATGTTGTCATACATATAAACCCGATCCAGTTTTTTCGTAAAGGAACGGGAATGCAGCTTCTTATCGCCAAAATCCACTCTGAAGTTCCGGATCTCTTCCTGAGTCACCGAAATCCCCTGTGCTTTCAGCTGCAGCTCCAAAGCACATGACCAGCATCCGTTGTTGCTGCTCTGGCGGTTGTCGAGTTCCAGATCTTCCTTACGATAACCGGGGTTATATGATATGACCACCTGAGGCCTTTCAATAAAGCTGCCCTCTTCCTTATCCCTGTCCCCATTATATATATTCCGGGCTTTTTCTATGGTCCGTATTCTGTGAAGCATCCGTGCCTTCTCACAGATATGCATATTCCCCTGATTCTTATTGAAATATCTGACCAGTGTATCATGATTTCCACTGTTCCTGATCTCGGCCGGCAGTGTTTCTCTCGATTCTTTATTATATTCCCACGCCTTCGGATACCGGGCTGCCAGCTCCACTAAATAATTCCGCGCTTTTTCGTCACGGGTCATGGGATCTTTTGTTATATTCTCCCAGTCATGCTTCATTTCATCCGCATCAATATCCGCATCCGGATACGCGTCTTTTATCGCATGCAAAAATCCACGCTGTTCCTCTTCCCCGATAAAGTCCTTCAGGAACAGCTTTACGCTGAGTTCTTCTTTATTTTCCGCTTCACGATAAGCGGCTTCATACTCCTTCCTTCTATTCTCTAAACCATCGATTCTGTCCTTTATATACTGCCCGAGGATGGAAAGCTCCGCCTCAGCCCTTTCACTGCCGGTGGCTTTTTTAAATTCCTTTGTCTGCTGATCAAATATTCTCTGAACCTGGGAAACTGTCAGGTTTTCATATCTGCCTGTAAAGCCGGTCCTGAATTTCTGATCATTTTGATATGCCGCAACCCTCTTCTGATATTCCTGCTCTGCCCGTCTTGCCGGGAGTTCCTTCTTCCATACCGCTTCCTCAGCCTCGAACTTTTCCCGTAGCTTTGCTTCCTCTGCCAGTTTCTGTTCCTGCTCCGCTTTATCCTTGCCGGAATTCTCGAAGGCCTCTCTTATTGTCTTCTGTCTGGCCGTCTCTTCCTTGTCTTTATAACCATACTCCCTGGCCTCTTTTACCAGATTCGTTACAAAAGGAAAAAGCTTGGCACCTGCCAGGATAAACTTCTTACGCAGATCCTCCGGGAGCGTACTGACACTGCCGGAATTATTAATGATCTGATTTTTCTCTTCCTCGGTAAAGCTTTGCTGAATCGATTTTAAAGTCTCTTTATTGGGACGCATGAATCCATCATAATATAAATAATGCGCCTGATAATCCTCCCTGCTTATACTCCGGGAATTGATACCGGTCAGATGATCATCATATTCCACCAGCAGATTCAGCAGTGAATTGGAAAAATCCTTCTTTCCGTTTGTTCTTCTTAAATAAATATCCGCTTTAGCGCTGATCATATAAGCCTCATGTCGGTCATCGTCATAGGTCTGTCTTCCTCCGAAGCCTTCGACGAAATGTTTATATCCTTCTTTATACGCATTATTATTGCTGTTTTTAAATATACTCGGTCTCGTCTGGAACGCATAAAAATACCGATACACCTGCTTCTGAGATTCCACCGGATCCTTCAGAGCCTCCACATTGTTGAAGGTCTCCTTATCCGCAAAGGTATATCCCATAGCCGTGGCCTTTTCCATGGCTTTATGATACAGTCTTCCGTACCAGCGATAATTCATGATCCGCTCCTCTTCAAACAGATCATCCATATTCCTCACCGGCCTGCCCGTAACATCCTTTATAAAATCATCCGTCAGACGTTTAATTCCCTGCTTGTCGCCCTTCGTATACATATCACGCAGCTGTACCATGGTGACATCCTTTTCCGCAAGAAGATAAACGGCAAAGAATTGCAGCATGTTACCGTTAAAACTTTTGTCATTCGGAATCGGACCGTTTTTTTTGAACTCCCTGAAGTCCGTATTCTGTCCGAAAATATTTCTCGGATTGAAAAAAAAGTTATCAAGCGGCATCACATCCTTCTTTTCGTTGTTCGCTTCCGCAGCCTTTTTTTCATCTTCTCCCATTTTGCTTACCTCCTTTTAAAAGGCCTGTCACCTCGATTCTTGCCTTCTATGATAAAACATGGGGCATAACAAAAGTGCAACAAAGCGCCTGGTTTCATCAAAAAAAGAGCGAGAAAAACTCGCTCTTTGAGAATATATGAAACCTGTGATTCTGTTTATTCTGCGGATGGAATATAGGTAAATACCATCTTTTTCAGTTTTAATCCGCCATTCATGAATTTCAGCCTCATGATCCCGCTGGTGGAATCCAGACGGATCATTCTCCGGATCGTAAGCTCCTCTCCCCCTCCGTGGAACGTGAAGGTTCCTTTTGGAACGCTTTGATAGAAAACTCCCACAGGCATCTGGGATAGCTCCGACAGATCCGAACTTCCCACCATATCCATCCTATAAGCCCCGGGGCATGGGATGGTGAAACCGAAGAACACGGATTCCCCTTTCCCGGTTTTCACATCGGTAAGATCGATCTCAGTTCCGTCCTGCAGCTCATAATACCGGATATCCGCCGGATCCGTGTTCTCCTCCTCCGAAACATAGTTCGTAACTTCCACCTTATAGTCTTCGCCGCAGAGACGCTTCATTGCATTGGTATTCATCAGCACGCGGCAGATATTTCCGGCCACCCTGACCAGCTGTCCCCGTGTGATCCTGCCGTTCCTTAATGCATCAATGGTATCATCCCCATGCGAATTGTTTTCGGAATCGGCACAGACGGCATACAGATCATTCTGTGCCAGAACGATCCTTGAAAATGATTTTTTATCCACCTTGCCGCCCACGTCTCCGATATTTGCCCACCAGTCGGTCATGACGATACCCTGAAAGCCCCATTCCTTCCGCAGGATGTTCGTATTCAGATCGTGCCTGGAACCTGTCCAGATCCCGTTCACAGGTCCGTAGGTCGTCATTACCGCATCCGCACCGGCTTCCTTTACCGCGATCTCAAAACCTTTGAGATAGATTTCTCTGAGTGCTCTTTCTGAAACCACATTTTCTTCCGTATGCCGGCAGGTTTCCTGATTATTGGCACAGAAATGCTTCAGTGTTCCCGAACCACCGCTTTTTCTCAGACCTCTGATCTCAGCGGCGGCCATCTTCCCGGTCACCAGCGGATCCTCACTGAAATACTCAAAATTTCTTCCGTTCAGGGGATAACGATGAATGTTCATTCCCGGTCCCAGCAGAAAATCCACATCGTTTTTATTCATTTCCAGGCCAAGCATGCCGTAAAGCCGTGTGACCAGTTCCGTATTCCAGGTGCATGCCAGAAGCGTCCCGCTGGGAAGGCTGAAGGCTCTGGCCCCGGAGTCAAGCCGCATACCGCTGGGTCCGTCCGAGCAGCATCCGGCAGGAATCCCGAGACTCCGAAGATACGCACTCATCCCCCCGAATGCCGCGGCTGTACCCGGAGTCACCTTCTGGCTGCCCATCCCCTCGGCGCGGATGATCACGGAAAGGTCCTCATCCGAAAGCTGCGCCAGAAAATCCTCCATCTTTGCCTTTCCGTCTCTTGCATCTTTCAGTTTGATCCCCTGATCCCCGATATATGGAATTGACTCAGGTCTGTCAGCCACGGCTTCTTCAAGATCCGTAAGCTGAGCCGACGGGACAGGTTCCATTCCGATCACATATTCTCCGTCCTTTTCAATCGGCCGTATCCTTTGAAAGCTTTCGGTCGGTGCCATCTGACGGCTCAGCTTCTCCACTGAAAGCGTTTCGTCCATCGTAAAACCGCCGATGCTCTTCACATCCCGTACATTTTTCCCCACATGGAAAAGATATTCTCCTTCTTCAAGAACATAACTGCTCTCATGACCGGTGATCCCCGTTTCATCATAAGATGAAAATGTATATGGCGTCACTTCGACGGAGACCGTACATTCTTCCCCGGGTCCCAGAAGTTCCGTCTTCACAAAGCCCACAAGACTCATCGCCGGTTTTCCCAGTTTTCCCTGGGGCATTGATCCATAAAACTGAACAACTTCTTTGCCTGCGGTCTTTCCCGTATTCTTCACATTTGCGGACAGGATCACTTTATCCGATACATCTTCGATCTTATCTTTTTTCGCTCCTGTTTTGGACTCGATCCTGAATTCTCCGGGCGTCACATCAAATTCCGTATAGGAAAGCCCGAACCCAAAGGGATACATCACCGCTGCTTTGTGAAACGTTTCATAGTAACGATATCCGACATAGATATCTTCCGTATAGAAATTCCTGACCCTGTCACCGAAATATCCATAGGCAGAAGCGTCCTCGATCCTGCGAACGACGGAATCCGTCAGACGTCCGCCGGGATTAGCTCTCCCAAAGAGCACATCACAGCATCCCAGCGCACCGATCTCACCGCCCTGCCATATATACAGGATCGCGTCCGGAGAGATCTCCTCTATTTCCTGCATATCAAGGATCGCGCTCACATTCATGACAAGCACTAATTTGTCAAAGGCCTTTCTTGTTTTAAGCAGAAGATCCGCCTCTTTTTCCGAAAGCCTGTATGCTCCCCTCTCATTGATATAGTCCTGCTCTTCTCCAGCAGTACGGCCGATGATAACAAGTGCCGTATCGGACTCTGCACCTGCTTTTTCGACAAGTTCCTCCGGGATCTCCATCTCCTCCTGGGACCATGGTTCATTTCCGAATCCGATCCCCGGATCAAAAGGGTGCTCCGTCTCAAACTCCTCGTACACGGACAAAAGCTCCCTGTTTAGTATGATCTTCTCATCCTTTAAAACATCGATAATGCTCCGAACCACCGGAACATTTACCATTCCGCCGGAACCCGTTCCGCTCTTGTAGTAATTGTTCTGCATACGGCCGAATACAGCCAGTCTGCAGTTTTCGGCCAGCGGTAATATAGGACCGTCATTTTTCAGAAGAACGATCCCTTCACTGACCGTCTGTCTCGCCAGGTCTTCATATTCTTTCCAATCCAGTATCATAGCTGTCGCCTTTCACGCATTCATCATTCTGTGTATCTTTTCACATCCGATACACGACGAACATCCATATCAAGCATATCATATTTTGTTTTTTTTATTATTGAAATTTTGCTGTTTTTTACAAAAAAAACTTTCACTTCCACAAAAAGGATTCCTGATGAAAGTGATGATTTCCATCAGGAATCCGTTTTATATCTATGTTCAATTGTATTTACCGCGGGATCCACTGCTCATGCGCCGCGCAGTTTTCATTTCTGTATACTTCATTACCGTTTACCATGATCAGGACATCCGGTGTTCTGTTTCCGCCGGTGATCAGTATCATGATATTTTCCACCGGTGTATTTACGTTATTCCAAAACTCCTGACCGAAGGGCCAGTCCGTTCCCCAGGCTATATCAAAGCTGTATCCAAAGATCACATAGGTTGCCGGAAGTGTGATCTGCTTATCCTCACAGTAGCATACGTTAGAACGATGGGATATGCACTCCCAGGGGCCAATCTGATAGGTTCCATCCTCATTTACTCCGACTATTTTTCTTGCATATAATATGGAATCATTGGCAACATACAGTCCTCTGTGGGAGAATTCGATATTAACCTGCTTTGTTTTTAATTCTTCAAAATGGTGTAATGAATGTGATAACCTTTTTCATGATCTTCTTCATAGCATTTCCTCCTTTGAATATCCCGTTCAAGAGTTTTCGTTTCTTTCTACCCTTATACTACCATATGTAATGTCACACAAATGTCACACAATCCCCATCGGCATCGCTTTTGCGCTGCTGCACTTTATCTGCTATATGTTGCTCGAACATAAAAAACAACAGGAAAGTCAGTTCTTCCAGCCATCAAAGAATCCCAATGTCTGTAGCATTTCGATCAGATTTTTAAGATATCTCATGTCCGTGATTGACCAGTGAAGCCCCAATCTGTAAAGCGCCTGATCCGTAAACCGGTTGTCACATGGAATCTCTTCTCTACGGCTATCGTCCGTCAGATCGTAATTGATCAAAGGAGACAGCAGTGCATTGATCTCATCATCGGCAAGTCCCCTGTTCAGTCTTTCCGTGAATTCTCTGTCTGGCAAAGCCTTCATGTGGATCCCGCAGGAGACCATCGTTGTAAGGATATCTCCCATATCCACCATATGCGAATTATATACATGGAATACCGTAAATTCGGAGGGTGTCCCCGCCAGTCCGACAATAAACCTGGCGGTCTCGTCAATCGGTGAGAAATCCGCCTGTTCATCCATATCTGAATATGGGAAACAGCCAAGAACCGCGTATGCCCTGAGCGAATTCAGGAAATTGTTCGTCCGGAAATTGATCTGGAATTCTCCGTCCTCTTCACGACTCATCAGATTGCCAAGCCGCATGATCTTTGCATCCAGCCCCTGTGTAGCTATGGCCTGCAGCACTTTTTCTTCCGCAAGATATTTGGTGTGTACATAAGCGTTGGAGCTGACATCCTGACCGATGTTCAGACGATCTTCCGTCAGCACATTTCCCGCCGCTCTGCCATCCATCGCTTCACCGCTGACAGATGCGGTTGAAAGGTGAATAAGCCGGGCTTTCTTCCTGAGACAAAGCCGGATCAGGTTTTCCACTGCATCCACATTTACCTGTTTCAGCTCATTAAAGTCCGCAAAATGCTTCACAATGGCAGCACAGTTAATGACTGTATCAAAATCTTCCGTTTCAAGCTCTGCGATCCCGTCTGCATCCGTAACATTCCTTTCGATCACCACGATCCTGTCACCGAACAGTTCATCATATGCATTATTGAAATAATAGAATAACTGGAGATGCAGTCTTCTTTCCGGTGAAAATTCGGATCTTGCAGTCTTCCTTCGGTTTACAAGGCAGGTGATCCTGCAGGAGCTATGTTCGATCAGTTCCCTCAGAACATGGATCCCAAGAAATCCCGTAGCTCCGGTCAGCAGTACATTTCCTATACCTTCCTGCCGGATCTCATCTGCATACTCACGTGAATTATGGGAAAGCACCCTTCTGATCTCAGGATCTTCACCGGTACTGTCCTCCTGCTGCTCAGACGTTTCCGTCAGATCCTCCTTCATTCTGCCCCGCAGGATCATTTCCAGGTTCTCCACGGTCTTCGCATCGAATATATCCTGGTACTCCATGGGCAGATCCTTCACCTTTGCTCCCATAAGAACTTTTGCGGCAGTAAGGGACGTTCCTCCCATGGCAAAGAAATCATCATCGATCCCGACTTCCATACCCAGTGCCTTGGAATAAAGCTCGCAGAGTATTCTCTGAAGCTCATTTTCCGGTTTTTTAACGTTTACGGAACCGGCTGCCTTCCGGATCTCCGGCAGCGCCCTTTTATCGATCTTTCCGTTGGCTGTCATAGGCATGACATCCAGTTGCATAAAGGCCTGCGGCACCATATATGCGGTAAGGAATTCGGAAATGTGTGCTCTAAGTGCTTCGGTCTCCACCTTCTCATTTGCAGTGAAATATGCCGCCAGATAGTCTGTCTCACCATGGACAACGATCACCACCGCGGATTTGACCGTAGGATAGGTTCCGATTGCATTTTCAACCTCGCCCAGTTCCACACGAAGTCCCCTCAGCTTCACCTGATCGTCCATCCGTCCGTGGAACTCGATCTGTCCGTCTTCACGGATCCGAACCAGGTCACCGCTTCGGTAAGCAGGCATATCCAGTAAACGAATGAAATTCTTCGCATTCAGATCATCTCTTCCGATATAACCCCGGCCGACACCGTCTCCCAGGATCACCAGCTCACCCACGGCTCCGAGAGGCTGAAGCCTGCCGCCTCTGTCTACCGTAGCCACATGAACATTGGCGTTGGGGATACCGATAGTGATATCCTCCGTATTGTCGATCACCTGCATGGTACAGCTGATGGTAGCTTCGGTAGGGCCGTAACCGTTCATGATATACAAATCCCTGTTCACAGCCTTCAGCTTCCAGTACAGGGTCGGCGGGAATGCCTCGGCTCCGAAGTCCACACTTCGCAGTCCTTTCAAAGCAGGCATAAAGCAATTCATGGAGATAAGGTTGGCCAGATATCCGGGGGTACAGCTCATGACATCGACCTTATTCTTTATCATAAGATCTGTCAGCTGATCCGGGTTTAAGATCTGATCTTTCGTTGCCAGCACCACCGTCATACCGTTTGCAAGCGGCACAAATTCCTCCATGATGGCGAAATCAAAGGTCAGTGCCGCTATGGCAAGACTCACACTTCCCCTCTCCGTATATCCCAGGATCTCCCGATTCTTCTCATTTGCGGTTGCAAAATTCACCAGGTTTTTATTCGTCAGCATGACGCCCTTGGGTTTTCCGGTGGAACCTGAGGTGTAGATCACGTAAGCCAGCGCATCGCAGGGAACCTCCACATTAAGATCCTCGATCTTTCCGGAAGCCCCGGACACATTGATGACCGTAACACCTTCCGACTGTAACGCCTCAAACAGCTCACTTCTGCGTTCGATGATATTTCCCTCGGTGATCAGAAGCTTTGCTCCGGAATCCTCCAGGATAAACCGGATACGGTCCTCCGGATAGTCCGGATCGACAGGCAAAAATGCACCGCCGCTCTTCAGTACGCCCTGACGCATTACATAGGCATAGCTGTCACGGTCGGCAAGCACCGCAACTATGGTCTCCGGTCCTGCTCCATGCTCACGAAGAAGATATCCGACTGCATTTGCCTCTTCGTTCAATTCCCGATAAGTCAGGGTACGGTCAGCGGCGATCAGCGCCACCCTTTCCGGACACTTTCCTGCGCTGTCCTGCAGCAGACGGTAAGCCGGTCTTTCCGCAACAGGAACCGTGGTATCATGCATCGAAAGAATTTTAATCTCATCTTCCTCAGATACCAGCTTTAACTCACTGAGATCCTCTCTTACCAAAAGTTCGGAAACGATGCTGTCCATCATTCCCACCAGTCCGTCCACGGTATAGCTTCTGAACAGTCCCGGATCATACTCATATTCATATTCAATTTTGTCACCGCTCAGCGACACATTCATATCGATGGCAGCTTTTGCCTGAGAGAGCTCCGTCTCCTGCAGCTGCTGCGCTGCATGTCCGCCAATCTCAGGCGATTTATCTTCTTTACCGTCACCCTGATATGCAAAGATCACATCCGAACGGATCCCGAAGCGGCTACTGATCTCCGAAAAGCTGTAAATATCATGACTCATGGCACCCAGCAGATACTCGTTGCAGCGGGTGAGCACATCGGATATCTTCTCGTCCTCTTCTGCCCGAATCATCACCGGCAGCGTTTTCACATACATTCCGACGCTTTCCGCCAGACGAGCATCATTTCTTCCGTTATAGATTGTGGTAAATACCGCCTCCTCGGATGCCGTATAGGATTTCAGCGCCAGTCCGAATGCCACGGTAAAGAAGGCATTTTCGGAGATGTGGTGTTCAGCGCAGAATCTGCGAACCCGGTCCCCCTCAGCCCTTCCGATTCTTTCTCCGGACGCATTATGCTCCTTTGTCCCCCGACTGTCCTTCTCCGGAAGTGTGCAGGGTGCACAGCCCGAGAATATACGGTCATAGAAATCCCTTGCTGCATCATACGCTTTGGAGCCTCGCATTTTCTCTTCATGCAGTGCATACTCGAAGCCTGAGTAACGCTCCGGTTCCAAAGTTTCTCCGAGATATGACCTGTTTACATCTTCAAGGAAGATATCAAAGGATTCTCCATCCATGATGATGTGGTGGAAATCAAGGAACATATACTTTCCGTCGGTTGTATCAAACAGACGGATATGGTACAGCGGTGCGCCCTCCATAAGATCAAAGGGCTGAACAAGTGAATCCTGCTTTGGCATGGTATTCGATACAGAAATCACCGGATCGTTCTCACCGTCACGCATCGCCATGACATCTCCGGCATCATTCCGCTGAAGAGTCATACTGATATATGGATGAACCTTAATTGCCTGCACAAGCGCAGCCTGCAGCTTCTCCATATCCACTTCGGGATCCAGCCGGTACAGATACGGGATATTATAAACCGTTGAGCCTGAGTAGCGAATACTTTCAACAAAGATACCGATCTGTGTCATGGATAACGGATACTCTTTCCGAAGTCCAAATATCTCCTCCTCATTTCTGTCCGGAAGCAACGACTCCATACGACGCACTGTTCTGCTTTCAAATACATCTGCAATATTCAGATTAGCCCTGAGTCTGTCCTTCACCATCGAGATCAGCCGGATACAGCTGAGGGAGGAAAGCCCGGCAGCAAAAAGGTCTGTATCCACACCGATCCTGTCTGCGCCGATCACTTCCTTTGCAATCTGAAGCAGCTTTTCCTGTGTCTCGTTCTCGGGCAGGGATATCTCTTCCTCCTCATATTCCATGGCCGGAAGCGCCTTTTTATCCACTTTGCCGTTGGCTGTCATGGGCATGGCCTCCAGCTGCATAAAGGCCTGAGGCACCATATAGGCGGTAAGATACTTTGCGGCATGCTCCTTCAAAGAAGAAAGATCCACCTTCTCATCCGCGGTGAAATAAGCCGCCAGATAATCCGTCTCTCCATGAGCGACAATTACAACGGCTGTACGGATCGACGGATAGGATCCGATGACACTCTCCACTTCACCTAATTCTATCCGAAGTCCCCGAAGTTTTACCTGATCGTCGATTCTTCCATGGAATTCGATGTCTCCGTCCTCACGAATCCGAACCAGATCCCCACTGCGATATGCAGGCATATCAAGCAGCCGAATGAAGTTCTTTTCATTCAGATCCTCTCTTCCGATATATCCCCGGCCGACACCGTCACCCATGATCACCAGTTCACCCATGGCTCCGGGCGGCTGCAAACGACCGCTGCGGTCTACCGTTGCCACATGAACATTGGCGTTGGGGATACCAATGGTGATATCCTCCGCGTTATCGATCACCTCCATGGTACAGCTGATGGTAGCCTCTGTCGGACCATAGCCGTTCATGATATAAAGCTCCGGATTCACTGCCTTCAATTTTCCGTACAGTGTCGGCGGAAAGGCCTCCGCACCAAAGTCCACGCTTCTTAGCCCTCTGACTGCCGGCAGGAAGCTTTCAATAGCCATAAGATTTGCCAGATATCCAGGTGTACAGCTCATGACATCGACCTTATTTCCGACCATAAGATTGGTCAGCTGATCCGGGTTCAGGATCTGCTCCTTCGTTGCCAGCACCACAGTCATTCCGTTTGCAAGAGGCACAAATTCCTCCATGATGGCAAAGTCGAAGGTCAGAGCCGCAACGGCCAGACTTACGCTTCCCCGCTCCGTATATCCCAGGATCTCCCGGTTCTTTTCATTGGCAGTTGCAAAGTTCACCAGGTTTTTATTCGTCAGCATCACGCCCTTGGGCTTACCCGTGGAACCGGAAGTGTAGATCACGTAAGCCAGGGCATCGTAGGGTACATCTATGTTAAGATTCTCCCGTTCTCCGGAAAGTATGACCTCCGCCACGTTAATGACTGTGATTCCATCCGATTGTAATGCCTCGAACAGCTTACTTCTTCGTTCAATAACATGCCCTATGGTGATCAGCAGCTTTGCTCCGGAATCCTCCAGAATATACCGGATCCGTTTCTCCGGATACTCCGGATCGACAGGCATAAATGCACCGCCGCTCTTAAGAACACCCTGACGCATCACATACGCGTAACTGTCCCGATCTGCCATCACTGCTACGATGGTCTCCGGTCCTGATCCATGTTCCCGAAGAACATATCCGACGGCATTGGCCTCTTCATTCAGTTCCCGGTAGGTAAGTGTACGGTCGATAGCGATGAGCGCTGTTTTATCGGGATTTTTTTCCGCACTGTCCTGCAGCAGACGATACGCGGGGCGCTCCTCCACTGCGGCTGCCGTATCATGAAGCTTTCGAATTGCCTCTTTATCTTCCTCGGAAACAAGACTGATCTCCGAGATCTTATCCTTTTGGATAAACTCACCGATGATCTGATCCACAAGACGGATCAGACCTTTCATCGTGTATTCCGAGTATACGGAAGGCATGTATTCACATCTGAATTCCACCTTATCACCGTTTAGAATGATATCCATCCCAAGCATAGACTTTGCCTGGGACAGAGACAGATCCTTTGTGATCACAGGAAAACCGCAGAGTTCCTGTTCTTCGTACTCCTCCAACTCCCCCTGAAAAGCAAAAAGGATATCAGCACCGATCCCGTAAGCCTTCTTGATCTCCGCAAAGCTGTAGATATCATTTGCCATGGCCGAAAGGGGATAACTCTGGCAGTTTCGAATGGTTTCCGAAACCGAGGTCTGCTGATCCGCAGCAAAGCGGACCGGCAACGTCTTTACAAACATGGAGACACTGCGGGCCACTCTGGAATCGTTTCTGCCGTTATAAATCGTAGAAAAGATTGCCTGCTCTGATGCGGTATAGGCCTGCAAAGCCATGCCAAATGCAGATGTGAAGACGGCATTGAGAGACAGACCGCTCCTGTTACAGAACAAGCGAACAGCGTCTGCGTTGCTGCTGCCGAAACATTCTATCCTTTCGATCTTTTTGTCTGACTTACTTCCGTCCTTTACCGGCAGGGTCTCTCCGCCACATCCGGCAAAGATACCGTCATACCAGGCTTTAGCCTTTGCAGGACGGTCAGTGGTCAGCGCGTATTCTTCATCCAGCGCCGCTTCAAAGCCTGTATATTCTTCCGCAGGGACAGACTCCCCACGATAAGCCGCATCCAGATCCTGATAGAATATGGTCAGAGAACTACCGTCGCTGACGATATGATGCATGTCAACAAAGAGGTATTTCCCGCTTTCCGTGTCAAAAAGCTCTGCCCGGAATAGTCTCTCTCCGGAGGTCAGATCAAAGGGTCTTACCAGTTCTTCCGGTATGGGCTCCCGATCCGAGATCACGATCTCCGGCAGAGCATACCCATCCTGTCCGAGGCCGAGGTCTCTGACGGCCCTTATCTCTCCGCCTTCCTCCCGAAGGGTCATAAAAAGATACGGGTGTGCAAGCAAAGTTCTCTGCAGGGCCGAGCGCAGTTTCTCCATATCCACTCTCTGATCCAGTTTATACAGATACGGAAGATTATAGACCGTGGTTCCGGCGTAGAGTTCGCTGTCAATGTAGATTCCCATCTGTGTCCGCGTCAGAGGATAGCTCTCCCTCAGTTCATGGGAGATCTTTTCTTCTCCGGATTTTTCATTGATCAGTACTTCGATGCTTAATGCCGTACGACATTCGAAGATCTCCGCTACCCGAACGCTGACACCGAAGCTGTCTGACAAAAGGGAACACAGCCTGATACAGCCGATGGAGGAAAGCCCCATCATATATAGATCCGTGGTGATACCGATCCTGTCGGTACCGATCACTTCCTTCGCAATCGCCAGGATCTTTTCCTGCACTTCATTTTCCGCTGCCACGAGTTCCTCTTCCGTGATCTCAATGACAGGCAATGCCTTTTTATCCACCTTGCCGTTTGCTGTCATGGGCATGGTTTCCAGCTGCATAAAGGCCTGAGGAACCATATATTCCGTAAGATACTTTGCTGCATGCTCCTTCAAAGCGGATATGTCTACTTCTTCACCCGCCGTAAAGTAAGCAGCTAAATAATCCGTCTCCCCATGGATGACAATCACAGTAACGGCCCGAACGGAAGGATAACTGCCGATCACGCTCTCCACTTCACCGAGTTCGATACGCAGTCCTCGGAGTTTCACCTGATCGTCCATTCTTCCGTGGAATTCGATATCTCCGTTCTCCCGGATCCGCACCAGATCACCGCTGCGATAAGCAGGTATACCAAGGACCCGAATGAAATTCCTCTCATTCAGGTCTTCTCTTCCGATATATCCCCGACCGACGCCGTCCCCCATGATGACCAACTCACCTTTTTCTCCGATGGGCTGCAGATGTCCATCCGGATCCATGGTGGCCACGTGCACATTTGCCAGAGGAACGCCAATGGTTACGTCTCTCGGATCAACAACCTTCTTCAGCGTACAGCTGACGGTACACTCTGTCGGTCCGTAGGAATTCACGATAAGGAGATCCGGATTAATTGCCTTTAGTTTGTCGAAAAGTACCGGCGGGAACGGTTCCGATCCCACATCAATGCACTTTAATCCCTGTATTGCAGGCACAAAAGCCGGGATCTCGATCATATTCATGATATAGCTGGGGGTACATGTGATCGACCCGACATGGTTGTTCACCATGAGCCCGCACATTTCCGCCGGATCCATCATCTGTTTCCATGTTGCAAGCACATTCGTCATGCCATGAGCAAAAGGCACAAACTCCTCCATAACGGAGACATCGAAGGTAAACGCGGCTATGGATATGGTGACTTCAACATTTTCCGTGAATGCAAGAATCTCGAGATTCTTCTCATTTCTGTCGGCAAAGTTCACCAGATTCTTGTTGGTGATCATCACACCCTTCGGTTTTCCTGTGGAACCTGAGGTATAGATCACATAGGCCAGCGCATCATAGGGCACTTCCACGTTGAGATTTTCTCTCTCACCCGGAAGTACATAACCGGTCTTTGGTTTCCCGTTCTCATCGAGCGCTCCTGTGTCCGTCAGGCTTACGGCATCCTGTACGTTAATGATAACGATACCTTCCGCCTGCAGCGCCGTGATCAGCTCATTTCTGCGTTCAATGACATTACCTGTGGTAATCAGCAGCTTTGCCTTTGAATCGTCCAGGATATAGCGGATCCGTTCCTCCGGATACTCCGGATCAACCGGCATAAAAGCACCGCCGCTCTTAAGAACCCCTTCCCGCATCACATAGGCGTAGCTGTCCCTGTCAGCCAAGACCGCAACGATGGTTTCCGGTCCTGCTCCGAAGCGTCGCAGCACATGCGATGCGGCATTTGCCTCAGCATTCAGCTTTCTGTAAGTGAGTGTCCGGTCGATGGCAATGAGCGCTGTTTTATCGGGATATTTTTCCGCACTGTCCTGCAGAAGACGGTATGCCGGACGCTCAGCCACAGGAAATGCGGTGTCATGCTGGCAAGGATTGCCTGCTGTTCCTCTTCGGTGGCAATCCGGCCTGTGCTCTCCTGACCTTCATCATAAAAAGAATCTTTTAAACTACTTATATCAAATTTATCCATAAAACGCACTCCTTATCCGTCTTTTGTTTCTGTCATTTCTTCCGTCTATTCTTCTGCCTTCTATTCCATTTTTTATTCACTCTCCTCATTCAGAATGATCATGATCCTTCGCATACCCAGAAACTCGGAACGGATACAGGTATCAAAAGGAACTTCCTCTTCATCTTCCTCATCCTCATCATCCGTCTCGATCTCAGGCAGGTCTTCCAGCAGATCCTTCTTAGCCTCGTAATGAAGCACAGCCGCCATCCGATCATCATTTCTTTTCAAAATGCTGAAAGTTCCGCTTATTTCCTTTTCCCCGGTCAGAACCTGCAGTAGCGGAGAGATCATCTTCTGTTTCAGCGTTTCAAGCTGACCTCTGCCGATACATTTGCCGGCTTCTTCTTCAAAGCCGGACACAAATGCCGGGGCAAGCTTTCCGCCCCTCAGCATAAGCAGATTTTCCCGGTGAAAGTGCCTCATTCCTTTCGGCAGATCCCCGCAGAAGAAAGCAAGATAAAACAGCACAACGACCTGTGCGATGATCGATGCATACCAGGCCGAATTCAGATGCGACCAGATATTCAGGAGCAGTGTCAGCGGAACCTGAACGAAGAACTGTATAATAAATGCTATATTCGCCTTTTTTTCCTGTTCGGTGGCGGAAAGATAATCGATCATGATCGTATCCAGAAAAACGAAAAGCTGATTAAAGCTGACCAGGCGCACCGCAAAAGGAAGTGATGCCAGCATCACCGGATCGTCGATCTTATAGGGCATGATCGTCAGCTGCGGGAATATGATAAGAATAAGCACCGGGACGAGCAGCATGAAAAAGCCTGTTTTTGTCAGAGAACGTTTCACCATGAGCATGCCGCTTTTGTTCTGCTCCCCGTGATAGGCGGATGCCATGGGAAATATGGCGTCGGAACTGCCCGCGATGACGATGGTAAATATGATCGACAGATTTTCTATGACCGCCGAATTGGCAAGACCGCTGATTCCTCCGTCATTTCGCAGAACAAAATTCTGAACGATCAGCTGAACCGTAAAAAGAAAATACATCAATGCCTCTGCCGAACCGGGTTTAATAATCTCAAGCAGACTCGGATCGCCTTCCTTCCTTACCGGTTTCACGAGACAGCAAAGCCTGTCCTTCTTTTTGAAGTGCAGCAGATAGACAAGCACGCAGCAGAAGGATCCCGCCACGGTTCCGAATGCCACGATCCAGATTCCCTGATGGAATACATATACTCCCAGAAAATCAATGATGAAATTCACGATGGCGCCTACGATGTCTCCCGCCACGGCAAGCGTTTCATTATTGTCATTGGCAAGAATATAGTCACCCGCAAAATTCAGTGTCATGAATACACCGCCCGCCAGCATCACCTGTAAATAGGTTCTGGCATATCCGATATTCTCCTTCGTAGCACAGAAAAGCTTCAACAGCGGATCCGTAAATATAAAAGCCAACGCCATAAGCCCCAGTGTCACTGAGATCATAATGATAAGCGTACGGCTGAAGACTCTCGAAGCCTTTGCTTTCTCCCCTGCACCCGAGCAGCGGGAAATAACAACACCGCAGCCGATTCCGAACAGCGCGCAGATAAGGTTGAATATATAATCCATCGGTCCTACGATGCCGATGGCGGAAAGCGCTTCCTCACCCATGCCTCCGGAAGCGACGATACCGTCAACCACCGGTGCCATCTGTGCAAAGATCATTCCGATCATCGGAGGAAAGATATATTTATAGCCTTCTGCGTCTGATCAATCGGTTTTCAGACTGAAAATCTAAATTTCCCATTTTTTCATTCCATTTCTAACACAATATAACAGATCAACGGATCACCTTAAGCTCGTACTCCCGAGTACCGAGTCCTATCTTTTCTCCGTGTTCCAGAGCTTCTTTCCAACGGACATTGGGGTTGTTATCCATGAAATGATCATGGTGAAGCTTCCAGTTCGGTCTGGCCAGATGATCACCCAGCTGACTGTTGCGGATCGGCTCCGCCTTCTGACACAGATCCGCACAGGCCTGATCCAGCGCCACAGGATCAAAGGACGCCAGCATACCGATATTCGGCAGGATCGGCGCATCATTTTCATCATGACAGTCGCAGTTCGGAGACACATCCATGATCAGGCTGATATGGAAGCAGGGCCGGCCGTAGCAGACCGCCTGAGTATACTCGGCGATCTTACAGCAGAGGATCTCATTTGCGGAGTCATACAGGCTTTCAATGGCTTCAAAATTGCAGGCGCCGATGCAGCGGCCGCATCCCTTACATAGATCCGGATCGATATAGGCCTTACCGTCCTCACCATAGGATATGGCATTGCTTCCGCAGACCTTTGCGCACTGCCTGCAGCTGCGGCACACCTTTTGGTCCACCTCAGGAGTACCCTCTGCGTGCATTTTCATTTTCCCGGGACGGCTGCCGCAGCCCATACCGATATTCTTCAGTGCACCGCCGAAGCCCACATCCTCATGCCCCTTAAAATGTGAAAGTGAGATCAGGATATCCGCATCCATAATGGTCCGACCGATCAGCGCCGTCTTGCAGTATTCGCCGTTATGTACGGGAACCTCCACATCATCGTTGCCTCTGAGTCCGTCCCCGATAATGACCTGACAGCCGGTGGTTACCGAATTAAATCCGTTGATCTCGGCACATTTCAAATGATCCACCGCATTACTGCGGCTGCCGGGATAAAGCGTATTGCAATCCGTCAGGAAAGGGATCCCTCCAAGCTTACGGATCACATCCGCAACTGCATGAACATAATTCGGGCGGATATATGCGCAGTTCCCCAGTTCTCCGAAATGCATCTTGATCGCGGTGAATTTGCCCTTAAAGTCTATATCCCCGATCCCTGCTGCGCGGATCAGCTTCTGCAGCTTCGTACACTGACTGACACCGATCCTTGTTCTGAAATCCGTAAAATAAACCGCAGACTTCTCCATGTTATCCTCCATTCCATACTTCGCGCTTATGCGCTCCGTAGATCATCGCTTCGCACGTATTTGGCGTCTGTTTGCTTTACACTTCCGTTTTAGTCCGTGCTCTACTTCATATATCCAAGTTTATCAAAGGAATATGACTTGCCGTCGATGACATAGGTTTTATTTTTTGCATACCATTCGCCGGATGCGCCGTACCACCAGCCTTGCGCGGTCTTATGCCAGCTGTATTTCACCGGATCTCCCCAGGCACAGTTTGATCCGATCCACCAACCTTTTACAAATTCATTTTGGGCAGCGTAGCCGCTCTTCCTGAAATAATACCATCTGCCGTTGATCATCTTCCAACCGTCTTTGAGATAAGTCTTCTCCCCGATTTCAAACCACCAGCCGGTGTTATTCTTTTTCCAGCCGGCAACCTTTGACTTGCCGTCCCAGGCTCCGCTCTCCGTCAGATAATAGCCATAGCGGTATGCATCCATCTCCATATAGCCGTCCTGATTGAAGTAGTACCATTTTCCGTCGATCTTCTGCCACTGATTCTGCGCATACCAGCCGGAAGTATCCCCGTACCATTTGCCCTTCTTATTCTCATGCCAGGAACCAACAGGCTTGTAGTTTTGCCGGCCGTTCCTGTCGTACCAGCGGCCATCCACCCATTCATTCCTCTTCTTTACCTTGCCGTAGAACTTAAACAGTGCATCGGACACCTTCACATCATCATAGAATGCGGAATAATCATAGGTATCTTCGTCAATCTTCGCACTGAGATCGATGTCGGCCTTGATGCCTTCATCGATGGACTCCCCTTTTGCATTGACCAGCTTGATCGGACCTGAAATTCGATAGATCACGGCCTCTTCCGTAGCCATATCCGTTACACAGCAGGTTCCGCCGCCGGACCGGGTTCCGATAACGGCGATACCTTCATCCTGCATAACAGCGGTGAAGGTATTTGCACAGGAGAAAGTATACCCACTGCAGAGAACCGCCATATTCAAACGGCTGTAATCCACAGCGTCATCCTTTGCGTCGAATACACCGTCCAGATTTCTGTCGACCTTAGGCATCGAATCATAGGTCTGACCGGTGACCTCGGAACGTATCTTCACGTGCGCCTTGCCTGTAACGAGTCCGATGATCCCAAGCAGAGCTTCCGTATCACCGCCCCCGTTGAATGTGAGATCGATGACGAAATTCTCAACCTTCTTATCCGAATTTGCCTTTTCCAGTGCGTTGTGTATCCTTGCAAATGCATCGTCAGGCATTTCGCCCTTCTTCTGATAATACTTTACCCATCCGCCATAATCCACATCAAATTCTTCAAGTTTTACAAATGCGGTATCACCCTTTACGGCATAATAATCAGAATAAATATCATCGCCGTCAGCGGCAAATCTTCTTGCATCTCGCAAGCCTGCCTTATCACGGTCCTTATACCAGTAAATGAAGGAATCCGGAAGATCCGAAGCCTCCTCCGACTTCTCCTCGATCTGACCATACAGTTCGTCATGCGTCATGAACTGCATCAGATCATACTGTGTATGGCCGGAATCATTCAGCCAGAAGTCCAGAAGCCGATTCATACCCAGTGCATAATCCGCACTGTTTTCGGACAGCAGCATGGTCTTCAGCGCCGGATCAAATGTATCAAGTGTCTTATCCAGACCATCCTTCTGAAGACTCTGTATAAATTCACTGTGGGTGCCTTCCAGTCCGTACAGAAGATCCAGTTCGAAGCAAAGCTCCGCATAAGATTCCCGAATCAGTTCCTCCGGGCGGTTTCCCTCTGCAAGTCCGTCAAGACGATGTTCATCCTTCTCGGACTGATCTGTATCATTCGTATCCATGGATGTATAGTTCAAATAAACGGATTCCCCGTTTGTGATCACATACGCATCCTCTCCCGTATTGAACAGCATACCAAGAACCGAAAGAGGCATATAGATATTGCCGTCTGCCTCGATCAGATCAATGCCGTATGCTCCGAAATCCAGCACGGTATCCTCTTCCTGTTTCGTTGCGGTATTCTCTGTATGCTGAAGGAATGCCGCCCGCTCCACGAAGCGCAGGGAATCATCCTCCCTCCCTTTGATCAGAGGCTGAAACAGGCCGTGGTAGTTTCCGGTGGTAAGGGTATCCTTATCAACATCGATCTCCGCTCTCTCTCCGATGTTTTCTTCGGAAAGTGTATAGGTTCCTTCTTTTTTCTCTACGGATAACTTTCTCTCATAGAAACGATCAAAGAATTCCGTAACATCCATGTATACCACATCCGGATGTGCATCAAAGGTCCGGACCACAACCGTCTCCGGCTCATCCGTCGTGAGTTTATATAACGGAAGTTCTTCAAATGCAGAGGGAGTCGCGGCATCCGCACCGGCGAAGACGAAATGGTCTTTCTCGGAAGCCGTGGTTCCAAGCACATAATAGGTATCACCGATCACCGCGGAAACCGGATGATATACCGGTGTCAGGCTCACGATTTTTCCTGTAGATTGAATATTCTTCTTTCCGGGACCAACAACATAGGTATCCTCGATCACCTTCCCTGTATCGTCCGTCACAACAGGACCCGTCGTCATGATATTTCCGGCTGCCGTGACCGCAGCGGTACCGACTGCCATCTGATTCCGGTTCGTCTTCGGATAGATATCCTTTGCCGCGACCTCCGATACCGTCGCGGTATTACCGGTGGCCTTAATGGTTATGGGTTTTGTGAAGGAGATCTCACTGTCCCCGCTTTGGGATCCATAAATATAAATGGTCCCCTGTCCGTCGGATGCAATGATCGGATTCTCAGCATTTACTCTGGCATCCTCGATCGTCTCGGTTCTGATATCTGAAAGATCCGACGTATTCACATAAATGATATTTCTGTTTGTTCCCTGGTTTTTGATATTTCCATAGACGCCCTCCCGGCCTCCGACGATATACACACCGGTTCCGGCATTTACAAGGGCCGCATGTGTGATAAAGAAATCTTCCTGATAAAGTTTATATGTAACATTTTCGGACGCGGGATCAAAGCAGCCGATGTGATCCTGCCCCTTAATGACATCGGAGGTAAGGAACAGAAGCTTTCCGTTCACCTCGCAGGCGCCTTCCGTTGCAGGGTACTCACCCTGATATTCCTTCTTCCACGTCTTTGTCACGGTATTGTAGCTGTAGATCCGTGTATCTCCGGCTCCCAAAACCACATACAGAGAATCTCCGATGGCTGTCATGGACATGATATCAGCTGCGTAGAAGCCCTCTTCACTCTCGTCAGGCAGCGACAGTCGGGGATAGAGATTATCCGCCGTTCCCAGCTGCATCAACCGGTGACCGGTACCTTTCTCGGAGGTAACCTCTACAAGCACTTCACCATCCTTTACCCCCTCAGGGATCGTCACGGTCAGCGTTGTACTGTTACCGCTTATGGATGTCACTTCCTTTCCGTCGATTTTTACGGTTGGCATCAGACTGCCGAAGAAGTAACCGGTTATGACTGCCTGATCTCCCTGTCTGGTCAGACCGTTGATCACGGGGAAGGTCTTTTCATCCAGTGCCCTGTCCAGAGAAAAGATACCCTCTGCAATACATTTATCCTTCAGTGAATCCACACGCTTTACGCTGCCCTGCATTCTTGCAACGATCTTGTCTGCCGTGTCATTTTTAAATGCTCTGGAAAGCATGGCCGCAACACCCGCCATCACGGGCGTGGCCATGGAGGTTCCGGATTCCGTATGATACTTGGTTTTACCGGTATGGAATACGGATTTTTGAACAGTGATCTCCTTAATCTCGGAGGTTTCCTCTTCCGATCCGTTAGGAGGAAACACTTCAAATTCAAGCATGGCCGCGGAAAGATCCATGCCGTCATCATCCGGAATCACAAAGGGGAGTTCCATCCTGCCGTCACCGGCAGCAACCCGGTCCACAGATCCATAGTCTCTGCCATCACAGTTAAATGTCAGAGTCACCGTTGTACCAACGGGAGCCTTAGCAGTGATCACGCCGCCCTTGCAGGTTTTCAGGGTCTCAAGCACAGGGACAGCGAGCGTAAACGAACCGCTCTCACCGCCATTCGGCGTGGATAAGGTCAGTCCTTCCGTTCCCTTGGAAAGTACGGTTTCCTCTCCTGTATAGCCGAAGACGGAACTGTCCTTTCCGTCAGTCACATCATATTCATCCGTGCTGTAATCAAAGGAATAGCGCTTTCCTCCTTCTTCAACGATATCACTGGTGGAGTCCAGCTCACCGAGACGTTCAGGGAATGTGGAAATGATACCTGCTCCGGGTGCAAAAATATCCACGGTACGACGTCCGTAATTTGAGCCGCTGTCGCCCTCATCCGTCCAGGGATTGCCCTCTTCATTGGATGCACCGACGACCAATACATACGGATTGTCTGCAAGGGCCGCAGCGATCCCATTTTCCGGATCCAGATTTCTCATGGAATTGCTGGCTGCGACGCAGGTAACGATACCCAGTTCCCCGGCCTCTGTGATGATTTCATTTAACGCATTTCCGTCACTCTGGAAACCGAGAGACATGTTCACTGCCACCACATTAACGCCGGCCTTCTTCGCCTCGATCACATAACGATATCCGTTGATGAGTTCCGCAGTGGAGGTGATACCGCGGTCATTTGACACCTTAACAGCCATGATCTTCGCACCGCTTGTGATCCCACTGATACCGATGTTATTCCATTCAGCCGCGATGATACCGGCCACGTGGGTTCCGTGTCCTTCCTTCTCATCATCCATGGGATCTGAGCTGTCATATGTTTCACTCATGGAATTCATGGGACTCACACAGATCCCATAGCTGCCGCCGCCCATGTCCACCAATGATTTATAATTTAGACCTTCATTCCACATGACGTTCCTTAGGTCTTCATGCTCATAGTCCACGCCGCAGTCAAAGACCGCCACCACTGTACCGTTGGTGTCCACCCTGGGTGTCGGATGCCCCTCAGTATCATAGGTATTCCAACTCTCATCGGCGATACCATTCTCGGTGCTCGCCATATATTGCTGACCGGACAGATCGGCCGATTTTTTCGTTTCCTGTTCATCCGGTGCGGCATACGCCGGCAGCTGACTTAGGGCCAATCCGAAGCAGAGTGCAGTTGCTGCCAGCCTGCTTCTCAATCTAAAGCGTCTTCCTTTGATCATTCTTATCATAAACGCCATCCTCCCACAGAGAAGCCCCTTGTTTCCAAAGATTCCCTCCTGGTACACGGTTCCATCCGGAAAATACACCTTACCGGCTCCCCAGGGAGTGTTGTAATTTGCAAAGCCTTCATAAGCGAGGTTTCCGTCCTCGTCATATAATTTCTTCCATTTATTTTTGTTTTCAGTTTTTTCGTTATCCATTATATCTCTCCCTATGGATTGTTTCGTATTCTGCGTCTGACAGAATACACTCGTATTAAATCATAAACCAAGACAAAAGAACGTTCCATCTTGGCACACAAAGATAGTTTACTGAGGGATGATGATCCCACCGAAATACTCAGGTTCTCCGTTGCTGTCGCATATTACGAAACCTCTCGGTTTAAGGAACACATAGGTTCCATCCGCCTTTTGTGCTCGATAACTGATGGAGTACAGTACGGAATTTCCTGTTAAAACGGCTTCCACCACTTCCTGATATCGATTCAGATCCTCCGGATGGATGCATTTTTCCCAGGTTTTTTCCACATGGTACATATATTCAGAGGGAAGACCGAAATCATTGACCAGGGTAAGTGACCACCGGGAGAAGCTGTATTTCAGGTCTGTCAGAAAGACATATCCGTCCCCGGCCGTGGTGTATAAAGCACCAAAGAAACTATCCAGCTGCCTCTTTCGCTCATCCGGAATATCCTGATCGATCGTTGCCGCTTTTTTAATTTTCTCTGCAGCGGCTTCGTTCTTCAGCTCCTTTTTATTCCTGTACATATCGGCATCTGCACGTTCAAATACATCGTTAAAGCAACTGTCCTCTTCGGGATCATAAACCGACATACCGCAGGCAACCACCGGGCCGGAACGCCATTTGCCATTTGTTCTGGATTCTATACAGAGCAGGCTCAGCAGATCATCACGCTTTTCGAAATCGTCATCTGTAAGAATAGCGACAAATTCATCGCCTCCGACCCTGTATACCGCACTTTTTTCGTAAATATTGCAGATCAAACGACCTGCTTTCTGTATGGATTCATCACCGAAGCTGTGTCCTCTGGAATCATTGATCAATTTCAGATCATTGATATCACACATGACAACGGCGAAGGGCGCTATCTTCACACCGGATCCGATCATATCATCGATCAGCCGAACATGTTCCGTATAAGCATTTTTATTCTTGGCTCCCGTCAGTTCATCAAGTCTGGCCAGGCGCTCAGCGGATTTCAGGAGCATTTCCTGCTCCTCCTGCGTACGATACTCAGCCTCAATATTCTTGATACAGCCCAAAATATGCTTATTATCCTCACACAGAATACTGATATGGCAGATATGAATGATCTTTCCCCCCAGCACGAACCGGCATACCATCAGACTGGAATTATTCTCTGTTATTTTCTTTATGATTGATTCCTTATCGATCAGCCGCAGCACATAGTCGATGTCGTCCGGATGTACGATCCTTCCGGCCTGTTCCCTAAGAAAAGCAAAAAAGTCCGCTCCCTGTTCAGGAAGGTTTAATTCATCCAGCATCTGTGAATGGAAAAACTCTATAAAACTGTCAGATTCAATATCCACGTAATACAGGCTGTCAAAATGCTTTGCAAGCGTTGTTGCCACCTGACTAAATGCCACATGATCAATGTTCATATAGATAACCTCCCGGAAAAATCTTCAATCTGATGTTATATTAGATTTATTGAAATCACTTGTATTATAGCATACATCAAGGAGAAAAAATGTTCCATATTGGCACACATCAGTAAGAACCATCACAGTTTCCGGTGTTTCACAATTATCCGGCAACAAGTCTCTTTATTATTGTGAGTTCTGTTCGTAAATCCGAATCACACGAACGGAACTGATCGGATCAAAAATGATCTGTACATTTTTCTGATCCGATTTATTTCTTTCATTCGCTGCAATGATGATCTGAAGTATCTCTTCATCCGTGACCGTGCCCAAAATAGAAAGATCTTCCGGAAAATACACCGACTCAGCCGGTTTTTCGACCCAATACCGTTCACGATCCATATCCGCATAAAATTTACCGTTTAAAGCCAGTTCTCCCGAAATATAGACAAATCTCGGGAAGGATACTTCCGTTTTCTCCTCCAACATTTTCTTTACCAACCAGAGTATGATATGACCTCTGCTAAGCATCAGGTTCTCAATTCTGATCGGAGATTCTCTTAAATCTCTTTCCAGATAGCCGCAGGTAAACGGAAAGAAATCAAACTTCCTGGTTCCGGTGTGAGTGAAACCCATATCCTCGTACCATTTCCGAAGGGTGGCATTTTCCTCCACGATACTAAGCTCCATTTTATCGGCATTCGCTGCTGCAGCACGGATCAATGCATCCGTAAGAAGATTTCGTCCTATTCCCTCATGCCTGTATTCCGGAAGAACCGAGAGACTGCCCAGTTCATATCCAGCCTCTCCGGAAAGCAGATTATAGTATCCGACCAGTCGATCATTCTCAAAGCATCCGTACATTGGCCGGCCCTGCTCGGTCATCCACTTCTCTGCCTTTTCTTCAGTCGTGGCAAATGCTGTAAATGCGGGCGCATTTTCTTCAGTAAAGCCAAATTCATCCGCTACGGTCCGGAAACTGCGTCGTATCACACTGACGCAATCCGGAATATCCGCTTTTTCAATTCTTTTGATGAAATAATTTACTTCATTCATATGGTATGCATCTCCCTCGTTCTTCCGTCCTTTTTCCCAAACCTCATAGTACTCTATGATTATACCATCCCACATCCCGTCTGTGAACTGACAATAAGATTGACAATAGTGCCGTGTTGCACTTTTTTTGATATCGGATACAGCGAACTGCAGAGAGAAGCTGACACCGATCCGGAGGCCGCAAAAAAACTGAAGAGCGTAAATATCCCAATGCTTCCTATTCAGAGGACAAGTACCGGATCCTGGATCCTGCCACCGTTGCAGAACGTCCCACCGATCCCACAGGGAAGGCCCATATGGATGACATGCGGAGAGTCTCGTCCTACGTCGACAGCATGCGCAGGCAATGGCATTCCATGGCAGATCACACACTGTTCAAGGCATGGAACACCCCGGAGTTCAAAAAAATGGAGAAGTCGCTGAATGCCTTTCTTTCTGCCTACGACAATATCATGGCAGGAAAAACCGCAGACGGAAAGGAATACCGTGCCGATACCTCCCGGCTCTCGGATATGGAATGCAGCAAGACACAGATAATGATCATGAATCCAAAGGTCGGGCGGCCCTTCACGGACCGCCCTACCTTTTTCTTTATATTTCGCTGGTCCTTGCGCTGGCGAAGATCACCGGCACCTCGGACACTCTCCACAATTCCCTGCAGACATCGAATCCCTCCGCATCCGGCAGATTGATATCCAGCAGGATGAGATGAAAAGCCCGGTTCACAAGTTGAATCAAATTCTTTCTTCTTCTCTATTATGTCAGATTCTCCAAAACCTTTATTATGTTCTCTTCCCTTGGAATAATGGTATTGATATCTACTTCCGGATGTTCCATCACATATTGTGTAAGTACATCCATCAGATTATCCTTTGTTTTCATATAGTCATCTATGATCGTCTGATCATCAACTCCCAATCTCTTCAGAATAACCGCAGACACTACTCCCGTCCTGTCCTTCCCTGCGTGACAGAAGTAGAGCACATTACTCTTTGCATTCAATATGGTATCAACGATTCGATCCATCTGTCCGTCAAGCATGGCAAGATAGGATGCAGCGACCGCATCCGGCGACTCCGGAACGCCACCGCCGCCCGTTACAGGCATATGAAAATATATGAATCCGCCTTCATCCTCAAGCCTGCAGGGATGCTCTTTGTATTCACTTTCATCCCTGAGGTCTATAATCGCTGTAATGCCATGTTCCCGCAGCCACACAATTTCTGCGTCAGTAAGTTTCCCGGGAAAATCGCTTCGGATATACCGAAATTCCCCGATAGGCAAATTTCTTGTATTTCGTGTTGATTGTAATAATGATCCCACTGTTATCGCTCCCCTATCCGAGAAAAGACCCGCGGCAACTCCATGGTTATTTTCATGCATTAAACGCTGTTTTTCCATCTTTTGCATTATATCATAAATTTAAAAATAGAACGTTCCATATTGACACACTACTTGCTCCAATCAGAAAAAACATAATTTTTGTATTTTAACTATAGTATTCGTGCGCAATGTCTTCTTGCTTTATACAAAGATCGTGGTCCGTTCTCTGCCAGATAAGTTTGAGCGCATCAGTCATGCGCCTTGCATCACAAACATATACAAGTGCATCTCCGAGCTTTGAATAACTTACCGCACCTGTATATTCAAACGCTTCCTTGTAATTCGAATAATACTCCGACACACACTGATCTGCCGCAGCCGTGAAATGCGTATGAAAAGGCGGAGACTTAAGAGTATTTCCTTCCTGATCCGTTATGGTTATTACAAATGGATCCGGGTTCAGACGGTCCGGTATACCGAGTCTTTCATCCACCGAATGAAGGTAAGTATTGCGTTCGTGTCCCACACCGATCAGAAGTAACCACAATGTCCCCAGTTCACAAGCCCATCGTTGCCGGGACACAGACAATCGTAGAATACAAAAGAACCTTCTTCCGGTATTCCATTTTGCAACGCATCGCTGTACAGTTCGCAGGACTCTTTTGCGGAATCTCCGCCAAATATCTCGATCCCGTTGCTGATTTCCAGCGCATACTCAACAAACGAAAGGCACCATCCTGCATATTCTGTACTGCCAAGTTTGTTCTTTGCCCAGATAATCATGTTATGAATCAGATCATCCCTTGAAATCACAGACACATGTGTGATTCCGTTAACCTCATCCGGATACTCTCTATCGAAATGCATACCTATTGATTCTGCCGTCCGGATCGAAGCCTCGTTTGTGTATTTGCAGTAGGAATACAAAGCAGGATAATCCGTATTCTGAAAAGCCCAGTTCCGAACTGCCCTTGCGGCTTCCCCGGCATAACCCTTCCGTTGGCAGTCACGGCGAATATGATAGCCGATTTCCGGCAATAATTCTCCGTTGATATTCTGAATCGTCAATCCTGAGTCACCTATCATTTCACCGGTTTTCTTGAGACAGACGGCCCATAATCCATATCCTGTTTCCCGGTAACGGTTCCTGTTCCGTTCAATCCAGTCTCTGACACGCACCTCATCAAAAGTATATGGGATTTCCCAAAGGACATATGGATCGTGCGTAACTCAGCAGCCTATAAAATTTTGGCGTCTTCTCATCACAAATCGGAAAAAAACAAAAATTCTCCCGACATGGCATTGGGGCCCGTCGAGAGAATAATCCAATCTACTTCCGATGGATGACTGTTTTATTATCCGCTTCTGATAACATCTGGTCTACAGCCCTTCGGAACTCCCTGAAGTTCTTGGGGAAGTTCGCCGATCCATCTGCCTGAATGATTTCTCCGCCATTGACGATAGCCCGAAAGGAAAACATTTCTCCATCCAAAACTCCGCGAGGATGCTTCCCATGAAAGCCGTCCCATTTCAGAATGTTACACTGATTCAGTATTTCCAGCATCTGACTGTCCGGACAGAAAGCTCTCCGCTGCAGCTCTCTTTCCATTCCGCCACCACTTACGCATCGCATCCAATAATCTGAAATCTCAGTGCCAGAATCTTTCGGCATAATCTCATATTCCTGTGTAAGCCGCATTCCGCTGATCCGCATAAACACGCTTTCATAGGATGTAATGTTTTTTTCCTTCACAGTGAATTCTCCTCGTTATTTTATCTGTCTTCCGCTTCTCCGCTATAATAGCTTCCCCATTCTTATATTTAAACGAATAATTATTAATCCTGAACCCTGCCTTTTTCAACTCCTGCAATAATGTATGCATAAAGAATCCATGTGTAACAATAGCACAATTCTTATTTTCATTACTGATTACTGTAACAAACCGTCTTGCTCGTTTTTTTGTTTGCCTGCGCCCCTCAATCTGCCTTGTGCTGTTGATAAACCACTGAAATCGTCCCGTTGCATTCCAGAACCATAACGGCATCTTTTTTTCCGTATCAAAACTCGATCTGAGAGGAACCTCGCTTATCAGTCTGGATTCAGTATATTTATCATCAGGAAACAATTTCTCCGCCGTATCACGGCTTCTGGATAACCTGCTGATATATACTCTCTGATATTTGATCCTCGGAATTTTGTACATTTCTTTTTTAATGGGAGCCTTGTCATATTCGCTGCATTCTGAATCAAATCTGTCTGACGAACACTTCTTACTCCAGCAAAAATCCACTTCAACATGCCTGATAACTACTATTCTCAAACGATTACTCCCTACAAGTATTTTTCAACCTCACATTGTTCAATAACGCTTTTCCCAAGAAGAGTCATTGCCTGCCTGGGACATTTGTTGATACACCGATAACACATGGTACACCGGTCACCTGAAACCGCATTATTCTCAACTATGGTTATATTTCTCATGGGACATAGCTTCTCACATTTTCCGCATCCGATACATTTTTCATTATCGATTTTAAGTTTTGAAGAGTATTCCTTTGTCTTATGTCCGAAGTATAATCTCTGCCCGAAGAAACCGGCCATTCTATACAAAAAACCGATTCCTTCCTGTGTTGGATGCCCTTCTTTCAATTGCTTTACGGATTTCCGAATCTTTTGTTTAGCTATTTTAATTAGTTCTTTGTTCTTATCCAACGGTCTTTTCAATGCCTTCTCGTCAGCGATACTGTCCGGCATTTTCAAATGAAGTCCGCCTTTCACTTCTGCACCACAGCTTTGTAAAATGCGGCCCAGCATACCGGATCCATCGCCGCTGAAAAGACCCATGGTCGCAATCACAAAGACTTTCTTTCCCCTCCATAGTTCTTTGTTGTCGGTAACAAAATCTCTCAGTATTTTAGGAACCGTACTAAACTGAACGGGATAAGCAAATACGATCAGGTCCGCATTGGTTATAGCGGATAGAACCCTCGAATCCTCAATTGAGTATGCCTTTGCTTCTTTATCATATTCCCGGCAGAATAACTTCACTGCATATTTTGAATTTCCTGTACCGCTAAAATATATACCTATCATAGTTTTATCCTTTGTCCATCAGTTTCTATAATCCGTCTCGCGAGCTTTCTGCTCCGTATTCCGGAAAAAAACGATATTTACATGTGAGAAGAATATTGGATTCTCCGCGAAGGATCACAAGTAGTCCTGCGCCCCCGCGGATCAGGCCTGCATCTCCGGTGGTATGTGTGTTCATTTCATATGTTTCACCGTTCTCTGCCGTAAAGGTAACATGCTGATCGGACTTAAGTCCATGAACCTCGTTATGAACATCTGTAATAGTTACATTCTGAACACCGTAGTCACCGTTCCTGACCTTCACAAGCTGACGTTTCGTCGTCCATATACCGATAGCTGCAATGACCACCAGGAAGATGCTGATTGGGATCATAACTATACAAAAGATTCGGCCCAGACCGATGGGAAAGAATAAACCGAGGATTCCCATCGTCAGACAAAATGCGAACAGGATAATAAGCATGATAAAGCTTTTACAATGCCTTTTATAAAGGATCGCTTCATTCGCAGCGATCCACGCCTTCTCCTGATCCTCCGCATCCCGGAAAAAATCCCCCTTATCCTGCATGGCGTTCCTTCTCCCTGTCACTTTGATCAATGTTTCCCGTTTCCGGATTACCGGCGGATTCCGTTCCGGGTAATGCGCCGATGAACGATACAATTATATCAAACAGTTACGCTCCATACAATCGTATTCGGTCGTTCCCCTGGTGAGGTGTCAACAGAAAAGCCTCCGAAAAACCCGATGGCCTAAACATAGGCTCCTCCATCTCGTGTTCCTCATATATTTTTCCGTCTTAGACCCATACAGGATTATCGGCCAGCGTTGTCTTGTTACTAAAAAGGCCTGTCCCGCAAAGGCCGAAAGCGTTCGTATAAAACACTTCAATCTGCCCTTGCTTAGTTTCATTTGGTTTTAATATGATCCCGTAACTCCCGATTGTTCCGGTCTGAAGCTTTCCACCGTTATTAGTTGTTTCCCAATTCCATGTTTCCGGGATATTTAGTGTGATACTTCCATGAGATCCGTCAACCGATACTTCCGCACCTACGATCTCCGTTGTCAGCTCAGCATTGTCTTCGAACTCACTTCCATCCACTTCTGCATGTTTCACACAGGAAGTACAGATGCACATACTCATAACCGCCATCAGTGACAGCGTAACAAGCCGTTTTATTTTCATCCACGCTCGCACTCCTTTCTGCTCACTTTGTAGTATCAACACAAATTCCGATTTTTCTTAGTCAGTCATTTCGGAATATAATGTTCCACTCATTTTCATAGTTTCAATCTTGCTCTAACATCACGATATATTCAGGTGTACCTTCTTCTAATTGTCTTTTCCCGTTAAGCATAAAACCATGCTCCTCGTAAAAACGAATAGCGTCTTCGTTCTTCTCCAGAGTCCATACGAACTTAACATTAAACTTTTCTTTTGCAAATTCTACCAGCTTAGATCCGATGCCCTCTTTCCAAAAGAAGTAATCTACATATAATTCTGAGATCTCCTTTCCATCCAGATGGAGCATTCCCTTAACAATGCCATCATCGTATACCCACACTTTATCGAGGAGCTCCGGATCCTTGAATTCATCGGCAACCTTAACTACCTGCAACTCGTTAAAAGAGTATTCATCGTTATGAAAGATCGTTCTGTACTTCATTCTTTTTGTAAACACCAGGATCTCGGCAATCCTGGATGAATCCTTTGGTTCTGCTTTTCTTATCACGTTTCTGTATCCCCCACTATCTCTTTACGAACAAGATGTTATTTACGCATTCCGTGACATGTAATTGCCCCAGGTCAATCCATTCATTTAATACCCTGGAAGCACCCGGAGTTTCTTCATAAGAAAGCAGTACTTCAGGGCGATGGCCTTCGAGCATCAGAAGTTCATATTCTTCATCTGTAAGCTCAAAGGAATCCTGAAGATTAAAAAAACGAACCGTCTCATAAGGAACCGTCTTACCAAAGAGCCTCTCTGCTATCACGGTAAATGCCCGAGCAGTCTCACAAAGACAATCGTCATAATCCACATATATATTCATCTTACGCTTCCTTCCCTGATCTCTGCCGGAAACATCAAAGTAAAAGAACGTTCCATATTGGTACACTTTATGAGTCATGCGTAAAGGTTCGTAACGCTTTCCTCCAGTCCTCTTCCTTAAATCCTGTAAGTACTTTATCGCCCGTAACCAGAAGCGGTCTCTTCTCCTTTATTCCAAATACATTTCACCATTATCTTTCCGCAACAAACCGAAAAAGATCCACATTGCCGTCTCTTTCGGTAGCTTCTACGCGAAAACCACATTTTTCAGTATAAAACTTCACATTTTCTTTCTTGTCTATCGGTGTTACTAAAGTGAGCCTCTCCCAATCTTCATAAAATGTCTTTACAAATCGAATTGCCTGTGTCCCAATTCCTTTGCCTTGATACTCAGGTATAACGCACAAACAACCGACCTCATACAATCCATTTTCCAGTTTAATGCACGATACACAACCAACAGGTTCATTATCGCATAGTATGATGTGTTTCAGATATTTGCTGATTGACTCTTCCATCATTTCTTTTGTTTGTCCATATCCAGGACACGAACCATATCGCACATAATCGTCATAAAATGAAGCATTATAGATATTTACCAATAACTCAGCGTCTTCTATAACCGCTTGTCTATACTCTATTTCCATAATATACCAACCCCTGTCCCCAAACTGATTCCCACAGAAATACAAATTGCGACTCGAGCGCCATCACTTCCAAATTGTCGATTCCAGCCCATGGCCTTATTCTACCATAGACCATCCGCTCAATCCATAGACGTGAGCAAGTCCTCTCGAAAATGCCCACCCAGAATGGGTCTTCAAAAAACACTGTCAGTCTGCCGCTTACTCTATCCATTGTACTTTATCCCCCGGATCCCACAGGGATGACTGTTTCCATCCCCTTTCCTGTCCTTATGAAATGCCCTTCTTGAATAGCTGCAAATGTCGCCACAGAACATATTGTGATTCCCGTGTATATGATCGGAATTATTGATAATATCAGCGGAAGTATGAAAAGCAACCCACCTGTCACCTTGTTCATAGCCGAATGCACTCCCCCTTTTCACGCTAATGTTTATTAGCTTTATTATGGCTAACAGTTATTAGCCTGTCAACAAAAAAACTTGAAAATTCAAGACAAAAAAATCCGGTGGACACACCCCACCGAATTTATCTCCATAATATGTTTACGTTAAGTGAATCCTCCCTTATTTAAAAAATCCTGCACCTCCCGGATCCATTTGGACTGCTCAAAACTCATAAGCTGCGCATGGGCATACCCATCATATACACGGATCTCTGTCTGCGGATTCACTTCCTTCATCTTAAGTGCTGCCTTTCCGGACACAGACTCATTTCCTTTTGTACCATGCATGAAAAGGATCCTGCTGTTTGGATCATAGGTTTTGTAATCGAAAGCACTGAACACACTGCTCAGGATATTTCGTATGGATGCATCCTCGATATGGTCTGCGATCTTCAGAAAATCATCGATATACCTTTCAGGGAGGAAATCTCTTCTGCAACTGGCCAGCGTCTTCGGATCTCTGGCCTTTGATTTCTTAATAATTTTGATATAACTATTGGTCATGAATCGGATCAGAAATTTCGGCATAGCTTTCAGCGGAGCACCATCCAACACCAGATGCTCGGTGGAAATAGCCGGAAGACCTGCAAGCGTCGCAGCGATCCGCCCACCCATGGAAAGGCCGCAGATCATGAAGAGTTTTCCTCCAAACTTGCGGATAACATATTCACGAATCGCCTTTGCCTCATCATCCACGGATACAAAAGTGCTTGTTTCTTCCTCCGTATGGGCATCCAGCTCCGGAACGACAACATAGTATTCCTTCGAAAAATGCTCTGCTGCTTCTTCCCATAACTGCCATGGATTAAGCATACCGTGAATCAGGAGCACAGGTTTCTTAGACGCATCACCAAATGTATGAAATATCATTCTGATCAACCTCCCATCATATAGATCACTGAGTCCGCCAGACAGTCAAACATCGGTACCGGCTTGTATCTTTCAGATATATGCTCCGTCTTATAGCAATTGGACAGCACATACCCGGTCTGAATCCCATGAAACGTCGCGATCATAAACTGATGGATCTGGTCCGTGGATCTTATCGGGTGCAGTTTTGCCTCATCCACAACCCGTTCAAGGAACCTCCGCATCATAGCTTCCAGGATTAAAAGGGGACTCCTATCATCTTTATCCAGTCTGGAAGCGATCCGCATCACACGTTCCGGATCATTGATGGCAAGAACGTCAGAATATATCGAAAGCTTCAGAATATCAATTTCAGTCTCCTCCAGGTATGATGCAAGCAGACCGCAAACCTCTTTCACTGTCCTCTTCCATTCTCCGGTCTTGTAGCGATCCAGTATCTCCATAAGTCTTTCATCGATCCGATTTGACCTGTTAATCCGAATCACCAGATCCTGCAGGACTTCATCCAGTTCACTGTAATAGCGATAGATCACTCCATGGGAAAAGCCCGTTTCCGCTATGATATCCTTCATCTCAACGGAGGTTATAGGCTTCTTCATACACACCCGATAGGCCGCGTCAACGATTTCCTTTCGCTTCTGTTCAAAATATGCATCTGACACTTTAGGCATTTCATCACCTCGAAAATATAAATGACGTGATGTCATTTTATTTCGATCTGACTCTTTTGTCAATAGAAAAGAAGCACCTTGCTGAATACTATTTCGCTTTGCATGAAAGCTTATCAACATCTACCCTATAAACAGCAACAGCATTTATCATTTTCTCAGAATACTGCCATTCAGGACTACCGGATACCTGCTTCATCAGAATATTAAGCCCTCTGATCTTTTCCTGCTTATCTTCTACGATACATATCTTGCCCGTACCGATGACACTCTGAAATTTAGCCGAAAAAGCACATGCGATATCAGCTTCCAACAGTTCATAGTTCCCATCTATTTCAAATCCAATTTCCGGTGAATTCTTGCAGAGTTCATACTTGCGTCCGGCTTTTGCACCATGGAAATAGAATCTATACTTCCCCGACTCATTTGTATATCCATAGTTTATTGGAACGATATAAATCTCACCATTGTCATAGAATGCGATTCTCATGACCTGTTCTTTTGCAATAAATGCTTCAATTAATCTCTCGTCCTTTATTTCCCTATCACTTCTACGCATTATTCTCTTGTATGATGTATTCATAACCGAATACATCACTTTTCCTTTCTTTTTAACGTTCAATCCCTAATATGAGCGATTTCATTCTAAAACCATACTTTTCATATAAATGAATCGTTGGGTTACCGTCGATGACTTTTACTTCGATATGTCGAACATTATTCATGTTAAACATTAGCATTGCCCAGTCCATGAGTTCTTTTCCAAACCCTTTTCCTCTGAATTCTTCCTTTACCACCAAGTAGTCCAGTTTACCATTTTCTCCGTTAATATCGACTTTACAGAAGCCGATAATCTGGTTTTCAATTTCAGTGACTGCGATATATGATTCTTTATTTCGTAATGCTTCTTCGAAAGATTCCAGAGTCTTTTCATATGGCTTTAATGGATAAATGCCTTTGAAATTCACAGATTTTGTATTGTGATATTCTGATAACTTCCGAATACAATCATACAGTTTACTTACCTCTTCCGATGTTATCTCTCTCATAGCCATTTATCCCTGTTTTTCTCTCTAAGTTCATTTTCTCTCGATGTGTTATCGAAAACTACGAATTCGGTCTGTTTAGCGCGCCCGAACAGCCTGTCTCCTAACATGACTCTCTTCATGCTGTCCAGAATGTAATACATCTCAGTCCTCCATGTAGTATGTCAGCATTTCATATCTCAGCTTACTTCCTTCCTTGATCTCTGCCGGAAGCAATGCTCTTGCCACAAGCTTCAGGTCATCTGATTCAATATCCGTACGCCTGAGATTGGCATAATCACCGTCTATACTTACAACTTCGTAAAACCATGTATCCATGTCAATTTTACCTCCAAAACATCACAACCATATTATCACATCCAATATACTCTGAACAGAATAATCTTACTTTGACTTTTCACTCGTCTCTCTATGATCCGCCGATATCACCTGGACTATTGCAAAATCCTTGCACAAATTTAGGAAAAACAAAAAACATAAAAAAAGCATTGACTCTTACGTTACGTCATAGTTTATAGTACAATTACCACAGGCGAGGAGGGATCCGAAATGATGACAGTACATGAAGTAAGCAGGCTTTCCGGGGTGAGTATACGCACTCTGCAGTATTATGACAGTATAGGGTTACTGAAACCGTCGGACTATACTGAATCAGGATACCGGCTGTATGACAGTGCGGCATTGGAGAGGTTGCAGATGATCCTGCTGTTCAGAGAACTGGAATTCCCTCTGAAAGAGATTCAGACCATCATCGAAAGTCCATGCTTTGACAGAAGAAAAGCTCTGGAACAACAGATCCGGCTTCTTATGTTGAAAAAGGAGCATATTGAGAATCTGATCAGTCTGGCCCGTGGAATAAAAGACACAGGAGTGAATAACATTATGGATTTTACAGCATTTGACAGCACAAAGATGGATGAATATGCTGCTCAGGCAAAGAAGGAATGGGGAAACACTGCAGCTTATATGGAATATGAACAGAAAGCCTCCGGCAGAACATCCGAGGATAAACAGAACATGGCAAAAGATATGATGAAGCTTTTCACTGAGTTTGGTGGAATGAAGGATATGGATCCTGGATGTGACACCGTGCAAAAACAGGTAAAGAAACTGCAGGACTTCATCACCGAAAACTATTACACCTGCACGAAAGAAATCTTATCCGGCCTTGGAAAGGCTTACAGTGCCGGAGGTGAAATGACTGAGAACATCGACAAGGCCGGTGGATCCGGAACCGGAGAATTTGTCGATCAGGCAATTCAGATTTATTGTTTTAAAGCTTAAGCCCATGAAAAAGGATTCTTGAAGGTAGTGATATCCTACCCCAAGAATCCTTTAGTGAGTCCTATCTCAACCTGCCAGCTGTCTTATTCTTGAAACATTTCTATTCATCACTTTTCTTCCATAATGTACATAAGCGAAATCCTTAACCACATTCCATTCCTATTTTATGATCCGCAAGGATGCCTGACAGCTTTGACAGAATACCAATCAATGAAAAATCGAGGATGCCCTGAATGCGGAACCCTCTCCATCCATCATCACGCTCGACCGTGTTTGCCGGAGTATCTTCCGTTTTACACACCAACGACAATTCTTCATCTGTCTTTCCGATAAAACAGAAATCAGACTCCATGTTTATATCCGACGCATCTGCCACTTTACAGACAGTAGGTTTATACTTGATCCTTTTCAATTCCATTTAGATCATTCTCCTGCACAAATACCAATTTATCATAATAATCATGGCCCATATTCCCACGCCCTCATTCTACCACAGACCACATACTCAATCCATAAGCACAGAGCAATTTGTTCAGAAATCAGCGTTTCCAACAATGGATAAAACACTATCACCAAAAACCCAAGGAATATATTTATCCCTGGACAAAAAAAACGGCGGATAAATCCACCGAAATGACAGCGACGGAAGGGCTACAATTCACCATTCCTGCTCGCTGCATAGAAGGAAGATTTATCCGCATACATTTTTTCATCGGATACGGAAAGCATATCGTCAAGGGAATCCGCCCCGTTTGGGGAGTAGCTATATCCGATTGCACATCTATATTTGGTTTTGGATATATTATTCCGGATGCGATCGATTAGTTTTCTAACATCATCCTCAGTTATCCGTCGGCAAATGATCACGAATTCGTCTCCACCGATCCTGTAAACCGACTCTTTCGATGAAACAGCCTGAAGGAAACAGGCAGAAATCGTCTCCAATGCTTTATCACCTGCAGCATGTCCTTCGGTATCATTGATCACCTTAAGACCGTTCATATCGATCGATACCAGTGCATTTATACTCTTTGCATCGTCATCGATGGATGCATAAAATGCCTGCCGGTTGAGAAGTCCCGTAAGGGGATCCTTCTCCGTCATCTGAAGAATTGAGAATACATAGTGTACAAAAACCGCAATAACAATCGTTATACAGAATAACTTAGAAAAGTCCTTGCCAAGTGCAAAAGGAAGGATCAGTCCGGACACAAACGCAAAACACAGGAACAGGATCGGAAAGATTTCCGTATAACGTTTATTGCTTCGTCTGATCAGTATGTAAACAAGAACAACTGAGTAAATGCCCACCAGAATATATGGCAGGTAGCCCAATATACCCCGCTTGAACTGACCATTCCCGTCGATACTGAATACAATCCCGTTAAAAAGTGAAATGATATTAATGATAGCAAGACAGATCGCCGGCAGGAATACAATCCAGTGTACATTTACTGCCATCGTATAAATGATGAATGCGACAATGAACGGCGTGGCACTATATCGGATAGATATAAGTACAAGCCGGGCATTCGTTGACACCCCATGTTCCTCCAGATAAAACTCGAAAAACACGATGATCGAAAGTAAAAAAAGGCCGTAGTTCGGAGCAGTATAACAAATGCCAGCAAGATCAGCAGCAGGGCCCAGTTTTGTATAATAAACTCTTTGATCATGCCCTATATCCCTCTGATGGATCAAAATCAGCTCTCCATACGTGCAAGCCAGAAAAAGCTCGAGTCAGTTAAGTATATCATACTCGCAGACTATAATCAATTTGGAAAAAATATTGATTTTTCAAGCAGCGACACGCCTTTCAGGCATGGGAAGTTTTAGTTAATAAGGCAATTAATCTTTGGCATGCGTATAGTTCGTAACGCACAAAAAGAGGCACTTTCCACCAAATTTAGGAAAGTGCCTCGCCTGCTATAACTCATAGATTGTCTCCTGTTCTGTCATTTCATCGGTTAAAGAGCAACAAAAGCGTCCCTGATGTTGCTCAGCCCAAGCAGTTCACGACAGACGATGGACTGTGAACAAATCTACTGTGTAAATATACCATATGCGGCAACCGCTTCATCTATGGTCATTTTCCCTGTTCCGACATTGTAAACCGCCTGTCTTAACTGGATAACCGCATCATCCGTAAGTCCGATCTCCTCCGGTGACAGGATCCGGGATTCCGGTACCTCTCCGAAGGCAGCATACATGCTGTTAAATGACAGGTCTTTCGTCGGTGACATCAGTCCTTTGTTCTTGGCCATCTCATTCAGCTTGGTCGATGAGACGAGAAAGCGCATGAATTCATTTGCCATATCCAGGTTGGCGCTTTTCTTGTTGACGGAGAACTGCAGATTCGACATATCAAGGAAAACCGCGCCCTCATCCGCCATGGGAACGGGGACAAATGTGTAAGTAAAGGGATTTGCTATAAATGCCTCGGAACGGCTTTCCCTTTTCTTTGTTCCGGATAGGGTATCTCCGGAGCAGGTCATCATAGGCACATCCCCCTCAAAGAAACGAAGGATCACGGCTTCATAGTTATTCTCGATCTTGCCACATGCCCCAAGATCCACACATCCATCCTTCATGAACTGAGAGATCTTCTCAAGGGTCGGACGCATATACTCGCCGGCCGAAGCATCAAGGCTGTTGAGCTTCTTTACAGCCTCTTCATCCTTTGCCACGGTACTGCAGAAGTAAGGATATGCCGTAAGTGTAAGAATGGATGTGGTCTCCTTTTGGGAAAAGCCCATCAGAGGATTCGCATAGCCCTTATCCTGAAAAGCCTTACACACGTCCACAAGCTCCTGATAGGTCGTAGGAACCTTTAATCCCTCTTTCTCGAAGAGATTCTTATTCACCAGCATACCGTAGGTATTTGAGAAAACCGGAACCATGGGCAGCGTTCCATCCTCCGTCTTCAGGAGGATATTGTCGCGGATACAGCCAAGATCCAGGCTCAGTGCGGGATCTGCCAGATTCTCGGCATGATCGATGGAGGACTTGTACTGATCCCGGCCATACATCCAGGAGTAATTTACATAGATGTCCGGTGCATCATTTCCGTCCAGCACCGTTCCGATCATGTTGTTATAGTCATCTACCTTGGTGTTCAAAAGATCGCTTCTATCTCTTGGGAAATAATGATCTGTCTGAGAAAAACCTAAAATCTTACTGTCTATATGGACTTCATCCGCCAGTGAAGCTGTATAATCCGTATTCCACTGCTCCCAATCATCGCTGAGGGCGATGCCCAACTCACTACAATTGGCCCAGAAGAAATTCAATGTAAAATATTGTTTGATCTTGTCGTAATACTGATATTTTTCAATATTCTTTCTTGGCATAACCGTGCGGCCTCCTTCCTGTCTTTCCTTCCGATCATTTCATTGCGATCGTCCTGCTTATGATCGGTATATATAAAAATCCGAACTTTCTCCTTGTATCATGATTGTAGCATTTCGGATATAACAAATGCGCAACAATCCAAAAAAAGAAAAAAAGCACCGGAACAGCACTAAAGCCATTCCGATGCTCGGATCACTTGGGGAATTATGGATTCAGACATGCACCTGAGGCATTAAACTTGTAGGTCTTGGAGCCGATCTTCCTGGAACCTGCAAATTCACTCTCAAACATGGAATCAACCCGTTCAATCCATTAGATTTAATAGTTAAAATTATCCATCCAACTCGCTGTCTTCGTAATTTTTCGACTTCAGCACCGTGTATCGCCCCGGGAAGATCTCCCGGCAGATTCTTTGCTCCAGTTCCTGTCGATGCACAAAATGCTCGATCATCGCATCCTCACCGAAAACACCATGGGCCTTTGCAAACGGGGATTCATTGAAATACCCCAGCATCAGCGGGAACCACATTTCATTTCCCTGATCATCCGACCGCTCCTTCCGGATCACATTGATATTCGCTGCCACATCCTCCGAAGCAAGATACATGATGTGCAATTTCTTATCCGCAAGTACCTTGCCCAGTTCCTCATAAAAACTGAGAATCTCCTGATCCGATGCATTCTGAAACAGGATCAAATCCTCCACAATATTCTGGAACAGAGAGCATTCCAGTATCATTTTATCGCTGTTCCACTTCCTGTATCGGTCGAAAATGATCCGCTTAAAATCCTCCTTCGACACCCGGTTGTTATAGATCTCATACTGTTCCAGGTCCTTATGAAATCCCGGGACATCTGTGATAATCTTTGTGTAGCAGATCACTCTCCGGCTGCCCTCTACGTAACTCTTTTCCTCGATCTCCTGCCGGAGTTCTTTATACGTATCAAGAATTTCCTCATATTTTTCTTTGCTGACATATGCGCACCAGGCAAGCTCAACAGGGTTATAATCACCCTCACGAAATACAATATGATCCGGATATTTACCGGACAGCTTTTCAATCAGCGTACTTTTCCCGCTTCCCTGTAAACCTTCAACAAACCAGTTCATCCTACCCCTCCGTTCAAACGATTTACACAGCAGCTCCTGTTCTTAGCGGACTGCCCTTTTGGGAGCTTCTTCAGAACCGTTCCTGCTCTTTATCAGCGAAGAACCACTGATCCATGCCGGCACCGGTTTTATCGTTCGGGCGTTCCAGGAAACCGAATTTCTCATAGAACGGCTCCCTTCCTTTTGCAGCCATCAGATTGATCTTCACCTTGTATCCGGGTTTCATATCTGCCTTCACCCTGTCGATGCAGAGTTCTACCAGCTTCCTTCCGATTCCCTGTCCCTGATAATCCGGAACCACGATCACATCTGAAATGAATGCGATATATCCTCCGTCCCAGAGAAGACGCATCACACCAACGGCCTGTCCTTCATCCCTTACCGAAATAACCATATAAGCGTTATCCAGTCCGGCCTGTGCTTCCTCAAGAGGGAATTCCATCCATCCAACCAGCCTGCGCAGTTCCATATATTCCTCTGCGGTTATTTCATTTCCGTATTCGATCATGATTTTCACTCACCTCCTACTTGATTATACCATTGCATATCCTCCTGACATTCTATCCTGTCTTTAGATCTTCTCGGCTTCGGTCTCCACCCAAGCCGGCTTAAACCCGCATTTTACGGCGATATTCTGCGAATGGATATTCGCAGCACCGGTTCCGTAAAATGGAATGTCTCCCATCTCGATGATCTTGTTCTTCAGCAGGTTCACCAGATAGGAGCCAACACCCTTTGACCGGTATTCCGGAAGAACATCAATTCCGATCTGCTGCCAGTGCGGAGCATCTTCCGAACAGCCGGCCATACCCATGATGGTGTCTCCGTCATACGCGATGACAATGATCCGATCCGGCCTTACCGGACAAGGTTCCGGATATGCGATGGCATTAGGAAACCGGGGATCGCCGTAGAATGTGTTGATCTCGCTGCCATAAAGCCACTTCACCTGGAAAGCTTCTTCTTCCCGGACTTCACGACAGGGCAAAAACATATGATGAGTCGGATTCATCCGATAGCCATATTTTTTCAACTCTTCATTCAGCTTCGGAAGATTCTCAAACTCAAACAGATGATGCCCCTCTGTTCCCTTGATCCATTCACGCAGGAACTCGTGAAGACATTTATCCGCCATAATAACCGTGTTCATTCCACACGTCGCCATTTGCAGGAAGATTTGGGGACTGTAATTTCTTCTCCCCTCATTCCATGCAGGTACGGTAATGATATTCTCCTCAACCTGAAAATCCGATGGTGAACAGTTAAAATCCACAGCGAGCTGCTGCAACAGTTTTTCGTAATATTTCCTGAACATCTTTATATCATTATAATGCTTCTTTTTTCTTTCGCAAAGTGCATCGAAGTATCTTTTAAAATCTATCCTGTGTCTATACTCATCATCTATTGTAATACTCATTTCTGAACCTTTCAAATTATGTATCCCTTAATTATTCTGGCAGTTTATACTATTGTATATCCTTCAGAAGCTAAAATAGTCATGGCTCGTTCATAGTGTCTTTCCGATAAAACAGAAATCAGACTCCTGCACAAATACCATTTTATCATAATCTCTGCATAATCCGCTCATCTATCCTGCGCACGACACTATTGGTATAAGCATCAAAATCCAACCATTTTTCCGCCTTCAAATGCTGCAACACCGAAGCCATTTTCGGATAATTGATCCAGTATTGGTATTGGAATGATTGATGTCTCAGGAAGCGCCTGTGTAAATGCTCTCTCATAATTATATACGTCAAGGGAAATTTCCGCTGATTCCTCTATATGTTTCGGTTCAAAGTCTCGAATTATCATTTTCCTTCCTCCACAAACCGACAATTTGCTTTATCAAATTCAGGCGGACACTCATCTTTTACTCCGCCAACATTTACATCTGTTCCAAAAGCTCTGACAGACATATATGAAATTAAAACACCATGTGCCTGTATCAGCTGCCGTAGGCAATCTTTATGATATCGTCTATTCCCGCTTCTTCGATGGATATATCCTTTAGGGATTTTTTTGCGGAAAGGTCCGCGATTATCTCTGCGGCAGTGGTTTCGGATTTGGCAAATCTGTAACGGGCAACATTTCCCTCGTGAGCTATAATTTCACATTTATCATGTGCCGGAGCCTCTTCATCATAGTATTCCACAACAAGCGTTTTGTACGGAGCAATCCTGTCTGTGATCTCCTTAAGATTTCCGTCCTCCATCATAACACCGTGGTTGATTATTATCAGTCTTTCACACAACTCCTGTATGTCCCCGAGGTCATGAGTAGTCAGTACTATCGTGGTCTTCCTGACCTTGTTTATCTCCTTTATGAACATACGCAGTGAATACTTGGAGGAAACATCAAGTCCTATCGTCGGCTCATCAAGGAACAGAACCTTGGGAGAATGGAGCATTGATGCGACAAGATCCCCCTTTACCCGCTGCCCGAGAGACATCTGACGGACGGGCTTGTCAATAAGTTCTTTAATGCCAAGTATGTCGTTCATAACATCCAATGTTTTATCGTAATCCGTCTGTTTTATGCGGTAGATGTGCTTTAACAGTTCAAAGGTCTCACCAAGCCGCAGATCCCAGTTAAGCTGCGTTCTCTGACCGAATACGACACCTATATTCCTTACGACTTCCTTCCGGTGCTTTGTGATATCCTCACCGCCGATCAGCACACTTCCGCTTGTGGGTGTAAGTATGCCGGACATCATTTTTATAGTCGTGCTCTTTCCGGCGCCGTTGGGGCCGATGAATCCGACTATTTCACCTTCATCTATGTGAAACGACAGGTCTTTTACCGCATGGACAACTTCGGTGTTTCTTGTCACGAGTCCTTTCAGGGCACCTGACAGTCCGGCGCCTTTATGCTTCACCTTATAATCCTTGTTTAAATTCTTAACGTCTATCATAGTCAGTTACCTGCACTTTCGTACTTTTTAAGACCTGATTTGAAATAAGCGCCTGCAAGAAGCATCACAAGCAGGCCTACGGCGAGCGTGATAAATGCTGTGGCCACTCCGCCGGATAAACCATTATCAATCCCAAGAAGGGAAGATACCGGATAAAATGATACCCAGCCAATCGGTATCAGATATGTCAGTATGAACTGCATGCTCTCGGGATACATCGATATCGGGTACATCGTAGTCTTGTCCATAATCTCCTGTGTGTACTGGCCGAAATCCACTGCGCTTCTCGTGTGAAAAGAAGTACTTCCGAGGAAGATATAGATTCCCCCGCGGATAAGCGTCGCGCCAATCAGCATGATCACGACTTGAAGGACAAACATAAAGGACACCTTTATCCCTGATTTCACACATCCGTATATGAATACAATCACTCCCGGGATAAGATCGGTTATCCCAAAGATATTTATGTTTGTGAAGAAAAACTGGTACAGCACTCCGAGAGGCCTTGTAAGATATCTATCAAAATCCCCCTCTATCACAAACCACCCCATGAACCAACCCTGAACAAAAAAGATCATCGACAGAGCGTGGGATATTACGGACAATCCGTAAAGGAAAGCAAGCTGTCCGTAATTCCATCCGTGTATCTCGCCGAAGGATTCGACGACAAACTTGATGGTCGCAAATCCCACAATGAACTGGAGCGGGTTGGATATGAGCCATCCCGCAATATTTGACGGGTACTCGATCATCGTCAGGAATGCCATCTTTATTTCCTGGCCGGTTACATCAAGGTAATGGCGCAGTGTATCAAATAGTTTTCTCATCGTCATCCTCCCTGAACCATCACTTTTCTTGTTATCCGGCTCTGTGCATAGAAGAACACCACAGATAGGATCACAAGCCAGATAAGCTGGATGCACATCTGCGATATCATCTCCGCCCGGTCACATTTTCCGATATATATGCTTAGCGGAAGCTGGTATATATACACGAACGGAAGTGTAGAAAGTACTTTTGCCACACCTTCCGGGAAAAACCATATCGGAATAATGCTTCCGGACAGCAGCCTTATCAGATGCTTCTTGACCTGGATCAGCGCATCATTGTTTATCGTCGCAAATGCCGTCATCCCGAACAGAGCTGCTATCAGCCAGTTGATCAAAAACGATTCGATGACAGCTATAACAAATATCGGAAGATCTCTGATGTCTGCCATAACAGGAACCTTTATTATAAGCGATCCGATAAGAAGGATCGGAATCAGGTTCTGGAAAATGAGCGCGATAATACTTCCAACGTCTTCAGCAAGGAACATTCCGAACAGACTGATCGGCTTCATCATATCGGTTGCAACAGAGCCCTTTTCAACGCTGTGTCCGATCCGTCTTTCGACATTTGTGATAAGGAGTACGGAAAGAGCGGATGATATTATGATGTAAGTCTGCATGCTTCCTACATCAACACCGTCCACAACACTGCGGCCGGTGTACAGAGCTCTCCAGAAATATGCCGAGGTGATCATGATTATCGTCTGCATGATGATGTTCCCGTAAACATTGAACTCATATGTCATGCTCTTTATGATCTGAGTTTTTATGATGTATAAGTACTTTTTCATTTCGGTCCTTTCATGTATACCTTGCAAAAATGCCGTAAATGCTTTTCGATGCATTCCATGCATTCTTCCGCATATTGCGGCTGCCTGTCAGCCCTTGCAATCTGCAGAAAAGCAGGCGCGGTAAGCTCTACCGCAAGCAGCTCCGGATCATCCTTTTTTACAAGACCCTCATCCATCATCCCTTTGATGATCTTTGCAAACATCCTCTGTACCCCATCCAGCTGATGCCTGGTTGTAACCTCGGAAATCCTTTCATTCCTGAACTGTTCCTGGACAAGAAGCATTCGCGTCTTACGGATTAAGGGATCCCTCATTGTAAATGCGATTCTCCGCATGGTTACCTTTATGAACTCTTCCGCACTCTGTGGAACATTTCCGATATTTTTTTCGGATCCAAACATTTCATCATACCGTTCCTCCGCCTCATCTATCAGGGCATTTAATATTTCTTCCTTTCCCTTATAATGCTTATAGAGGGAAGGACCCTTGATGCCGACACGTTCAGCAATCAGATCCACTCCGGTTCCGTCATATCCATTCTCAGCAAACAGCGTTAATGCTTCATCCAGTATTCTTTGCTTAGTTGACATGATATCCTCCCAATCCTCGCTAACGATAGCTAGCCACAGTGTAGCTATAAATCGTTAGCTTGTCAAGTTCTTTTCTTCGAAAACGCCAAAAAGCCTGCAAGCATCCGGATTTCTCCCTGCCATCGGACTCCCTCCTTCCCTTTAAAAATGGCATAATAAAAGCGCCTGCATCTCTGCAAGCGCTTTGGGTATATGCAATAATACAACTTCCGGTATAATCGACTATCACTTTCCTGTAAGTTTTAAGAATTTCTTATCGTTCATTTGCTCGTTTGTAACATACTCCCCATCATGGAATAACGCATAATTCGTAATCGGTGTCGGTGCATTCTGTGCTTCTTCTTTGCTTTCAAGATGTATTGCC
>JAILAR010000023.1 GCA_024681515.1 Eubacterium sp. | reverse complement strand
CTATACATTTTTTCGCCAGATTCTTCCGGCGCATCACCAGTCCAAAAATCACGTGATTTCTGATCGTTAATTGATTAACATCGATTGTCATTTTATCTTCACCTCCGTTTGTTTCAAGTAAATGATCTGTTGTTTTTTCAGATGTCTGAAATCGCAAAAGATCAAGTACGGAGGCGGCCTCACGAGGCATACAACACATCGATGCGCAACAAAACGTTTCATCAAAAAAATCCTTTTTTTTATTACCGGAAGGATCAAATGATCTGATATCAAATGTTCTCTCCGACAACAAAAAAGGATCGTAGTGTTACGTGCCATGAAGCACTATGTTTTTCAAAGGCAACGTATCTTACGCACCAAAATAACGATAGCATATTTCTGTAAAAAAAGCAACCAGACTGAAAAAACGCAGCTATCCGCAAGGCCTTTCATATGATATGAATGACTCCCTTATTGAACTTTCAGGACTTTAATAATTTTATCTGCATCTTCCTGGTTTATCAGCAAAACCGGATTAAAACCATCAGCAGTGAAAACACTATATAGCCCAAGTTCATCCGGTCCATACATTCTGGTAATTTGGTTTACATTTCTATGATTCTCCGTTCCATCCCCGGATCAGTTCCAGCAACTCATCTCTCGCATCCGGTATATCCTCACAGTAAATGCTTGTGCCCTTCACCACCGTTGCACCGGGAGCAAGTTCCTCGATCTCAGACACCGTGCTGCCATAACCGGCACTTCCCTGCGTCGCAACGAGGTATATGGTCTTACCCTGAAGATCATGCTGCTCCAGGAAAGTTGCTACCGGCATGGGAATGGACCCCCACCACAGCGGATAGATCAGGATCAACGAATCATACTCCGCCACATCGATATTTTCAATCGCCGGTCTTGCTTTGGCTTTCAGTTCATCTCTTGCCACGGATATGGTGGAGTTATAAGACGAAGGATACCGCTGCCCGGTCAAAGTGATGGCTACGGAATTGCAGCCCAGAATATCGCAGACCATATCTGCCAGAAGCTGATTGCTTCCCATCAGTTCCCCGTCTGCCGTCAGCAGAGACGCGCCGGATACCGCATCCACATCCGGTTCAAAATCCGTATTTCCCAGCCGTGTGAAGTAGACCACCAAAGGCTTCTTCCCCTTCCAGTCCACCTTATCTCCCTGTACCTTTTCTGCACGGGAGATTCCCACCTGCTTCAGATGACGGTTCATATATGGCACACCGAAGAGACCCAGCGCAAGTGAGAGGATGGCCGCCAGAATTACCAATACCCGGGCACGGCGTTTCTTCTTTGCCCGCCAGATACCATGCATGCCACCGTGGATCACAGACAGTGTCAGCACCGCTGTAGCAAGATATCGGTGGAGATCCGCGCTTCCCAGAGCATGGAACCAGGGGAAGATGACTCTGGATACCCCCATGCTGCTGAGCATCAGCGTAAGGATTGTCAGGATCAAAAGACAGGTCAGTACATCGAAAAACCTGCGGGAAGCACTCTTCTTCTGAAAAAGGGTACGAAACCACCATCCCTTCAGCACCAAATGCACAATCATGCATACAAAGAAGGCGATACCGATGATCTCATGGGCCACGCCACCAATAAATACATACAGCATCTGTGCCAACAGCAGGCCGTACATCAGGATATCCACGATCAATCCTAAACGTTTTTTTGTCATAACATACTCCTTTGCTTCGCGTCGGTATCCACAGCTATTGTACCATACACTTATATCCGATTTCATCAGAAAAAGCGCAACTACGCTCTATTTGATATTTCCGGAAAAAAAATTCAAAAAAAATCGATCTTTGCAAGGATGTTACAAAGAAAGGGTTGTTATAGTGGTTTCAGAAACAGGGTGTCCCGCGACGTTTTAATATTCCCTCCGCCTGCAGCTTCGTATGGTGTAATTGAATGCGATATATACGGAGCCGTATCGCGCACAAAACAAGAACCCCTTGGAAACGAGGGGTTCTTGTTTTGTTATTACAAATGAATGAAACACATCAGACATATACTTCCACTTTCACATACAATCGGTCCTTCTTCGTTCGCCCCGACTCCCCTGCGAAGCGAAATCTCCCGTGATGACGAACGGAGACCACGTCCCCTTCCTTCAGCGCCTTGGAGACCTGTGTCACCGATTTTCCGTTCACGAAGATCTGCTCTCCCTGTACCAGCCGCTGGGCTTCTTCTCTGGAAAGGTGATAAAGTCTGGCCAGAATACTGTCGATCCGGTTCCCACTGACCACCAGATTCTCCTCCCGCAGCTTCGGAGCCAGTTCCTCCGGAATCTCGGTGAGTTCCGACACTCTTACCTTCGTGTGTTTCACGAAAGTGAGATTCTCCCGGATAAAATCACTGACATCCGCATGAACAAAAAGGTATCCTGCATTATCCCGCAGGAAAATGTCTCCGACCTTCTCCCGTTCCAGTCCGACCCCAAGCACGGATCCCAGAAAATCCCGGTGTGTCAGGGTGTCTGCAAACTTCTCCTGCACCGCCTCCACTTTCAGAAGACGGATGGGGTACTCCTCCGGGTAGCCACACATTTCTTCTGAACCGAAACGCACCATCTGCCGCTCGCAGGTGTCCGTACCACCGAAAGCCCCGGATGGTACAAAGGACAGCTCCTGCGCCATGGCATGATAGATTGCAAGTTCCGACATGCCAAGAAAATCGGTATAGACATACCGATTCCCGTTGTACGCCCGGTCCGCCAGTTCCTGCAGGCGGTGGCGAATGTAATTCTCATCTCTGTCAGGCATAGCAACCTCTCCTGATCAATCAATCATACAATAATAACTCAATCAATCACAAATAACCGCACAAAAGCACCGAACACTGCATAATTATTCTCTCGACGGATCCGAAGTAACATCCATCACAACACCGAGAAGATCAAGAAGACCGACATCATCGTCATCGTCTTCATCCTCGTCCTTCTTTTCTGCCTCTTCTTCCTCTGCCGACTTCTTTGCGGCCTCTTCCGCAGCCTTCTTCGCAGTTTCTTCCGCAGCTTTCTGCTCCTCAGCCTTCTTCGCCGCTTCCTCCGCGGCCTTCTGCTCTGCTCCTTCCGCTTCGAAAAGGCCCTCATATTTCTTAAGTGTACAGATCTCATTCATCAGCTTCGTGACAAAAGGCGCAAGCAAAAAGGTATTCTTATCGCTGATATGCAGCAGAACCTCGGCATCATCCGCGTCGATCCTCCAACCCGTGTATGCGCATCGCCAGGTCGGTCCCATCAGATCCTTGAAGTATATCGCCTGATCCGTCAGCGCCAGACCGTTCTTCCCCTTGGAGAAAAGAGATGTATCAAACAACATAAGAACCGTCTCATCATCCCGCTCAGTTTCAATAAAATGCTTCCGCGCCTTCTCTTCCTGCTTCTTCTGAATATTCGGATAATAAGCAGGCTGAAAAGAGATACCCTCCTTTAAGCACTCGTGAAATTTGTCCTTGATTAGATTTACAAGATTTTCGTTAAACATA
>JAILAR010000112.1 GCA_024681515.1 Eubacterium sp. | reverse complement strand
CTGTTTTTCGTATGCCCAAAAACGCAACATCTACTCATACAAGCCCATAACGTATGCCTGTCACCATCTCAAATATCGAGCAGTGCGTGGCATTTATTCAATCGCCCGCCATAGAACAACGGGTTTCGCAATCACCTAAATTAATAAACAACCGCAAATATGAATCGAAAAGCATATAGATATGCATATTGATCAAACAAATATACTACAGCATCCCATGCTCTGCAAGAAATTCCATCGTCAATCCTCCGGAAGATGTTTTTCCGGAAACAGACTCCGGGCCCGATTCCAGATTCATGGGAAGAACTCCGCCCGTCCCCTGCAGCAATCGCTCCACATATTTTCCGATTATGTCATTTTCCAGATTTACGGACGCACCCGCGTTCTTCCCGGCAAGCGTCGTCACCTCTCTGGTATGTGGGATCACGGATACTTCAAAGCTGTCCGAATGCACCGCAGCCACTGTCAGACTGATCCCGTCCACCGTTATGGAGCCCTTCTCAACGATCAGCCGAAGGATCCCGGGCTTTGTGGCAATTCTGTACCAGACGGCATTGTCCTCCGTACGAACCGACAGGATCTGTCCGGTCCCATCGATATGCCCGGAAACGATATGTCCGCCCATCCGGTCACCCACGGCAAGGGCACGTTCCAGATTCACCGCGCTCCCGACCCGTAATTCTCCCAAAGCAGACCTGCGGAGTGTCTCCGCCATCACATCAGCCGAAAACCGATCCGGCGAAAGACGCGTCACCGTCAGGCAGACCCCATTCACCGCGATACTGTCACCGACCTTCGTTCCTTCCAGAACGATCTTCGCCCGGATCGTAAGGACTGCGGATACGCTTCCCCGCTCTATGGAAAGGATCTCTCCTTTTTCTTCAACGATACCGGTAAACATAAAACTCCTTTGTTCCACACTTCACACTTACGTGCTCCGTGAATTCAAACACTTCGCCATATACAGTCGAAAATCTGCTGTATCTGTGGAAGACGTTCCACACAGCAGATTTTACGACCATGCATACGCCCTGATCCTTGCCGGGAAACGGCATCGCAGGCCTATACATATCCAGATTATTTATTGTCAATATTGAACGGATTCAGGTCGGCGGAAAGAACCTCCGTTACGATCCTGGACTCCAGTTCCACCGGAGGACCGTCCTCCTCATCACCCGCTTCACCCGACGGGAGCGGCTCTGCATCCGCCCATTCTCCACCGGTCTTCTTGGATCTGGAACTTCCCATCTCCATCGCCTCTATCGTATCTATCGAGCCGATCTCTTCTACGGATTCAGCCTCAGACTTCGGAGCTTCTTCGGCCGGTGTTTCGATCGTTGCACCGGACTGGAAATCCTTCGGCGCTTCCGGCTGCGGGCTGGAAGAGATCCATGCCAGCGGACGCGGCTCAGCCGTTTCCACATCCACATGCTCATCCTCTTCCTCAGGTTCCGGTCCTACGATGTACCGTGCATAAATATCCCCGCCCGGAAGGATCTCAGACTCCACCAGATGCAGCGGAAGTGCATCCTCAACAAAGTTCACGCCCTCGCCCTCAACCGGTGTCATGGCTGTGATACCACCGAAGATCTTCGGTGCAATGAACATAACAACTTCATTCACGATGCCTTCGCGAAGCAGACTCCAGGACAGATTTCCGCCGCCCTCGGACATAATTCCGCTGATCTCCATCTCGCCCAACTTGTCCATCAAAGCATCAACATCGATATGACCGTCCTTTTCCGGGATCAGAAGTACATGAACGTTCTTTTCTTCCAGTTCTTCCGCCTTCTGCTTTGCCTCCTCGGGGATCCGCTCGCTGGCAGCCACATAGGTTTCGATCTTTCCTGCCGTCTGAACGATCTTGGAGTCCATGGGGATCTGTAAATGGGTATCGCAGATAATTCGGATCGGTGTACGATCCTTCTGTCTGCGGTTGTCCAGCGTCGGATCATCCGCAAGAACGGTTCCGATACCGACCATGATAGCCGGATACTGGTTCCGCATTCCACGCACACGTCCACGAGCAAAATCACCGGAGATGTACCGGCTGGCACCCGTTGTAGTGGCGATCTTTCCGTCCAAAGTCACGGCATACTTCAGAACCACATATGGCCGCTTCGTAGTAATGTAATGGAAATAAACCGGATTCAGAGCATCGCACTCTTTCTTCATACAGCCGGTTACAACCTCGATCCCATGCTGACGAAGCATCCAGATGCCCTTTCCGTCCACCTTCGGATTCGGATCTGCTGATCCGACATACACGGTACGGATTCCGGCATCAATGATCGCCGAGGTACAGGGCGGCTGTTTTCCGGTATGCGCACAAGGTTCCATGGTCACATACATTTCCGCACCATGTGCAGATTCCAGGAGGCTGTTGATTGCCTCTCTCTCTGCATGCAGCATTCCGTATCCGGTATGATAACCTTCTCCGATGATGCGTCCGTCCTTTACGATCACGGCACCCACCAGAGGATTCGGATCCACACGTCCGATTCCAAGCTTTGCAAGCTTGATGGCCCGTTCCATATACTTTGCTTCGTATGCCATTGTAATTGGTCCTCCTTGCTTTCATCGTAAACATGAACCATGCCGACCTCTCCGATTGCTTCGCAATCGTCGATGGTATTACTTATCTGATTTCCCGATAGAAAGGAATCCGCCTTCATTTGCCTTCAGCAATACAGACAGACCGATATCCCGTCTGCTGCCTTCGGTTGCCACATAGATCTCACCGGTTTCAACCAGCGATTTTGCGATCTTGGTCACCTCGTCCTTGAACTGCATCATCTGACGACGGTCTTTCGAGGACAGCTTGAAGAGATACTGGTTCTTGGAGCTGATCATCAGGATGCTGTAGGAATGAACATTATTCTTGGATTCCTTCATTCCGGAACCGATCATTCGTGAATTTGCGATAATGATCTCGGCGGAATCATCCGGAAGATATTCGGACAGGATCAGCTTGTAGATCTTCAGGTAATCTTCCTCATTTTCAACCTTAACAGGAAGCTCCGCAACCGCAAATTCGATCACGGAATCCGCCAGCGGAATGGTTCCGCCGTCGTCGTTGATCGTGGGACTGCAGTTCTTCGGAACGATCAGGCGGAAGAACTTGTTTTCGATGACCTTCTCATCCTTCTGCGCTTCTGCGATCACCAGATCCGGATACTTCTTCTCCAGCTTATTCATGGATACGATCGCATTTTCATCGCCCGTTTCTGCCAGATCCATCAGGCTCTGGTACAGTTCAGAGATCGCCGGCGTACGGTAGCCGACCATTTCAACAACCTTGTCCGCAGCAGGGATATGTCCCATAGCCGCATTCCGGATATACAGCTTGATCAGGTTCTCCTTGGATTCTCCCTTGGATTCCTTATACTGGATCACCTTGAAAAGGTCAACCTTATCGAATCCGTCGTACTCCTGATCAAATGCCTTCTCGAAGTACTCCATGCTCTTCTTCTCGCCTGTGAACTCCGGATCCCTTTCCTGACGCTCATAGATCTTCGCCAGCTCGTAAGCCGCCTGTGTACTTCCCAGATTCAGAGCCTCCTGGAAGGCCTTCTCGATCTCATAATTCGTAGCGATATAGAATATCTGACTCTGCTTCTTAAGTGCCACATTCAATGCCGTGGTAGCGCTTCCGGCCTCCACTGCGCGATCCCATTTTTCAACCGCGCTCTGCAGATCTTCTCCCTTCAGCTCCTTGATATCCTTGATATAGGCATCTGCCTCCACGATACCGTTCTTCTGCGCTTCCAGGAAATAGGTCAAGGCCTTGTCGCCGTCACGTTTGGTACGAAGCAGACCGTAGTAGTAGAACCGACCGAGGTAGAAGGGCACACGTTTATGTCCGAACTTATGCGCCTGCTCATACCACTGCAGGGCCTTCATATAGTCCTTCTGCTGCTGGTCGTAAATATTACCGATCAAGAACGCAAGCTCCGGATCCTTGGTAGCCTCAAAGAGCTGCTTCGCATAACTGATGGTCTTCTCGATATCACGATATGGCGAATCCTTATCGTAGTAAAGGTCGATCAGCAGGTAGCTGGCCTTGATGGAGCCTTCCTTCAGAGCCTGCTTTGCTGCCGTCATGGCACCTTCATAATCTTCCAGATAATAGCAGTAAACCGCCTCGCTGTAATATTGGTTATCCTTCCGGTTCAGACTCTGGTCGCTGACGCGGGTCGGAGCCACAAACGCAAAGGAGTTCGCTGTCTCGAAGATGATCTCTTCATACTGCTCAATGATCTCCATGGTCGCGCAGACGCAGCGGATGCAGGCCAGACGACGTCCGGAATAGAAAGCGAAGGTCACGATACCCTTATTCATGGCCTTATGATAGAAGGTCGTGCAGATACCGTCCGAATACTCGGTAATGTACGGTTTCAGCTGCAATTCCTCATCAAACGCCTCATTGCAGTACCGAAGGTAATTCTCCAGAGTCTTCTTGGAATCTCTCGGGATACTGTCATAGGACACATAAATGGCAAAATCGCGATACGTGATGCTGGGAGCATAATACTCCTCTTCCGTCTCCTCATTAATGGTCTTTACCCAGTCCTTCGGCAGCTTGTGGATATAACCGTCAACCTGATTGTGAACGTAGGTATACTGATACTGCAGCTTTGCCGGATCGATGGCCTTGTAACGCGGCTCTTTTCCTTTCTCCTTCCGTTTCTCGGCGATCTCGGAATAGAGTTTATCTTTTTCCTCGAATTCCAGACTGTCGGTATGCTTGGATGCATAATCACACCGCTCATACGCAGCCATCGCCTTGGAATCACCCATGTCTGCCAGTTTCTTGTACCATTCCATCGCCTTTTCCAGATCTACCGGAACGACGAATTCACTTTTATTACCATACTGGTCGATCCTGGACAGACCATTCTCATAAATGGAACCCAGTTTCATATACGCAGGCTTTACACCTCGCTGCGTGGATTTTTCAAAGAAGGTGATCGCCTTGGTGAAGTTCTGCGCTTCGAGATACATTTCAGCCGTCTTATAAGTGGACTCTCCGTCACTTGTCTGGTTCGTATACTTCTCCAGATACATCGCAGCTTTATTCAGATCACGATCCGTTTTGGCATTCTTATAAGAACCGGTCTCATAAAACCCGCTGAGGATCTTAAGTGCTTCCATACCCAGTTCCTTATACTGCGGATCCACAATACCGGTTTCGGCAATCCGTTCCAGGATTTCAACCGCTTCCTCACCGTTTGCATTTTCCATAAGGTTCATGGCTTTATCAAACTGAAGCTCTGTCGTAGTCTTGTTGGATTTCGGTTTCCCGATATTCATGATCTTGTCTTTAATACTGCTGAAAAGTCCCATGTTGCACCTTCCTTAAAGTAGTTACAAAATTAGTTGCAAATTCTTTCCGGTAATCACCGGCTCCACACCGTATCTGATTTTTATGCTCAAACCATATGGAAACAGCAAAAAAGCGCATAAAAATAAGATGGATAAAATCCATCTTATTTTAGCATAAAATAATATAATATGCAAGGCAACTTGCAAGCTGTACCCCGAAAAAACCTCCAAAAAAGAGGCCTTTTCCGTTTATATCACAGCCCGTATTATGCAACCGGACTCATATAACCGACGATGGCAGAAACAGCCGCTTCTTCATCCGGGCCCGTAGCTTCCACCTCGATCTCCTCCTTGTTGCAGAGGGACAGGCTCATCATACCCATAATACTCTTCGCATTGATCTTCTTATCACCGGAGATCAGGAAGATCCGACTCTCATACTGGCTTGCCGTCTGAACGATCTCAGCCACCGGACGTGCCTCAGCATAACTCGGTAAGTTGATGATACACTTCTTGCTTGTCATAATCATTCTCCTTGTAAAAAAAGCTTAGTAATTTATATATAAGCGCTTTCACGCTTTGGTCACGAAATGATCCGGCCGGTTTATTCGGCCTTCGTTTATTTTTTCACACCCTGCTGCCGGGCGATCTCACTGAGACGCCTGAGCCTGTGGTTCACCCCGGACTTTCCGAGAGGCGGTGTCAGCATTTCCCCCAATTCCTTAAGTGAAAGATCCGGATTATCAAGCCTGACCCGGGCAAGTTCTTCCAATCCCTCCGGAAGCGCCGTGAGGCCGATAGTTTCCTCGATCCGGCGAATATCCTCGATCTGTTTCACCGAAGCGTTCGCCACCTTCGTGAGATTTGCCGTATCACAGTTCACTTCCCGGTTCACATTGTTCCGGATCTCCTTGACGATACGGACATTTTCAAATTCCATCATAGCCGTCGAAGCACCAAGCTGTCCCAGGATCCGGGATATTCCTTCGGCATCCTTAACATAGACCACCTGACTGTATTTCCTCTCCGAGACATGTCCTTCTACGCCGAAACCGGATAACGCCGTCAGCACCTGCCTCGTCACAGAGTCCCGGTCCGTCACGATCTCCAGCTGATACTGCGAATTCGGATCTGACACGGATCCCGCCGCCAGATACGCTCCGCGCAGAAACGCAACCCTGCAACAACTTCTGGATAACACGATATCATCCGTATCCAGCCGGGCATCCATCCCTTTGACGATCTCAGGAAGCCGTCCCTTCGGCGCTTCCCCGTCGTCTGCATCCAGCACTGCCTGCAGCTTGCAGGTCTCAAAGATCCGTTCCAGATATTTCCGGTTTCGGATCCGTACCCTTGCGCCGCCCTGGGTCCGGGGAAGGATATCCAGATCCTCCCGTTCGATCCCAAACAGCATCTGAAGAAGTTTTTTCGCCGTTTCAACAACCACGTCCTTCTCCATACGAATCGAAATCGCAGGCAAGCCGTCCAGCTCCTTCAGTTTTCCGTCCAAAGCCAGAATCCCGGCCAGTTGTGCGATCCGACAATGGATCCCCCGGTCGATCCGTTTGCAAAGTTCCGACCTCAGCTCCGATGAAAATGACATAGTTATTCGCCCTTTAATATGGTATCCATCCCGATATCCCTGTGGAAAACACGGACCGAATACGGGAGTGCCTGCAGCCGCTCATGGATCAGGTTTGCTATGGTAACAGACCTGTGGCGTCCGCCGGTACAGCCGATTGCCACCACCAGCTGATGCTTCCCTTCATTTTCCACATACTGCGGGATCAGGAATTCCAGCATATTATACAACCGGTCCAAAAACTGCTCGCCCTCACCTGTCCGCATGACATACTCCCGGATACATTCTTCATTTCCGGTATGGGATTTCAGTTCCGGAACATAGTACGGATTCGGAAGAAATCTTACATCAAATACCAGATCCGCATCTCGCGGAATCCCGTTTTTGTATCCGAAGGACACGATGGATACGATCATATTCGAATACTCTTTCTCAGTGGAAAGAATCTTGCTTACTTCTTTTTTCAGTTCACGGGTCAGAAGCCCGCTGGTGTCTACGATATAATCCGCGACCTCACGCAGAAATGCGATCCGTCCCCGTTCTTCTGCGATCCCACTCTCAACTCTGCCGCCTCTTGCCAGTGGATGTTCCCGCCTTGTCTCCTTGAAACGCTTCACGAGCTCGGAATCATTTGCATCCAGGAACAGGATCTCGAAGGTAAAATTATCATTTTTCAAATTTAAAAGGACCAAAGAGAGATCGTCCAGTTTCTTACCGCTTCGGATATCGATCCCGACGGCAACCTTGTCATAATTAAAATTCGGATCTCTGGAGATTTCGGCAAATTTCTCGATCAGGAGTACCGGGAGATTATCCACGCAGAAATATCCCATGTCCTCCATGGTCCGGAGGGCCGTGGACTTTCCTGCCCCGCTCATTCCCGTTACGATCACAAATCTCATCAGCTACCCCTTATTTTATGTTTCCTGATAATAATTATTTACTCGAAATCGCCAAGCATCCTGACTTCCGGTTCCAGCCTTACATGGAACTTATCATCCACAGTCCGGATGATGTGCAGGATCAGCCGGTATATGTCATCCGAAGTCGCATCACCCCGATTGATCACAAACCCGCAGTGCTTTGAAGACACCTCTGCGCCGCCGATCCGATAGCCGGCCAGCCCGGCATCCTGGATCAGTTTACCGGCAAAATATCCTTCCGGGCGTTTAAATGTAGAACCCGCACTCGGATATTCCAGCGGTTGTTTCTCCCGACGTCTTCTTCCGAGTTCCTGCATCGCATTTGAAATCTCTTCCCGATCACCCGGATCCAGAAGCAGCTTTGCTCCGAGGACCACCAGCGGTTCCTCGTGACAAATGCTGTAGCGATAGCCAAAACGCATCTCCTCACCCGAAAGACGCATACGCTTTCCGTTTCGGAGAACATCCACATACTCCACGATATCACGCATCTCACCGCCGTAGGCTCCCGCATTCATGGAGATCGCACCACCCAGAGTCCCGGGAATCCCGGAGGCAAAAACCATACCGTTCAGTCCGGCATCTCTTGCCGCTCCTGCGATCGCGGAAAGAAGCGCTCCTGCCTCTGCATAAATGCCGGGGCGTTCCACCTGACCCGGATCTCCTGCCGGGATCACGCGGATATCACGAAAATCCTCCCCGATCTCGATCACCGTCCCGTCAATTCCACGGTCGGAAACAAGCAGATTGCTTCCGTTTCCGATGATGAAAAACGGATTCCCCTCCTGCTCGGCAGTCTGCATGGCTTCCATCAATTCCTCTGTTGAAGATATGGAACAGAACCTTTTGGCCGGTCCACCGGTCCGAAAGGTCGTATGAAGCTTCATCGGTTCGTCTTCCCTGTACTTCATGATCTCCCTCAACAGATTCCAAGTATTTAGCCCCCGAAAACAATACGACACGGGCGCTGACACATATAAAACTATACATGATAGCGCCCGTGTTTACAATAAAGAAACTTTCACGAATTTTTCAGGAAAAACCCGTTTTTTCCGTCATTTTTGATAGATTTAGTTTGCGCCCAAAGCGCTCCGTACGCTCTATACAAGAAC
>JAILAR010000103.1 GCA_024681515.1 Eubacterium sp. | reverse complement strand
CTGCCGGAAGCAGGACCCGCCGCAGGATGGTGAATTCCCTCATTCCAAGTGTCCGGGCCGCATAGATCAGGTTTTCATCCACCTGCTCGATGGCTCCCCTCGCTCCGCGGTACATGACCGGAAAGGAAATGACCATGGACGCGACCGCAGCTCCCTGCCATGTGAAGATCAGCTTGATCCCCACATTTTCCAGAAACTGTCCCACCGGCGAATTCTGCCCGAACAGAATGAGCAGCAGAAATCCCACCACCGTCGGCGGCAGCACAAGGGGGATGGACAGCAGCCCATCCACCACATGCTTTGCGCGCCGAAGGTAGGTCACGCCCCAGGCCGCCAGCAGCCCGAGAAAGAAAGTGAACACCGTGGAAACTAATGCTATTTTCAGGGATATCCATAATGGCGATAAATCCATATATACTTACCTGTATTCCATGCGATCGTCTAAATTCCACCGTATTGAAACCATCCGGCAAAGAATCATAAAGCAGATCCATGATCCTTCGCCCAAAGGTCTCGTAACAGCTCATTCGTTCATATAATTATAAATCCTACTCTGCCTTCACGAAGCCATACTTCTCAAATACCTTCATGGCCTCATCGCTCTTCAGATAGTTCAGAAAAGCCGTTGCATCATCCGCATTCTTGCTTGCACCGACCACGCCTGCCGGATAGATGACCTTATCGCAGGAACCCTCCGGTGCTTCAGCCACGATCTTAACTTTATCCGTGGTGTATGCATCCGTTGCGTAAACCACACCGCAGTCCACTTCCCCGGATTCTACCCAGGTCAGCACGGTACGAACGTCCGTCCCGTAATTGGCCTTCTTTTCAACCACGTCCCAGAAGCCCAGATTCGTGAAGATGGTCTTCGCATACTGACCCGCCGGAACACTCTCCAACTCGCCGATGCCGATCATTTTCACTTCATCCTTCTTCATATCCTCGAAGGATGTAAGACCCAGTGTGCTTTCTGCCGGAACGATAAGAACGACCTTGTTCTCCAGCAGGTTGCAGATGGTATCCTCCTTCATCAGGCTCTTGTCCTTCAGCGCGTTCATCTGCTTCTTTGCCGCGGAAATGAACAGGTCCGCAGGGGCTCCCTCTTCAATCTGGGTCTGCAAAGCACCGGAACCGGCATAAGAGAATACCAGATCGATGTCCTTGTTCTTCTCCTCGTACATCTTCTCCAGCTCGCCGCAGACATCCGTCAGGGATGCAGCCGCCAAAACCACAATCTCCTTCTTCGCACCGGAAGCCGCGGTTGTTGCTTCTCCGCCTGATGCGGTGGTGTTGGTATCACTGCTGCCACAGGCGGCAAAACTCATTACACAGACAGCCGTCAGCACTGCTGCAAAAAACTTCTTAACTTTGTTTCTTATATTTTTCATTTCTGTCTTCCTCTCTGATCATGATCAATATTCCCGGCCGCAGAGGAAGAATCCATATTCGATTCCGAACGTGACAAACCCATCTTGCCATTCAAATTTTTCATCAGACTCGTGGTCATGACAGGAAAACTAATGAAAACCGTCACATTCATAGATCAGGTCATCCGACACATTCAGCCAACTCATCCTGCAACAAAGTGTCCGGATTTCCCTCCGTCTTTCTCTAACAGCCGTACGTCATGGATCACCATGCTTTTGTCCACGGCTTTACACATATCGTAAACAGTCAGCAACGCTACTGATACTCCCGTCAGCGCTTCCATCTCCGCGCCGGTCTTCCCGGTCAGCTTCACCTCACAGGTGCAAATGATGTCTCTGACGTTTTTTCCGTTATCTGCGGGCAGATCGGTCATGTTCGATTCTTTCATTGCCGTAGGTTCGGCGGCATCGAAACGAAAATCCACCGATACCTTCGTCAGCAGCAGCGTATGGCAGAGCGGGATCAGTTCCGGCGTTTTCTTGGCCGCCATGATCCCTGCGATCCTCGCCGCTGCCAGCACATCCCCCTTGGAAGCAGTCCCTTCCGTGATGGCTTCGTAAACCGCTGCATTCACCCGGATCCGGCCCTCCGCTTTCGCGTAGCGACAGGTCTCGGCCTTGGCCGTTACATCCACCATGTTTGCTTTTCCATTTTCATCCAAATGTGTTAAACCGTTCATGTTTCTTTTCCTTTTGTACAATTGTATCCTGTCATTCTGAAGGAGCGCACAAAGCGCGACTGAAGAATCCCGTTACTCGTACAAGTTGTGGGATTCTTCGCTCTACGAGCTCAGAATGACATGTTATTTTCCGAACGAGCAGTTAGGGAAATGGCACACGTCACAGGACAGGCACAGCCCGCCTTCCCCGTAACGTACCAGATCCTCTGCCTTCAGTCGTTCACCCGCCAATACCCTCGGCAGCACCAGATCGAAGATGGTCCTTTTTGCGTACATGATGCAGCCGGGCAGGCCAAGTACCGGAACGACTCTTCTTCCTTTTATCCGCGCCGTATTCATCTCTGCGTCCGCAGTATCCATAGCCGTTCCGACATCGTTTGCTTTGTTCTCTTCGATATCCACGAGATTACCTTCCTTGTCCACCGTCAGATATGACAGCAGGAACATGGCTCCCGGAAGTACCGGCGCGCCATAGCTCACCACCTCAGTCCCTGTATCTCGGATGGCTCCCGGGGTCTTATCGTCCGGATCCACACTCATTCCGCCGCTGCAGAGTACCAGGTCTGCGCCATCCTCCACAAAGGAAAGGATCGCATCCGTTATGCCTTTTCGGTCATCCGTAACGATCAGCTGACCCATGAATTCCGTATCATAGGCCGCCATCTTTTTCTTCAGTACCGG
>JAILAR010000147.1 GCA_024681515.1 Eubacterium sp. | reverse complement strand
CTTTTCCGAAGGATTCTTGCTGTCGATATTGAAGCCGGTGTAGCTTGCCGAGTACTGGCACTTTCCTGTGAAAACTCCGGAGAAGTATTCCTTCACTGCACTGCTGACACTCTCATCGATCTTTGCTTCGGAGGTGATCAGGACTGCATCCTTTGCTACACCTGTCATGTCGAAGCCGTTTGCGGTAAGGAATTCGCGGATGGTCATTTTCTTTGCCTTTGCGTAGTCTGCCAGAGCCTTTGCTTCATCAGAGGTTAAGTAGGTTCCGTCAAATCTGTAGTTGAAATGATCCCTTGCTCCGTAACTGTCGGATGCATAATTCTTATAATCGCCGATGTTGGAGGTCTTCATCCTGGTGCTGAAATCCTTGCAGGAATTTCCTTTGTTGACGAAGATCTGACGGGACTGGTCGATCATCGTATAGTACTTTCCGGATACAGTTTCCGGATCATATTTTCCCATATCCCTTGTCTCATAGTCGCTTACCCATCCGCCGTACCACCACTGGCCGTTGTAGGGATTATAGTTCAGTGCCCAGTCATCCCAGTGCTGACCGACATATACATTCTGGATATCCTGCTTTGAATTACCGATCACTACCTTGGAAAGCTTGTCCAGCTTGTTCTTGATCTGAGACGGGTTGGTGCTGATATTGCTGAAGTAGTAGGGGTTCAGCTCCTTCTGTCTTGACTCGGACATGTAGACTACCTGATACTGTGCCAGGAGGCAGTCGGTGAGAACCAGATATCCGGTGAGGTATTCCTGCATCAGTGTATCGCAGATGGTTCTTGCCTTGTCGATGGCCTCGCCGCTGAACATGGACTGACTTACGAAGTAGTCATAGATCAGGGTGAAGAGATCCTTCTGGTTCAGGAGGTTTGCGTTGTTGAACTTTGTGGTCAGGCTGTCGAAAAGAACAAATGCGGAGTTCTGATCTGTCCAGAAGCGGTCGCTCTTGATCTGTGCGCCGATCTCACAAAGCTTCTCGTCTTCAGTGAGGTCCTTGTTGTTCCGAATGGTCCGGATGGCGTCCAGAATGCCTCGGATCTGGGAGTTGAACGGTGTCAGGATGGTGTAATCGAAAAGGTAAGTGGGGATCACATTTTCCATCTCCTTCTTCAGATTATCTTCCAGTTGATCGATCTTTGCATAGAGTCCGTCCAGCTTCTTGTCGATGTCTTCCAGAGTCATTTCCTTGTCGCCGAATGCACTGCCGAGGATGGACTTCAGTGCCGGAGATGCTATCTTTCCGCCGGGGACATACTCTTCAAATGCGGTGAACATGGTATCGAGGCCGATACCCTTCAGAGTATTGAGGGTTTCTTTATCTGTATCATTCAATGCCATACATACTACACTTTGACCCTCGGGAAGGGTTGCTGCATTTGCTGCGAGAGGAGCTGTAAAGCTCATGGTCATGATTGCTGCCAGCGCCGCGATACCGATTCTTGCCTTCTTGGAAACCTTAGTTGCCTTTGTATTGTTCATCTTCTTCATAATTCGTACCTGCCTTTCTTTTTATTTTTTTGATTGGTTTTTTCTTTGTTTTCGGGTTGTTTCCCTGTTTCTGATGCAACTATAACAAACCAACCTTTGCATCTTCTTTGCAAAGATTCGGTTATTTTGAAAAAATAGAAAAAAGTAATTAATTATTTTTTACCACATTGTTTTTACACAATGAGTACAGGGCTTTACGCGTTGCCCGCTGATTACATTTATGCTATATTTTTATAGGTGATACATAGACCGGGAAGCGGCCGAAGATGACAGACCGGTTGACATGCTGTTTGTAAAACTTGCGCGTTTCGTGAATAGTAAGGAGATATTTGGATTATGAAAACGATTCTATCCAGAGTTAAATTAAACAAAAAGCAGATGGTCGTCATGATCGTATTTGCAGTTATCGCATCTCTGGCGCAGATGGTTGCACCGATGCTGGTCAGTAAAATGCTTGACGGAGTAAGCGGGAATAACAAGACCACGATCATCATTCTTGCCGTGGTTATGATCGTCCTGTCCGTACTTGCATGTGTGACAAATATCGTCTCCACAAATATAGCGGCGAAGCTGACGACCCGGTTTTCAGCGGATCTTCGCAGGGAAGTGTTCTACAAGGTTCAGAGCTTTTCGGCAGTTGAACTGGATAAGTTCGGTGCCGCCTCCCTGATCACGCGAAACACAACGGATGTGACAATGATCCAGAGCTTTATGATCCTTCTGTTCTGATTGGGACTTCTGGCCCCGCTGATGGCCGTAATGGGGCTTATCTTTGGCGTGGCATCTTCAGGGGCGCTGGCAGTAGTGATCGCCATTGCGATCCCGATCCTGATCACTTTCGTAGCAGTGATCCTGATGCTGGCCAGCCGTTATTCGGTTAAGCTGCGTGATAAGATCGATGCCATTAACAAGCGTTTTCTGGAAACATTGGAGTGGGTCCGAGTGATCCGGGCCTTTAACAAGCAGGCAGACGAGTTGAGGCGCTTTGATGAGGTGAATGAGGAAACCACGGAGGTTTCCCGACGGTCCATCACCATCTCCGGCATGATGACTCCGGTCGTTACTTCACTGTTCGGCCTTACATCTGTGGGAGCCATGCTGGTGGGAACCTATCAGGTAATGCAGGATTCTCTAGATGTTTCCGCCCTGGTTTCCGCAACACAGTATATCAATATCATTCTCATCGCCATTACACTGCTCGGGAAAAATCTGTTCCAGATCATTACAGCTGCGGTTACACTTGTGGGTGTCCTGTTTATGCTGCTGGGGATCAATATATGGCTTACTATGATCGCTGCGGCGTTGATCCCGGCAACATTCCTTACCACCATTCCCATTATGAAACTCGGGGGGGAAAAGCTTTGCCCGGCAGCAGGCACTGCTTGGCCGGGTAAACGGCTACGTCGAGGAAACCTATGACGGACAGAATGTGGTTTCCAGCTTTAATTATCAGGAAAAGGCAAAGAAAAGATTCGATGCTTTAAATGAAGAATTATGTGAGAAAGCAGAAAGGGCAGAGAAGTACTCCGGTTCCATCATGCCGTTCACCCAGATGGTCAATAATATCGGTTACGCGGTTTCCGGACTGGTGGGATGTCTTCTGGTACTGGACGGGCAGCTCACCGTCGGAAATGTACAGTCTGCTTTGCAGTATACAAAGACCTTCCAGCAGCCATTTACAACCTTCGCGCAGATGTCCAGCCAGCTTTCGGCGGCTCATGCGGCAGGTCAGCGGATCTTCGGATTCCTGGATGCAGAGGAGGAGATCCCGGATGCAAAGGAGGGTCAGGTTCCGACGTCCTGCAGCGGAACGGTTGAATTTAAGCATGTGCAATTCGGTTATACTCCGGATCATCTGACAGAATTCGGTTTTCTTTCTTCCCTGCTGTTTTATTTCAAGACCAATTTGCGGCGCGGCAGTTCACAGGGCATCGCAAATCTTACAGGCACCATATACCTGGGAGTGGTCATTACGCTTCTTATCCTTCATCTGACCGGGACCTTTATTCTTCTGATGATCGTCCTTCTGATGACTGAGGTGAAGGGAAGCAGGGACACGCTGTACTTCCTGCTGTCCTGCATCCCTCTGATCCTTACCCTGGGCATAGATCTCATGGACCGGTTTATCTCCATTCCGGGGGCGCATTTCTTTTGGTATGGTATGGCAATCACCATGTTCGTTCAGATCGTAGCGCTCTGTTATGATTTAAGGCAGCAGTATCTGGAACGCCTCCGTTATGAGAAGATGCTGAAGGGGTAAGTGCCATTGAGGCCGCTGCGGAAAAAGTAAACGGCTACTCGGATAGAGCAGAGGATCAGCTACGGAAACAGCGGTCGGGAAAACTGCGATCAGATAGGAGCACCGGTAATGAACAGATACTTTGATACACATACTCATTATAATGATCCCCGCTTCGCAGGTGATCTGCAGGAGGTCCTGCAGGGCATCCGTGCAGTGAATGTCATGGGAACGGCCGTGATCGGATATGATCTTTCTTCCTCCATACGCGGGCTTCAACTGGCTGAGGGCAGCCTGCCGGAGACCAGGGGAGGTGACCTGAGGGGACGGCCGGAGACGCAGGGAGGTGACCTGAGGGAACAGCCGCGAGAGGAGGCATATGCACGATGTGTGGCAGCGGTGGGGGTCCACCCGCTACATGTACCGGATGCGGACGAAGATGATCTCCTCCGGCTGGAGATCCTGGCCGAAGACCCGAAGGCAGCAGCCATTGGGGAGATCGGCCTGGACTATGCCAGGAAGGAGGGCAGGCCGCCGGCGGACCGGGATCTGCAGCAGTATTTCTTCCGTAAGCAGATCCGTATCGCCAGGCGCGCCGGGCTTCCGGTGGTCATCCATTCCAGAGATGCGGCGCAGGATACCGCAGAGATCCTGGAGCAGGAGAAAGCGGCGGAGGTCGGCGGGGTGATCCACTGCTATTCCTACAGTCCGGAAATGGCGGTTCGCTTCCTGCGCCTTGGCTTCTTCCTCGGAATCGGCGGAGTGGTGACCTATCCGGGATCAAAACGGCTAAGAGAGACCGTAAGGCAGGTGGCGCTGGAGCACCTGGTTCTGGAAACAGATGCTCCGTATCTGCCCCCTGACGGACACAGGGGGGAAAGAAATGATTCCCGCAGTTTGCCGCTGGTTGCCGGGGAGATCGCCCGGATCAAGAACATTTCCGTCGAGGAGGTGTGTCGGAAAACCTGGGGAAATGCATGTAAACTGTACCGGATACCGGAGGAAGCATGAAGGACGAAGGAACTAGCGGAACGGTATTTTGGATGAGTTTGGTGTATAGTTTATAGATTATACGTGATTAATCCATTTTGTCACGCAGTGTGATTTGGTTGACTCTGTCAAGTAATCGTTGGCACGATTTCTATCACACAAATTATCCTCGGCACTATGACTGGTCACAGATGCCTTTCTCGGCCCGGCTCGCGCCTTATTTGCGGGTACCCCTAGCGGTACTAAGCGACTCACGTCGCT
>JAILAR010000139.1 GCA_024681515.1 Eubacterium sp. | reverse complement strand
CATATCCGGCGCAGCATCGATTACATCTACGACAACCTGCACCAACCGCTGACGGTCCGTGAACTGGCGGAAAAGGCCGGACTCAGCACCAGCTATTTCTCCCGCCTGTTTGTGAAAGAGACCGGTATGAACGTGAACCAGTTCATCAATGACGCAAAGATCCGTACGGCCCAGAACATGCTCCGATTCTCGGATTTCCCGATCCTGGACATTTCCCTCTCTCTCGGGTTTTCTTCCCAAAGTGCCTTTACATCTACCTTCAAGAAGGTGACCGGCTTGTCCCCCAAGGCCTATCGGGATATGTACTACAAAAAGAATATGGAAAACCGGACCGCAGATGAGTAACATCACCGATAACAACTCATAGAGAAACAGAGCCGGAGGATGACAACGTTCACCCTCCGGCTCTGTTTCATATGGATCTCACTCTTCTCTACGGAACCATCGCCCCGCGTTCATCGAAAGTGTAATCCTGTCCGTCTATGTTCACTTTCCCGACGCTCATAACTCCTTTTTCATCAAAATAGTATTTCCTGCCCTGTATCATCCTCCACCCGATACACATCTCGCCCGTGGGATTCAGGAAATACCACTTTCCGTCTGCCTCCAGCCAACCGGTTTTAAGCTTCCCCTTTGCGTCATAATAATAACGCTTTCCGTTGATCTCCTGCCAGCCTGGCTCGTGGGGGTCCGTAATATCCGTAGTTTTTTCCGTAACCTTTTCCGTGGGTTTCTCCGTCACCGGTTCCGTGACTGCTTCGGTCGTATCTGCCTCCGTGGAAGTCTTCTCCGAAGTATCTTCACTCGAAACGCCGGCTTCCGTCCCCTCCGTATTGCCGGAAACCGTCACATAGATCGGGGCTTCCGTAGATGCACTGACCTCGGTGGAAGCGGACGTCTCCGACTCCGGCCGGCTTACCAGAGAATGGATCAGCATATAGATCCCCAGCAGAACACTGGCGGCGATCACCAGACCCGCCGCCCCGATGGCGATCTTGCCACCCGGCGTTTTCAGGAAGGAACCGATCTGTTCCGGAGTCTCGGTCTTCGGAGGTTTCTCAGCTTTTGCGGCATTCTCGCCTCTCTCGGCTTTCCTGTTTCTCTCGGTTTTCTCGCTCTTCTCGGCTTTCTCGCTCTTCTCGGCTTTCTCGGTTCCCTCACCCTTTCGGGCCTTCTCTGTTTTCAGCTTTGAAAATGCATTGGAACGGGTTCTCTTTCCCGGATCTGTCTGCGCCACTGCCTGCCGGCCATCCAGCTTCGCTGTCTCTGCCACGATCCTGCTTGCCCAGGGCACATAATTGTCCGGTCTGTCCAGCTTCGGAAGCTCCTGCCAGATCCGGATATGTGCTTCCTGGATCACTCTCGCCAGATCCTCTTCCGTAACCGATTCTTTCGTCATGTACTTCTTTGCAACGTGCACCATCCGGTCATGGGTTGCTTCATATATCTCATGAAATGCGTCCTCGTCCCATCGCATGGCACGGCGCACAAGTTTCGGATCCAGCGGAGCTACTGCTGCGGACGGAGTACTCCTGCGCTTTCGATCCTTATTTGATCTGTTTTGGTTCCTGTTTTGGTTCTTGTTTGTTCCCAAGATGTTCTACCTCTCATTTTCGGAAGATCACTTCCTGTATTTTATCAGATAGCAGCATCACGCACAAGACACGCACGGGGAATTTGCCGCCGCTCAGGCGCCCGGCGCTTCGCGCACACGCTGTCCGTCTGTCGCCGGACCGCGCACGAAAACAGAAAGGGATCGCCCTTTCATGCAAGCATGAGGGCGATCCCTTTCTGTTTTCTACGTCGGTTGGACTCGTTACTCGCTCACTGTACGGAGAACAGAAGCTTTCCATAGCTCGGATACGGCCAGTACTTCGCGGATGTCAGCATCTCGGCTGCATCTACATAACCACGAAGTGTATTCATGGCCGGGATCAGCTCATCGCGAACTGCTGCAGAGCTTTCGAAGATATCCTCGATACCCTTCAGCTTCTCAAGAACGCCTTCCAGAGCCTCTACGGAGGTCAGGATATTGTCCGTGAGATCCGTAAGCTTCTCGATGGTGGAGATCTCGTAACGGCACTTTACATTTGCGCTGACAGACTTCATGGAGTCTACTGCGCGGGACAGTGTGTAGAGATACTCCTCGATGGCCGGCAGGTAATCCTTCCGTACCATATCCACCATGGTGAGACCTTCGATATTCACGGTCTTCACATAATTCTCCAGCATGATCTCGCAGCGGGAATGGATCTCTGCCTCGTTGAATACCTTGTGGCGGATCAGCATTTCCATGTTCTTCTCGTCCAGCAGCTTCGGCATTGCATCTGCTGTGGTCTTCAGGTTGGACAGGCCGCGAACTTCTGTTGCTTCCTTGATCCAGTCCTCGCCATAGCCGTTGCCGTCGAAGAGGATCCGCTGATGCTCTGTGATCACACGCTTGATCAGGTTATGCAGCGCCTCCTGGAATTCTTCCTTGCCGGCTACCTTCTCCAGCTCATCTGCGTACTGATGCAGAGACTCAGCGACTGCTGCGTTCAGCATGATATTTGCGCAGGCGATGCTGTTGGAGGAACCGAGAGAACGGAACTCGAACTTGTTGCCCGTAAAGGCAAACGGTGATGTACGGTTGCGGTCTGTGGTATCACGAGAGAACCGCGGCAGGACATGAACACCCAGCTTCATGATTACCTTTTCCACGCCTTCATACGGCTTATCATCGCGGATCGCATTCAGGATTCCTGTCAGCTCCTCGCCCAGGAATACGGAAATGATAGCCGGAGGCGCTTCGTTTGCACCAAGACGGTGATCATTGCCTGCAGTAGCCACGGACAGTCGGAGCAGATCCTGGTAATCGTCCACCGCCTGGATCACGGCGCAGAGGAAGAGCAAGAACTGTGCGTTCTCATAGGGCGTTTCGCCCGGTGAAAGGAGATTTACGCCGGTATCCGTGGCGATGGACCAGTTGTTGTGTTTACCGGAACCATTTACGCCGGCAAATGGCTTCTCATGCAGCAGACATACCATGCCATGGCGCTTTGCCACCTTCTGCATGATCTCCATGGTCAGCTGATTATGGTCGGTTGCGATATTTGTGGTGGAGTAGATCGGTGCCAGCTCATGCTGCGCCGGAGCCACCTCGTTATGCTCTGTCTTCGCCAGAATGCCCAGCTTCCAGAGTTCATTGTTAAGATCTTCCATGTATGCCGTTACTCTCGGCTTGATGACACCAAAGTAGTGATCATCCATTTCCTGTCCCTTCGGCGGTCTGCAGCCGAACAGTGTCCGTCCGGTATAAACCAGATCGGTACGCTGGCTGTACAGCTTCTGGTCAATAAGGAAATACTCCTGCTCCGGTCCCACACTCGTGGAGACATGCTTTACATCTTCATTTCCGAAGAGATGCAGCACACGCAGCGCTTCGCGGTTGATGGCCTGCATGGATCTGAGCAACGGTGTCTTCTTGTCCAGTGCCTCTCCCGAATAAGAGCAGAATGCCGTGGGGATGCACAGGGTATGGTCCTTGATAAATGCATAGGATGTGGGATCCCATGCGGTATAGCCTCTGGCCTCAAAGGTTGCGCGAAGACCGCCGGACGGGAAGGAAGATGCATCCGGCTCGCCCTTGATCAGCTCCTTGCCGGAGAACTCCATCAGAACGCCGCCGTCTTTTGTCGGCTCGATGAAGGAATCATGCTTTTCTGCCGTTACGCCTGTCAGGGGCTGGAACCAGTGTGTGAAATGGGTTGCGCCGTTTTCTACGGCCCACTCCTTCATTTCCTCAGCAACTGCCTCAGCTACCTTCTCATCCAGGCGTACATTCTCGTCGATGGTCTTACGAAGAGAGGAATAAACCTCCTTCGAAAGCCGTGCGCGCATCTCGCGGTCATCAAAGACCAGAGATCCAAAAAGCTCGGGTACGTTTGTCTTTTCCATTGTTTTTCTCCTCCTCTGATTGTTTTTATCTCCTATCTTTTTCTATATCATCCTGAGGCAGAGCCGAAGGATCCTTTCACTCGAACGAGTCACAGGATTCTTCCTCGCTCCGCTCGTCAGAATGACATGTTATTTACTCAACGTCCTGTAATGCTTCGTAGTTTTCTTCACCTGTCCGGATCTTTACAACTCTGCTTACCGGATATACGAAGATCTTACCGTCACCGATCTTGCCGGTGTACAGGGTTCTCTTGGCGGTCTCGATGACGCTGTCAACCGGGATACCGCTGACGACTACTTCCAGTTTGATCTTCGGAAGTAAGGTCATATCCATCTCAACTCCACGGTACATCTCGCCGGCACCCTTCTGGATACCGCAGCCACTGACCTGTGTTACCGTGATACCGGTTACACCCAGCTC
>JAILAR010000186.1 GCA_024681515.1 Eubacterium sp. | reverse complement strand
AAAAAAGGTAGAAATGAACAGGCGGATTCAAAAAGAAAAACCCGGGAAACCCCAGGTTTTATCAGTGTCGGCGCGACAGGATTTGAACCTGCGACCTCTGCGTCCCGAACGCAGCGCTCTACCAAACTGAGCCACGCGCCGTTTTATGCCTTTCTCAAAACACAAAACATATCATACTGATTTTTTATCCTTTCGTCAAGTACAAAAATGTGAAATTCTGTTTTTTTGGTGAAATTAGGGTATATTTCGCTTTGTTTTTTATAATATTTTCTTTGCATGATAGGGGTTTCTGGTTTATAATACTGTTATCTGTGTGAGTATGTATTTTGCATTCTCCGAATGACAAAGGAAAAGGAAAGAAAAATGAGATTTATTCACATTTCAGATGTATTTCTTGGATATGTGCCGGATGAGGGTAAGGATTGGAGTAAGGACCGGGCTAAGGAGATTGAGGAAACCTTCCTGCGGGTTCTTGCGGACTGCAATGAGAAGCAGGTTCAGCTCCTTCTGATCGCGGGTAATCTGTTTGCAGCTCCGCCGACAACGGAGCAGCTGGACTGGCTGGATGAGAAGCTATGTACACTGGAGCACACCAGGACCCTTCTGATCGGGGGCAGTGCAGATTATATCGCTCCGGGTTCTCCGATGGAATCCTATGAATTCCGTTCCAAGACGGTTGTATTCCCCAGAGAAAAAACGACAAATGCATATTTGAAAGGCGTTAATACCTGTGTTACCGGTTACAGTTACGGCCAGCCGGAGCATAGAGAGAATATCCTTGATACCATCGGCCCCGGCAGGGAGTCTGCTTACAATATCCTGCTGGCGAACGGCGGTGATCCTGATCATATGCCCTTCCACAAGGACATCATTGCCCGCAAAGGTTATGATTATGTGGCTATGGGCGGTTCCAGAAAGCCAGTTCACATGCTGAAGAACCGGATGGCTTTTTCCGGTTCGCCGGAGCCTCTTTCCGTAAAGGATCAGGGTAAGCACGGTTATGTCCTGGGAGACATGACGGAGCAGGGTGTGAAGATCACCTGGTGTCCCATCGCCAGAAGGCAGTATATCCGCTTCACATTTGAGCTGAGACCGGATATCTCCGGAGATGATCTGACGACACTGGCGGAAGAGAAGATGATGAAGATGGGATATGAGAACATCTACAGCATTGTCATGCGCGGTTTCGCGTCTGAATCACTGAAGCCGGACTTCACACGACTGAGAAAGAGATTTAACATCTATGAGATAGACGATCAGACACTTTCTGCCAGAGAGCAGGAGGTGCTGCGTTCCGAAAATGAAGCGAATCTGATCGGAGGCTTCATCCGGGATATATCGGAGAATTACTCAGTAGATGAAAAGATCAGGGAGAAAGCAAATCGCTACGGACTGGAAGCCCTGATCAGAGCAGGAGAATGACATGTATCTTACAAAACTCTTACTACGAGATTTTGGTAAATTTCATAATGAAGAGATCAACCTGCAGCCCGGGATCAATCTGATCGAAGGGAAACAGGGATCCGGAAAGAGCACGATTCGTGAGTTTATCACGGGTGTTCTGTTTGGTATACGAAAAGGCGGAGATTCCTCCGGGGATGCAGCCTACGAAGCGTGTAAACCTCACGGTCGGAGCAGATACTCCGGAACCGGATATGCGAAGCAGGAGGATAAGACCTATCTGATCGACCGGTCCTTCCTGGCGGGAGCGAAGAAGACCTCCGTTCTGGATGTTCAGACCGGACGGGAGCTGACGCTGAAGAATCAGGATACCCTTACGGGTATGGTCCTTCTTACAGATAGAAATACCTATACCGATAACTTCGTGATATCCACCGGGGATGGATCTGCATCCGATGAACTTCGCACTTATCTGGGCAACAAGATCGAGACCGGAAACGGGCATCTGGACCGGAGAAAAGCAGTGAAATATCTGCGGAGCGAACTGAAGAAAAATGACCCGCAGCCCCTGATCCGCCGTCTGGACGATCTGACAGAGAAGATCGAGCAGTATGATGATGTGGATGCTGCACTGGAAGAGAATAAAAAGGCCATGCGTCAGCTGACGGATGACTTCGCCATTGAAGCTGCAAAACGAAAACGTGTTGCCAGACAGCTGGTGGAGAATGAGGACGGATCCGTTTCCTATAAGGCGGATGAGGATCTGAACAAGCGTATCGACCGCCTGACTGAGGCCCAGAAGACCTATGGCGCGCTGGAAGAGGAAGAGGAAGAGAAGAAGAAACCCATCACGGACAACATCGCAGTGATCATTCTGACCGGTCTCTTCGTAATCGGCGTTATCGCAGCCATCGTATATCTGCTTCCCTTTGATGATGCGGTTCGAAAACTCTTTATCATCTTCACCGCCATCTTTGTTATTATCACCATGCTGGATGGTTTCCGTGCAAAGGGATTCTTTGAGGATGATGATGTGGTCGTCCCCACGGAGGATGATTTCAATAAGGTTCTGGAAGAACTGGAAGAGGAAAACGAGAAACAGGAAGAAGCAGAATTTGATATGACCTTTGCCAAGGAATACTCGGCAAAGAAGGATCAGCTGAAGGAGGAAGAGGCAGCTCTGCTCGAGCGGAAGAACCGCAGAGACAAGCTGAAAAAAGAGTTTAATCTGGTATTTAAAAAGAAGAGTGAACTGGAGGAAGAGGGCAGAGCGATCCGCCTTGCCATCGGAACGATCGAGAACCAGTCAAAGAGATTTCAGGAGAAGGCGGCAAAGACCTTTGTGCCGTATATATCCGAGTATGTCGCACCTCTGACAGGTGGACGGTTTGATGAGATCAGTTTTGATCCTGCAGAAGGACTCGTGGTGAATGGTGCAGGTGGAAGTTTTGCGGTGGATGTACTGCCGGAGGAGCTTGCATGCCGGGTATACCTGGCAGTGCGCCTGAGTATCGCAAACCGGCTGATGAATGAGCAGCTGCCGCTTGTGATCGATGATGTAGTCCGTTTTACAGGAGAGGTGGATGCAAG
>JAILAR010000110.1 GCA_024681515.1 Eubacterium sp. | reverse complement strand
CTTCGTGAGTGGAATCCCGACATCATCATTTTCATCGTTACCGGACATGAGGATACTTATCTTGACGAATCCTTTGACGCAGGAGTATTTCGTTATCTGAAGAAACCAGTGGATGAACCCCGCTTCTACAGAAGCATGCAGACTGCCTTGAAAAAATATACGACATCCAACCAGATGATCCTGATAGAGACTAAGGAAGAGTCTTTTCGTCTTCCCGTATCCTCCATAATCATGATCGAATCAGACTCCCGAGTTTTAAAAATACATACACCCGGAAAAACCTATACCGTACACTCCCGAATGAAAGAACTACTTCCAAAGCTCCCGGAGTCATGCTTTATGGAAATAACCCGAGGTCTTGTTGTCGGGCTAAAATATGTACTTCGAGAATCCGATCGCACTCTAACCTTGAAGCATTTGGAAAATAGATTGGATATTGTTGTATCGAAAAAATATCTTGGTGAGTTTCACCGGAGATGGCTGCTCTATCAGATGATAGAATAACCCATTAATTGATCAAACAGTTCCAATTCACCAATCCGTTACAGTAAAGAGCTCGTTCTTTTTTTGAATGATGGGGTCTGGGGTGTCCCCAGAACCAGTCTCCTGTACTCTCGGTTTCCGAGATGTACATGGAGGTGTTGCTCGTAAGAAGTATACCAATTGCAGAGGACCTCAAAACGGGACAAAAAACAATTGTTAAGCCTCAAATGAAGGTCACTACAGACTCCTGTCCCGATGGGACAGCGAACAACTCGATTGGTGCCCCGATGGAACACCGATACACATAACGAGCACATCAGAAAACCCAAACACCTCATCCGAAAAGAAATTTCAAACAATCACACAAAAAAAGAGGACGACACCATCGGCAGTTGTCGTCCTCGCTTCATTCACTATTATTCTTTGGTCAATCACTCTGCCGAAGCTTTTCTTCTTTCTCCCGCTCCAGGATATCAAATATCTGATCCGCATCCACCCGAACCTGAATCCGGTCATCCGGCCTTTTACTTTTGTTGCCCAAAAGACATATCGTCTCAACATGAACAGTATTCGGAAATTCATCGATCGCACAGGCTCGCAGAACCTGATAACCTCTGGCCTGCAATGTCACCAGATCTCTGGCCAGAGATGTGGGTTTGCAGCTGATGTAGACCATATAGGGAACTCCGTAGCTTATGATCTTGTCCAGTGCCTTGGGCGTGCAGCCGTCGCGTGGCGGGTCAAGGATGATGAAATCCGGGCGTTCCTCAATCTCATCCAGTTTCTGCAGCACATCGCCGGCGATGAACTCGCAGTTTTTCAGCTTGTTCAGCTTTGCATTTTCACGCGCTGCCTCCACGGCCTCTTCCACGATCTCGATGCCGTAGACCTTCTTCGCAACAGGCGCCAGCAGCTGGGCGATGGTCCCGGTACCGCTGTACAGGTCATAGATCACACCGGCTTTCTTCGCTCCGTCCGTGTCGCCAGTCGCTATTCCTTCAATATTCTTCGCCGACTCGGATGGTTCGCCGCCTTCCGCATCTACGACTCGAATCGCCTCCTCGTATACCGACAGCACATATTCCCGCACTTTGCCATACAGCACTTCGCATCCGCGGGTATTGGTCTGGAAGAAGGAAAATGGGGACACACGGAATTTCAGCCCCAGCACTTCTTCCATCAGGTAGTCCTGTCCATAGAGCAGTGTCACGGAGTCCGCCTTAACCGCATCCGCCAGAGAATCATTTTCCGTATAAATGACACCGGCCAGATGACTGTGACTGGTAAGGGTATCAAATTTCCCGGAGGCTTCCAGTCCCACAAGGCCTGCCACATATTCGGGAAGGTGAAGATCCTGGATGATCTGATTACGGAGGCCATCACCGGCGTCTGAGGATTCAGCCGCCATATCCGGCACTTTCTTCTCCGGAGCCTGCAGCTCGTATTTGGTTGTCGTGACAAGGTTCACCAGGATCCCGCCGTCCGCAAAAGACTGCCGCACCACCAGATGCCGCAGGATCCCGTAATGCTGCATTTTGTGATAGAAGGATACCTTGTGATCACGGAAGAATTTCTGGGTGTATTTCAGGATCTCGTTCCAGGCCGGACGCACCAGCGCACAGCCGCGGATCTCCAAAATATCGTAAGAAGAACCTAACCGGTGAAGCCCCAGGGTCAGAGGTCCATCCTTCTCCGCATCTCCGAAGGAGAATTCCATCTTGTTCCGGTACTGAAACTGATCCGGAGAACTCTCAATTCCTTCCCAGGGCAGGCTCGGAACCACCGGAGTAAGCAGATCCTTCACCATCTGTTCTTTCAGGCGAAGCTGGTTTGTATAAGCCACGGGCTGGTATGTGCAGCCTCCGCACTCATAAAAATGCGGACACACCGGTTTCTTCGTCTCATAGGGCGAGGATTTCAGTGTGTCCAGTATCATTCCCTCTGCGGCACCGCTCTTCTTCTTTGTGATGCGAATGCGGACATTTGCGCCGGGAAGGGCATTTTTCACGGTGATCTTCTGATCCTCATAACGAAAACTTCCCCGGTTGGGGAAGCTGTAGTTTTCGATGGTTCCTTCGATGATGTCGCCTTTTTTCATTTGAACTCCTGAATGGTAATTATAGGTTTTTCAACTCGTAATCAAGTTTCCCTGTCTCTGGATCATGTGTCATGACTACGTAAGTCTTCTTCGGGTTGGTCTGCTGCGGACGGCTGATGCTTCCCGGATTCAGGACCGTGATGTCCTCTTTCTCCCGCAGATCCGGAACATGCGTATGGCCGTACATGGCGATATCGCAACCGTACGACTTTGCGGTCCTTTCCAGATACTCGGTGCCGTCCCTGACATGCTGCATGTGCCCGTGCGCCGCAAAGATCCTGTGCTTTCCGATCGGGATCTCCCTGGAGAGCGGGATCATATGATCATAGTCGCAGTTTCCGCGAACAAAAAGGCAGGGGCATCCCGCTGCCGCAGAGATCTCCCGATCCGAACCCTGCAGGTCTCCGAGATGGATCAGAAGGTCGATGGGTTTCTCTCTTTCGATAGCCTGGATGGCGTAGACTGCCGTCCCGTGCGTATCACTCATAATTAATATTTTTCTCGGCTGTTCCATACTTAGCACTCCTCATGTGGTTACTGATTACATGCCTTACAACTCATATACAGTCTGTGCGATTAGTGATCAAGCATTGCTTCGAGAGCGGTCTTCATCATCCGAAGCGCCTGACCCCTGTGGCTGATGGCGTTCTTCTGCTCCGGAGAGATCTCCGCAGAGGTTTTCCCATACTGGGGCAGGAAGAAGATCGGGTCATAGCCGAAGCCGTTCTCTCCGGCAGGTGCATATGCCACGCGGCCTTCCATCACGCCGGTCTGTACCAGATCACGTCCGTCGGGCAGCACCGCTGCCACCGCACAGACGAACCGTGCGGAGCGCTTCTCATCCGGAAGACCTTCCACCCGCTGGATCAGGTTGGCATTCTTCACGTCATAGGACGTATCCTCTCCCAGATACCGTGCGGAATAAATGCCGGGTTCCCGATTCAGAGCATCGATCTCCAGACCGGAATCATCCGCCAGCACCAACGCACCGCAGGCCGCATGTACCGCACGGGCTTTGATCAGTGCATTTTCCTGAAAGGACGCTCCGTCCTCTACGATATCGATATTGATCCCCGCCTCTTTCATGGACTGGATCTCAAATCCGAAATCCCCGAAGATCTGGCGGATCTCACGCATCTTATTCTTATTTCCGGTTGCAAATATTAGCTTCATAATCTGGCTCCTTTCTCAGGATTAAATCTCACAGGATCCTTCGCTTTGCTCAGGATGACATGTTGCTTTGCCGGGACTCATTATTCCGTTTCGCTTTCCTCGTCCTTCGGCTCTGTCTTTCGGTCATTCGTGAATGCCTTCAGGCAGATGTTGCAGCCTGCCTCCTCTGCACTGCTCCAGGCTCCTCCGCCGTACAGGCTGATGTAGCCTTCTCCGTCGGAAATGTCCGCGCCCATGGTCCGCTCATCCGCCGCATATTCCACAGCAATAGGACGCTTCGAACCGGGGGTGTTCACCTTCACCACCACGGCGTATTTCTGTCCCTCGGTAAGCTCCGGGGGATCCGGGATCCGCACGGTGTAGTACCCTGCATACCGGGTCTCTCCGGACACCAGGAACTCCGTAGAACGAAGATCCGCCGTATCCTTCACCTGCGGGACATAGAACACGGAAAATGTGGTTCGCGGCCCGGTGGCATAGAAGGAGACCGCTTCCAACGTCTCATCCCTCTCCGGCACATAGCAGTTTGCAAAATACGCATCCTCCTTGCCGAAGCCCAGCTCTCCGACCCAGCCAAGCATATCCGACTGGTAGATGTGCTGAAAATTATCCGCATCCTCCAGTCGCGTATAAACGATGGATTCGTTGCAGAGGTTCCCGTCCTCATAGGACACATAGAAATACCCGTGATCTCCGAATTCCTCGCCCCAGCTGTTCTTACAGATATAAGCTCCGTCCTTCTTCGGACGAACGGAGAAATTCTCCTTCGGAAAATTGTCATCCCAGCCGACCACAACCACATCATGGTTGGGCTTTGCCTTGCCTGAATAGTAATACGCAGAAGTCGTGGCGTTATAATACATGGAATCGTAACTGATGTACTCCATTTCCAGATACAGAGATGTCTCCACGCCGCCATACCGGTAAATGGCACTTTTCAGGACCTCATCGTCCCGCTCGTTGATGATGATGGCCTCTTCCAGATGCTTGACCGCCTCAAGTCCGTCCTCGGTCTTCCCGTCATAGGGATCCTGCTCCTCATATACCGGCCCCTGCCATGCCGCCAGATACGCGATGCTCATGGTGTGCTCACCGCCGGCGGAAATGTCCAGCCGATAGCTGTTGTTCAGCGCCATGTGATCCGTGGAATACTGGTTCTCCTCGTAGGGCATCAGTGTGGTCTCCAGCGCTCCCAGCGAAGCAAAGGCCCAGCAGGTTCCGTAGCGTCCCTGATCCCGCACCGGTGTGACCCTTCCCTTGTCCCGCATGTCATAGCGTGCAGGCAGAGGATCTCCGGCAGACTGGTCTTCGAAGTTCACCTCATTTTCCGCATAGGAAACCGTAACGCGATACCCCATGGCCTCCATCAGGGGCGACACCGGGAGGTACAGCTGCTGCTCTTCCTCTGAAAACTGATAGGGCGTAGACAATGTGACCTTCTGGTCATCCACATAGGCCTTCTTGCTGTTTTCCTCAAGCCGTATGACGGTATCCCCTCGCTCGATGGTCACATCCCCATTTGCCGCGCGCAGGATCGAGCAGCCCATAACGTCCTGAAGCATACGCTCCTGGCAGAGAAGCTGCAGATCCTCCGTCATCCGGACCCGGTAACCGAAGCTCCGCAGACTGAGGCCGTTCAGAAGCAGATCCATTTCCTGACGGTCCACGCTCATGGCGAGATCCGACCGAAACTGATCCAGGCTCACGTCATAATTATCATTTTTTGTAATCTTTCTCTGCGTCTGCCCGGACAACCAGAAGATCAGTCCTCCGGCGGTGCCCAGCAAAAGCAGAAGTATGATCCATTTTTTCAAACTCTCACCTCTGGTGATCCGGTCCGTCTCCCGGCTGCTTCTTCGGCGGCCGCGGTCCCATGAACTGATAGAAATACGACCGTATCATACCGTTGTAGATCTTGCGGTTTTTATCCGCTTTCCGACCGATGTACTTCTCCGCCTCCTCATAGGAGGTGATGATGTACATGGACCATTTATCCAGCTCCGCATAGACCTTTCCGATGGTTTCATACAGAGCCGGCAGTTCTTCCTTCTCCGAAAGCCGCTCACCGTAGGGAGGATTCGTGATCAGGAAACCGTAGGGCTTCGGATGACTCAGATCCTTTACGTCCCGCCTCTGGAAATGT
>JAILAR010000058.1 GCA_024681515.1 Eubacterium sp. | reverse complement strand
TATGTGACGGAGAACTGCACATGGGAAAAAGAAGAGGAAAAATTACTGGCATTATACCGGACACTGTAAGGAAGAGCCCGCTGACCGGCTGCATGCCCGGGATGCGGATGAAGAGGGCCCTGGACATATGAAACTGCTTATAATATCACGTGGCATCCCCACGAAGGAGAATCCCCTGAACGGGATCTTTGAAATGGATCAGGCGAGAGCATTGTCAAAGGCCGGACATGAGGTGACGCTTTTTGTTCTGGATCTTCGGTCGATCCGAAGGAGAAGAGGATTTGGCCGTTTTGAGAAAATGATCGACGGGATCCGTGTATATATCGGGTCTTATCCCATCGGCGCGGTTTCTCCCGGACTTATGGTGAAATGCGGGAGCCGGATCCTGTTAAAAATGTATAAAAAGGTGTATTCGGGAGAGCAGAAGCCTGATATCATCCATGCCCATTTTACGGAATACGGAGGGATGGCTGCACGGCTGTCGGAGAAAACAGGGATACCGCTCGTGATCACGGAACATTCTTCGATCATGGCGGGACAGGAGGTTTCGAAGAAACTGCTGAAGACAGCGGAGAAAGCGTATACGTCCGCGGACTGTCTGATCTCTGTCAGCCGGCTTCTGGCAGATAATATCCTCCGGATTACCGGTGTCCGCAGTGAAGTGGTTCATAATATCATAGACGGAAATGTCTTTTGCAGGAAGGACAGAACAGGACATGACGGCTTCCGTTTCATTTCGGTTTCGAATCTCAATCCCAGAAAGAGGATCGATCTTCTGATCCGGGCTTTTTCATTGATAAAGGATAAATGCCCGGAGGCGGTTCTGGATGTGGTCGGTGAAGGAGAAGAGAGACAGAAACTGGAGAAGCTTGCAGCATCCCTCGGACTGGGAGAACATGTCACCTTTACGGGCAGGCTGACACGAAGAGAGATCGCAGACTGCTTTTCACGGGCAGATTGTTTTGTCCTGCCTTCGGAGCGGGAAACCTTCGGCGTTGTCTATGCAGAGGCCATGATGGCCGGACTTCCCGTGATCGCAACGATCTGCGGAGGACCGGAGGAGTTCGTTCCCGAAGCTGCAGGGAAGGTCGGGCATTATGATTCTCCGGATACGTTGGCGGACGTGATGGAGGAAATGTATCATACTGCCGCAGAGTATCGTCCGGCAGAGATCAGGGAATATGCGGTGACACATTTTTCTCCGGAGATCATTTCCGAAAGACTGACGGAGATCTATCGGTCGGTTCTTGATGAAAGAAATGGAGAAAAGGGTGGAGAATAGTCCATGAATCTATTGAAAACTTTCTCTAAATATGCGGTGGGATCCCTGGTCACTCTGGTGGTGGGATTCCTTTCCACCATGATACTTACCCGGTTGATCTCTACGGAGGAGATGGGAAAGTACTCCATGTTCATTACAGTAGGAGGGCTTGTATCCTCCTTCCTGTATCTGGGACTGGATCAGTCATATGTACGCTTCTATTATGATGAAGATGAACATTCGAGGGTAATGCTCCTGAAGAAATGTATGGTGTTCCCCATGCTTCTTACAGCGGGAGCATCCGTTTTGCTGCTCCTTTTCAGTGATCTTTTCTCCGAATACCTTGTGGGGGAACCGTCGTTTGTCATCACGATTCTTTTCTGCATCTATCTTCTCGGTCTGGTGGCAGACCGCTTCCTTTTGATGAAGGTGCGGATGGCGCAGAAAGCGGTGGTGTACTCGGTTCTGAATATCCTTCGGAAACTGGCGTATCTCCTCCTGGCGATCCTGCTTTTCTATCTTGCCTTCGGCGGAAAGAGCATCACGCTGATCCTTCCGGTGACGATCGCGGAGATCGTGGTGATCCTGGGGGCGGTCTATGTTGAAAAGGACAGCTTCCGGTCAGCACGGAAAGCGCAGTCAAAGGAACTGAAGACGGACAGGGACCAGCTTCTCAGGTACGGCATTCCTTTTATTTTCTCCACTACGATCACGATCATCTTCCATTCAACGGACAAGTTCATGTTGAAGGAGCTGACGGATTATGACCAGATCGGGCTTTATACGGGAGCGCAGAACATCGTGAATCTCATCTCACAGGTACAGACGGTCTTCTCGACTTTCTGGATGCCTGTGGCATTTGAGCATTTTAATAAGGATCCCGGGGACCGGCAGTTTTATATACGGATCAACCGCCTGGTATCCTATGGTATGCTCATGCTCTTTGTGCTGGTCCTGCTCACAAAGGATATCATTATCTATTTCCTCGGTTCCGATTACAGAGATGCTTCCTTCATTTTCCCGTTCCTGGCTTTTATGCCGATCATGTACACGGTGTCGGAAACTACGGTGCTGGGGATCAATTTCACGAAGAAGTCCGGGTATCATGTATGGATCTCGCTTGCCTGTGCAGTGGCGAATATCATCGGCAACTTCTTCCTTATCACCCGGTTCGGAGCTGTGGGAGCGGCAATCTCCACCGGTATATCCTATATCCTGTTCTTTGTGCTTCGGACCATACTTGCGAACAGAGTATATCCCGTTAAATATTCCAACGGCCGCTTTGCCCTGGCGTGCGCGCTGGTTTCCGTTCTGGCGACGCTGGCATGCTTCTTCCATGTTACCTGGTGGTATCTTCTGACCGGCGTTGTGATCCTGGCCCTGATATCCCTGATCTACAGGGATGTGCTGAAGGAAGGAATATCTTTTGTAAAGAGAAGATTTCTCAATAAAAATAAAGGAAAAACGCAGTAGAAAAAAATAGTTTACATTTCTTGAAAAAAGATGTTGACATCCGTTTGATCGGATGGTAATATATAAAAGCTGTCGCACGAAAGACTACGTAAGACGGACATAAGAGCGGCGGCTTTTATATTGTTCTTTCACAATTTAATAACATGACAACCCCGAAAAATTCTTTTAAAAATTATTTTTCGGATGAAAATCCAAAACAACAGTAAGACATGGATTACGATAATCGCACAGCGATTAAATGATCTGAGGATTACAAACTTTTATTTGAGAGTTTGATCCTGGCTCAGGATAAGCGCTGGCGGCGTGCTTAACACATGCAAGTCGAACGGAGTATTCCTCCCGCAGATTGAAGAAGCTTGCTTCTGATTGAAGCATTTGGAATACTTAGTGGCGGACGGGTGAGTAACGCGTGGGTAACCTGCCTCACACTGGGGGATAGCAGTTGGAAACGACTGATAATACCGCATAAGCGCACAGTACCGCATGGTACGGTGTGAAAAACTCCGGTGGTGTGAGATGGACCCGCGTCTGATTAGCTAGTTGGTGAGGTAACGGCCCACCAAGGCGACGATCAGTAGCCGGCCTGAGAGGGTGTAC
>JAILAR010000056.1 GCA_024681515.1 Eubacterium sp. | reverse complement strand
ACGATTCCCACGGTGATGATCAGGCTGAGCACGACCGCGATCTCCGCCAGTCCGACGCCGCAGATGATCCCCGCCGCGATGGACCAGAACAGGAACACCAGATCCATCGGTTCCTTGACGGCCGTGCGAAACCGCACGATGGACAGTGCGCCCACCATGCCGAGTGAAACCACGATACTCGACTGAATGGTGAGAATAATAGCTGCGGTAATCACCGCGACCGCCGCAAGCGAAATGTTAAAGGACTTCGAATAAAACGTCCTCCGGGTAAGCACACGGTAAACAACAAAGATGTACAGCCCAATGAATGCCGTAATCAGCATCGCCGAAGAAGCTGTGACCACACTGATATCAGCGCCGGTAAATCCATCCAGAAAGGATTTTCTGAAAATGTCTGAGAAACTCATCTTGTAACCTCCTTCATTTTACTGATACAATGCCTCCTTTTGCACAAATCATTTCGCCCGGCTTCGGAACGGACCATGAAACCCAGGAAGAGGATCATGATTAGCAATGACAGTATGGTTCCTATCTTCCTTCTGTTGGAATGATTTGTCAATAACACACTCGGTTCATCGATCTCAGCGGTCTTTGCGAATAAGGTGATATCCTCCGTGATGAGCGCCTTTGGATCAAAGGGTTCCCCGGTATCCTCGTAATACCAGGTATCTCCGACCGTAACCTGATAATCGGAGGGCAATTCAAGACTGTCCGGCGACGGCAAGAACGAACCGTCCTCTCCGTCCGGAGCACTGTAAAACCGAAAATACTCCAGGCCCTTCAACATGATCGTGTGGTAGCTTTTTCCCTCTATCCAGGCGGAATTCAGGAAGTCGACACGCTCCTTAAGATAGTCCACCATCCGTTCCGTTACCTCTTCGGCATCATCAATCTCCCACCGGACCGTATCCATAAAACGGGCCCGATCGATCCTCTGCGCATACTGTTGTATGCCGGTCTCTAAAAGCCACTCCAGTTCCGGCAGAAACTCCTCTCTGTACACCGTCCGCACCTTCTCCTGAAACGCGGGTTTTTGCAGCAGCTCATGGAACCATGGCGTATAGGAACCTTCTCTTTCCCACTCCCTGTTTGCCAGAAAGGATCTGGGACTGCGGGAAAGGTAATCGCCAAGTATGTCGTCATAATCCCAGCACGGGCCGGCGTATACCCTGTTCTCAAGATCATTCCAGATGAAATACTGACTTCCCGCACCGGCATCATTATTCATGGTAATCTCTTCTATCAGGTACTTCCTTACCCAGGAATCGATATCGGTATACGCCATCCAGCGCAGATCCTCCGGATCCTCAGACAGCAGTGCCTCGTTGAACCGCAAAAGAATGTCTTCAAGCTCCCGCAGGTACGATTCCGTAACCTGATCCGGCAGGATCGGCTGTGCCGCACGTCTGGTAAAGATGTAATCGGTCGTATAAGTTTCGCGATGTCTGACTAAGGTGAACAAAGTGCCCCCATCAGACAGCACCTCATGATTGTCAAAACCGGCCACATGCTCCGCCAGGAGATACAATCCCGCATACTCACCGTTCAAATACAGATCGACATAATCGGTATGCGGCGCAAATCTGTCAAAGCTTCGCACCTTATCAGCAAGATCAAGAACAACTTTATTGCGGAGAGCGGTGGCGTCATACCCATTGGCCAGCAGCACCCATCTGGCATTCCGCCCCAGCCCCAGCAGATCCGCCGCACCGGAAAGATACAGATTGTACGGTCTCTTATCCAGCTTCCAGGTGGAGTTGCCATGGCCCCGGATCCGGTCAAGACCATCTCCTCTATAGACCAGCTCTCCCTTCTCGGTAAACAGCCGGATCCCGGCACTTTCCTTGTGAGATTTATCCTCATGAATCCTGTCTATCGCACCCGATTGGGTCTCAATATACATGGTTGCCACGTTCGCGGATTTAAGAAACCGGATCACCGCCTCGTCTCTCCCATCCGTGATGCTGTAATCCGTGTCGAGCATATACCCCGAACAGTCCATCCCCGTTCTGACCTTCTTTCCGTTGATCCGGATGGTACTGAATCGGGCTGGTTTCATGGTCAGTGCGCTCATCGACGCGTAGGAGGGCAGAAAGACCTGCAGATCTCCATCCGCATCCTCCCAGCAGCGGATCGTTTCGCTGCTTCCGTCTTCGGAGAAAAGAACGAAGGACAACTGATCCGCCAATGAATTCGTATACCATATCCCTTCGGCAGAAGATGCCAGAATCCTTCCTGTCAGCACGAACAGAGGGATCGACAGGATCAGCACCCATAAAAGCTTTTTCATGTATCATACTCCGCGGATCTGACGGCCATGTTCCTGCCCCTTTTGCACGAACCATTTCGCCCGGATTCGAAACG
>JAILAR010000195.1 GCA_024681515.1 Eubacterium sp. | reverse complement strand
TCTGATGTGAACCCCTTGCCATACAACCCTCCCTGTTATCTGAAACAACAAATTGTTTTCTTCTCACATTTTTTCGAGTATTACAACCCACGAAGTAATTATAGCATAGGAGGCACTATTCGGACAGTATTTTCCATGGACTATATCCCTTTTTCTTCCGGGAAACGCAAAAAGATCCGGAAAAATAACATTGCTCTTCCACTCCGCTTATGCTAATGTAGTATCAGTACATCGTAATTACCATCATACACAATAGAATATCGATTCAGGGCGCGTAGCAGTGCGTTCCTTTTTTGTTACCGAAGGCATGTTTTTTTCTTCGGTAATAAAAAAAAGGATTTTTTCATGAAACAATCTGTTGCGCGAAATAGGGGGTCACACCCCGCGAGACCGCCTCCGTTCTGGCGTTGCAACAATTCGCATACCGATAAGATCAACGTTTTGTTGCACATTGAATACAGCATGTCAGACAGCTATATTGCTGACATCTATGACAGACCGGAACAGGAGGTAGAAACAGTGACCACAATACAAACAGGACTTGCAAGCAGCATTGACGCGTCCGATACAAGAGCCAAATTTGATACGCTTGCGAAGAGAATACTAAGACACCGAATTATTCTTGCAAAGATATTGAAGGAATGTGTTGAAGAGTTCCGTGGGTATGAACTATCTTTCATCGAACAGAACTGCTTTGTTGGAGAAGTAAAGGTAGGTGAAACATCTGTGGATCAGGATATTCCGGACGCAGATTTCACAATCGTCGGCTCCAATACAGAGGATGTTTCCGACAAGGAAGGTGTAGTACGGTATGATCTGATATTTGACGTTATCGTTCCGACCACACACAAGATGATACGACTGGTGATCAATATCGAAATACAGATAGATACATCACTCCCATATTCTATCATCACCCGAGCAGTGTATTATCTTGCAAGACTAATTTCCCGACAGAAGGGAACCGTGTTTAACCACTTGGATTATCAGAAACTGCAAAAGGTTTACTCTATTTGGATCTGTCCTAATCCAAAGAAAGGAAGTCAAAACTCGATCGCCGTGTATGGATTTAACCAGGAAAAAGTGATCGGGGTGGTGAACGAGCCGATTGAAAACTATGACAAGATGAAAGCCATCATAATCTCGCTCAGCGATGACGGAACATCGGATAAAAATGATATTATCCAGCTTCTCAGTACGTTGTTTTCAACCAGACTAAGTGTAGTTCAAAAAAAGGAGATTCTGGGGACGGTTTTTCACATCCCTATGACAAGGGAGATTGAAGAGGAGGTAACGGAAATGTGTAATCTCGGAGAAGCCATTGAACAGATGGGAATAGAAAAAGGTATAGAAAAAGGTATAGAAAAAGGTATAGAAAAAGGTATAGAAAAAGGTATGGAACAAGGGCTAAAACAAGGCATGGAAAATGGCATGAAAAAGGGCCATGAGTCATCTCTACTGCAAAGCATTAAGAATCTTATGGATTCGATGAAATGGTCTGCGCAGCAGGCGATGGACGCTCTGAAGATTCCGAAGGATGAGCAGGAGAAGTACGCGGCGCGTCTGTGATCACTTTCGGGTGACCCTATCAAACAATTCATATGACTAAAAGAAGCGGAGGCTGTGTTCATCACAGCCTCCTGCTTCGTTCACAGCGGATTTTTGAAATTCGCCGCCAGATCTTCGGGATAGTAGATCCGGCCGGTCTCCAGTATCGTGTACTTTCCGGTCTCAGGGTCATACTCGATGCGGTCCACGCCACAGTTCCGCTGGAGTCCTCCTGTCCAGAAGTTGGCCAGATCCCGGTCTCCCCGGATATGCATCAGCAACGCCTTATTGCAGGCTCCGTGGCCGGAAATGAGGATCCTACGGGGTAGATTGGCTTGCTCCACCACCTCCCGCAGGAACTCCGCCGTCCGCCTGCATAAAGCCGTGAGGCTCTCCGCTCCCACAGACTCCGTAAGTGTATCATACTTTGGCGGATCGTCCTTAAAGTAGCGGAAAGGAAGACTCTCATCCTTCAGCATCTCCAGTGTGTTCTTTCCTTCCTGCTGACCGAATCCAAGTTCTTCCAGACGCGCGTCTTGAATTATGTTAACCGCGTTTTCAATTTCCTGCTCCGGTTCTATTCCGGTCTGTGATTCTGCTTTGGGTATGGACACTCTCTCAGTCACACTCCCCGTCTCCACAGGGACATCTCCCGTAAGCATGGGCAGTCCCACCGCCAGCCGTGCGGTATTGTAGGCCCGTCTGAGCGGACTGGTATACACCCGGTCGAAGGTGATCCCCAGTTCCCGGAAACGGATCCCGGTCTGTCGTGCCATCTCCAATCCCAGTTCATCCAAGGGGGTATTCGTCTTCCCCTGCAGCCGAAAATCCGCATTCCACTTAGTTGTGCCATGTCTAATGAGATAGATTTCCATAGTTTACTCCTGCGATCATGGATGAGAGGCTTCTCCCCATGACACTGTTCGACATAAAGCCGGGGCCAACCCAAGTTGCCCCCAGCTCCTTACTTTATTCTGCGTTTTGTGTTTTGCCTTCCCCCAGCAGGTTCCGCACTCCTGCGAAAAGGAAAAGCAGTCCCAAACTGATAAGCACACCGCCAATGATATCCGTCAGCCAATGCACGCCGGAAAGCAGGCGTCCAACCACCAGCACCACGCAGGCCGCAACAGCCAGCACCTGAAGCGTTCTTGCAAGCGCCTGATTCTTGATGTACTGTCCTGCCACGATGGCTGCACTTCCCAGTACCACGCAGGCCAGCATCGTATGGGAAGACGGGAAGGAAGGCTCCACTGCGGTCTCACCCTCCAAAATCTCCGGACGATAATTGATGGCGATCTTGTCAAAGCCAGCATACAGTCCCAGAACCACCACATAAAGCCCACCCAGGGCCAAAATGGTCTTATCCACCTTCAACAGGCTCTTTCTTTGGATCAGCTGCACAAGTCCCACCAGGGCAAATACCCCCACCAGTGCCAGAGCTCCGTAGCCCATGTATTCCGTCAGCTTATACCAGCCCATATTCAGGCCTGTGGCCTTATGAAAATCCTGATTGATGCCGGACAGTCCGATCTCCGTCCCTTCCGGTCCGATGGCTGCCACATCCACCTTCTTCACCAGCACGATGAGGCCGATAAAGAATGCAAAGCAGATCACTGACAGAATGATCTTCGTTTTTGCTTTCATTTTTCTTATGTCCTCCTATTCCACACTTCGCGCCTAAAGCGCTCCGTGAGATTATCACTTCGCACGTATATACTGATTATCCGCTTGCATGCCGTACAACACTCATGCAGTTCGTGCTCCGTGCATTATGACATAATACAGATTAATCCTCCCTGTTGTCAACCCCCGTGATGTTGATCACCACATATTCCGACTTTGTTCCGGTCTTGAAACCGATAGCCCAGTCGGAGATACCCGAGGTCACGATAAACGTGGTACCGTCTCTTTCTTCCAATCCGTAGGTTCGATCATTCGCTCCGATCAGCTCCCCGATCCGGTTGATGGGAATGAGCTGACCGCCGTGGGTATGACCCGAAAGCACCAGATCCACGCCCGCTGCCGCTTCTGATGCATAATCATTCGGCTGATGATCCAGCACGATCATGTACTTCGAAGCATCCAGAGGTTTCACAAGCTCTTCCATACTGAGCCGTTCCTTCACGGACTTATCCCTGCGCCCGATGATATAGAAGGAGTCCGCCACCAGCTCCGCCTCATCCAGCAGTACATGGATCCCGTACTTCTCCATCTCCTCGATCATCTCATCAAAACTGAAACGTCTGGAACGGAAATACCCTTTATCGTGATTTCCGAAGGAATAATAGACCCCGTATGTGGTCTTCATTTCTCCCAGCGCCTGCACGCTGCGAAGCATATCTTCCTTTGTGGTACTGTCATCCACAAAATCTCCTGCGATCACCACCACATCCGGGGTCTCCGCTTCGATCCGCTTCATCTGCTCCGCGAAGCCCTCTCCGTCAAAGGTCGTTCCCACATGGGAATCCGCGAAAAGAACCACCTTCAGCGATTTCTGCCCCAGATCCTTATCCGTGGTAAGATCGTACTTCGTTTCCCAGATATGATGAGCCAGATACCAACCGATACACAGATAGACTGCGCTGAAGACCAGAACACCGATCCCCAGCCGGTACGGGCGGTACGTGTCTTTCGCAGCACGCTCCTCCTCCGATCTGCGTTCCGCTGCGTTGCTTCCTTCCGCACCTTGTTCTGAAGCTTCACAGCTCTCTTCCGTATTCCTGGGCACCTCCTCCTTCACATTCCTGCGAACATGCCGGACAAACCTGCGCCACAGAAGCGCTCCGAGTTCTGCCAGCGCCCAGAAGATCATAACGTGCAAAAGCACGATGATCGTATTGATCGCATCCAGAAAGCAAAACGCGATAAAAAGAAGGATCGGTGTCAGGCCCAACAGACGCCGGAGCCATTTTCGCTCCCCCGCGATCCGCCGAACGATCCCAAAATGCTGAAATCTGGTGAACAAAAAGAACAGCCCTATTCCTGTAGCTATGATCACACTGACTAAAATCGCAATCCACATAGAAACCTCCCGTCCAAAAGGAACTGACGGAAAAAGAGCGGCGTATCTGCCGCTCTTTTTAAAACGAACTCATGCTTTGAAATTGTTTACTCCTCGATCGCAGTGAGCTCTGCTACGGTTGCATCGTCGATGGGGCCTTCTTTTAACTTCTCCCAGGTCTTCTTAGCGATCGCGCTTACCTTCGGCGGGAGCAGTTCCTCATGATCCTTGTAATATCCGTATCCACGGTATTTATTGGAATAATGAGCCACTTCCTGTCCATCTCTGAGGACCCATACCTTCATGTTGGGCTCACCCTCATGTACCAAGTTGCGCGGCCGAAGCTCGATCAGCCATGAATCATTCTCGAAGATTTTTTTGTTCTCCATACCCCAAAACCCCTTCCGTAATGAAATTTGTGATGAAATTTGTTGATATTTGTAATGCAGTTTGTAAAGTAATACATGGAACGATTTCAGTGTTCGTCCCTCTGCATTGCGCCAATCAGATTATACCATTCTTTTCCCTTATGCTCAACCCTTTTTCAGAAAAACAAAAGGTCATTTACTCCCCAGATCCTCAAACTCGATCACCGGCATCGGCTTGTAGAAGAAATACCCCTGCATCTCCGTACTGCCCTGGCTCCGAAGGAAATCAGCCTGTTCCCGGGTCTCCACGCCCTCGGTAATGATCTTCATGCCAAGAGAATCAACCATCCGGATCATATAGCCGATGATGATCCGGCCCTTCTCCTGGTCCCCGGTATCCGTCAGGAAACGGAGATCCAGCTTGATCCGGTCTACCGGAACTTCCTTCAGCATATGCAGAGACGAATAGCCGCTGCCGAAGTCATCCATTTCCACCTGAAAGCCCAGCTCCCGCAGACGCTCCGTCGTACGGATCAGCATTTCCGAATTATCTGCGTACGCTGTCTCCGTAATCTCGATATGGAACAGTTCCGGAGGAACGTCATATCGCTTCACCATCTCACTGAAAAGCTCCGGCAGATCCCGATCCTCCCGGATGTCGCAGCGGGACACATTGACGGAGACCGACCTGTGGATTCCCATATCGATCCACCGTTTCAGATCCTTGCACGCCGTTTCCCAGACATAGTGATCCAGATCATAGATCATTCCGGCATCCTCCAGGATCGGAATAAAGCTTCCCGGCGGGATCCAGCCGATCTTGCCGTGTTTCCATCTGCAAAGCGCTTCTCCGCCGGTGATCTCGCCTGTCGCATAATCCACCTGCGGTTGGTACCAGACCTGAATCTCTCCTTCCTTCAGCGCTTTGGGCAATTGACTGATCACGTCCGCCACATGTTTTCCCTTATCCCACTGGTCCGGATTATAGAATTCATATCCGTCCCCCTGTTTATCCCGAATCTTGCGTTCCGCCATGCTCGCCAGATCCAGCATATGATCCACGTCCACATGCCGGTAATCCTCCGACGTCAGCACATAGAGTCCTCCGCTGACCAGAACCAGGTTTTCTTTTCCCCTGTCCAGAAAATAGTTCCTTACGGAACCGATCACTTCTTCATCATCCCGACGCAGTCTGTCTTCTCCTCCGGATATCCGGAGAACCACAAAATGATCCGCGCCGACCCGCCCCATAGCTTCCCGGTCCGACAGGGTTTTCATGGTTTCCGCAACCCAGAACCGAAGCAGATCATCGCCGGCGCGTCTGCCCAGACTGTCATTGATGAATTTAAAGTTCTTGATATTCACGAACGCCAGCAGATAAGGCGTATCCGGATTATCATGAATGAGCTGCGCCGCCTTCTTCCGAAAGCCTGTCATACTGAGCGCTCCGGTCAGGTGATCCTGATTGATCATCTGCTGCAGCTTTCTCTCATTTTCTCTGCGAACTGCACGGACACGCTGAATCGCTATGATGATCAGCGCGATAAAAAGCAGGAATACAAGCAGAATACTGATCCCGTAGCGATAAAGGAAGTCCGAAAGATCATACCGGTACAGATCTCTGGATGTATAATCCAGTATCACCGCCTGCCGCCTTGTATCGGTCAATTTGGAGATGCCTGCATTCAGCCGTTCCACAACCTCTCTGCCATTTACCGTATCCCTGACACCTGCCCGGAAATCCATGGAAAACATGGCTTCGGGCTGTACCTCAAGATCCGAATAAGATGGCTTCTGAAGCACATAACTCCATACATAGGAATTGTGCAGCAGCGCATCCACCTTATCGTCACGCAGAGCCTTTACACAGTCCGCCATGGTATCATACATGGTGATCTCGATCCCCGGATATAACTGGCGCACCGTATCCGCCCCACCACCGAGAGATTTCAGCATACCAACCTTCAGGGAATCCAGCGGAGGCACCTCGTCCTGTTTCAGTGTCACCAGCGTAAAGGGCGTCTGGAACAGATTTTCCGTCACAACACTGTTATGTCCCGACGTACTTGTGATGGCGCTTCCGAAGGGAAGGATCACATCATAGGTGCTGTTGTCCAGCGCATCCTTCAGATTCCCCTCCTCGATCTGGCGGAGCACCACCTCATATCCTGCCTCTTCGCCCACATAACGCATCAGATCCGCGCCGATGCCCACGATCTCATTGGAATCCACATCGATATAGAAAAGGGGGCAACGATCCATGGGTACACCGACCGTGAGCACCTCTTTTCCGTTTGACTTATTGGCGTTTGATCCGGATTCTGTTTCAGATCCTGCTTCGGTTTTCGCTTCACCTAAAGTCCCATCTGCCGCATAAGCCATAAAGTCCGGCCGTTTTGAAAGCATTACAAAACACAAGGCCAAAGTCATCAGCAGAAATACATATATGAAAATCAGCAAACGTTGTATTTTCAAATCTTATCCTCGCAAAAAACTCTCTCGATGATTCCTCTTTTTTACTCACCCCTATATGTTCTATTATGCGGCATAAACGCCTTATCTTCAACAACAAAAGAGCAAAACAGGCCTTTTTTACACTCATTTTATCAAAAAAAGGCTTCTCCCTCTGCCTGTCGGCGGAGAAAGAAACCTTTTTATTACACACATGTTTTTCCAAGCTGATCAAAGATCATCAGCCACCGAAGAAGCTTGCGATGCTGAAGCCGGTCGGCATCGGGATCGTAAACATGTAGATGGTTGCTGCAAGCATCAGAACCACCGCGATCACAAATACCGCAAACCGGTTCGGGATATTCTTGAAGATCCCGACAATACCAAGCAGGAACAGAACCAGGGAGTAAAGCACGTTTACCAGATTAAAGGTATCGCCGTTATGATTGTCCTTCATTCCTTCCTTCAGAAGCGCATCCGCTTCTTCATACTTTGCCTCTGCATCCGCATAATAGGAATCCTCAAATCCTTCCTTATCGAAAGGAGTTGCATCATTTTCCAGAGCCCACTCGATCGCTTCATCGAATTCCTTCGAGCAGTTATCATTCCGGATCGTCTGGATCTTTTCCTCGATCAGCTGTACCTGCTGCTGATCTCCCTTGGCGTCTGCCAGTGCCTCATCAAAGATGTATTCCGTGATCGCATTCCAGACCATCATATCCTGCATGAAACGCTGAAATGCTTCGTTATACATGGAGTTTGCATCCGAAGATGCATTGCCGCTCTTTGTATAATTCGTTGCCTGATTGCCTCCGTGCAGAGATCCGATCCAGGACGCCCATGCCGTCAGAAGTGCCGTGATACCCAGGAAGATCGCGATCAGCATTTCCAGCTTTGCTTCGCTGATGAAGGATTTTTTCTTAGGAGCTTCCGCTTCTTCTGCTGCCTTTGTCTCCTTCAGGACTTCCCTTACGGCCTCTTTGATATCTTCAAGATTTCCGGCCTTATTGTTTACGGCTTCGTTTTTAGATTCGTTTTTCGTTTCATCACTCGCCATCCTTATTACCCCCGTTTAGATTAAAAAACAGGTGCAGGACTCTGAGGCCCCACACCTGTTTGATATCAAGTATAAGCCAGATCTGTGATTCACATTTTGGGCTTACTCTTCTGCGCCTTCTTCTGCGCCGCCCTGCTCAGCACCGCCTTCTTCTGCGCCGCCCTGCTCAGCACCGCCTTCTTCGCCGCCGCTCGGCTGAGCTGCAGAACCGAAGGTGTAGGAACCCTTCTTGAATACATACTTAGCGCCGTTGATGTCCAGGGACAGAACCTTGGAATCCTTGTCCCAGAGCAGATTTGCCTGATGTGTGCCGTCCTTGTGCAGCTCAACACCGTCTGTCCTGAACTTCGGCTCATACTCAGTGCTACCATTGACACCGGTCTGTGTAACCTTCTTGGACTCGATCTTGAAATTCATCTGCATCTGGTCTTCAGCAACACCTGCCGCTGCTGCATACTCACCGATTGCTGTTCCGTTGACGGTATCTACCATCCAGTCACCGAGAACGTCCTTCTCAACACTGCCGCATCCTACGAGGCACATACCCATAACCATAGCAGCTACCAGTACCAGTGCCAGTTTCTTAGTTACTTTCTTCATCATCCTTTACCTCCATTTTTTATTCTTTAATGATGAACTTGGAAACCTCGAATCTGTTTCTTCTGATTTCTGTCTCCATGACCACATTTTACTCATTTATTTTCAAATTTCAAGCATTATTTCACAAAAGAATAAAACTTGGCACGAAAAACAGATTTGGCACGAATGGCGCTATTTTGGCACGAACGGCAACTTTTACAACGGGATGTCCGAAGATCATTCATCCTCCGCATAGACGATCTCATCCAGTTCCGCATGGACATACTCGGCCCAGCTGAACTGGTTCATGTAGTCTCCGAGATACTGATATCTGGACTGTTTCTTCTTTTCCAGCCATTCAAAGAGATCGCATTCCACCTTATCTTTGGCGATCGCCATGCTGCCCCTCTGTTTGATAATGATCTCCGTAAGTCCCAGATCCGAGAGGGTGTTCTGCAGGTCCTGACGCAGATTACTCAGATAAGAAGACTTGACCTTCGGATCTCCTTCATCCTCCCAAAGGCATGCGATCATCTCTCCGTTTGTGGTCTGAACCCCTTTATTGTTGACCAGGATAGCAATGATCTCCTTCGTCTTCGAATATTTAAAAGGAACCGGCACCCCGTCTGCAAAGAGCTCGAAATTACCGAAGGTCTGAATGAAGACCCTTCTGTCCTTATTCTGTCCGAGCGGGTATCTCAGATCGTTCAGTTCACTGCCTACCGCCTCCTTCTGTGGCGGAAGAAGGATACATCCGCTGGAACGAAGTGACATCGCTTCAAAAGCATCTGCACGTTCCTTCGTCATAAGCACAAGATTAACGGTGGGGTACAGATCCTTCAGATACCGACCCAGAAGAAAACCGTCCATCTCCGGAAGCTTCGCATCCAGAAACGCCACATCGATCCGGTTTTCCCTGGCCACTGCAAGTGCATTCGGACTGTCGGTAAAGGTAAGCACCTGTTCTCCCGGAAGCGTCTGTTCCAGAAGCTCCGTCATTTCCTGTAATACGGTTTTATTCTTTTCTACCACCAGTATTGTCACACGACCACCTCCTAGCCCAGTTCGATCTTGCGGAGCTTCTGCGATCCACGTTCTTCTTCCGTAAGGAGAAGCGGATTCTTCTCCCCTACCAAAAGCATATCTCCGTCATTTACAACCGCTTCATGCAGAGGGCCTGCCTTCAGATCCGAGAGCACCAGTGCCGCAAAGCGGTCGTAATTATCATCATCGATCACAGGAAAATGATACTTCATCCGGTACCAGTGATCCGGGTCAAATCCCGTTGTTCCGATATAAAGCCGGTCAGCCGTCGCCTCGATCTCATCCGGTCCGGCCAGGCTTCCCTCCGGCAGCTCCATGTCATCACAGAACAGCATGGCATAGACCCGGAGGATCTGCTCGCGGATCGTCTGTTCCTTGTCACGGACCAGGATCTTCGAATCCATGATACGATAGTACTCCTCTCTGGCTTCCCGGCTATGATCAAAATTGCATATTGAATCATATAGCTTCTTTCCGATCAGAATCTGTTTTTCCGACATATAAATACCTCCTCAAGTCCTGATGACCGCCCGTAACGCGGTTCATCAGGATTTTTCTACAGCATCTCCAGCATCTCCTGCGGATTATCTGCAGCCTTTACCTTGTCATTGGCATTTACGATGATTCCTTTCTCATCGATGAGATAGGTAGTTCGTACAACGCCCATGGATACCTTTCCGTAGTTCTTCTTTTCCTTCCATACATCGTAAGCCTGGATCACGGAAAGCTCAGGATCCGAAAGCAGCGTGAAGGGAAGACCGTACTTCTCCTCAAACTTCTTATGCGATGCCACGGAATCCTTGCTTACGCCCAGAACCACTGCCCCCTTCTCCCGGATCTGCGGATATCGGTCCCCAAATCCGCATGCCTGTTTGGTGCACCCCGGTGTATTGTCCCTGGGATAGAAATACAGTATCACCCTGCTCCCCAGGTAATCCTTCAGTGAATGTAATTCCCCGTTCTGATCCGGAAGTGTAAAATCCGGTGCTTTTGTTCCGATCTCCAACATAGTTTGATTCCCTCCATTTTCTTCAATAACGCAACATTTGTCCAGCGTCGACAGACGCATCTTTAAGATATCTCAATCAATTTCAGTAATAAAGGATGAGGCATTGTTTCTTCTCAGTTTTCGATCAACCGCATATCCAACGCCTTCCGCATCCGCGAACCCATATGATGATCCATAAGTTCCTGATACTCCTCCGGCAGGATCTCTCCGCCGACACCCATCAGGTCATTACATGCCAAGAAAATCCACCTTTCCCTGCTCCGCTCTCCTGCGAACATATCGAAACGGCGCACGCTCCTCCGGCGGAAAAGCACCCGTATATATCCATTTTATGTATCTGTAATCCTTTTTCGTTATCGGTCGTAATTCCATCTCACATTTTCCCAACCTGCCACATGGCAGAAGTTATTTCATTGCCCAAAATCCTACCTGTAAACATGAGGACCAAAGCAGATCCACTAAGCGGAAACCGCACGAATTATTGACTGCACAAACCCAAGAAAGATTATAGCACAGGAAGAGGGGTTTCTGACAGTTTTTCGTTCCGATTTCATCTTGTTTTTGCTTTCTTCGTCCGATAAAATAAAGATTGTATCTGTGATGCAACACATGTAATCGTTAAACACAAATCACTTGCGTTGCAATCATTTACGGAGCACGTTTACGTGCGAAGTATGGAATAAGGAGGTATAAATCACATGGCTACACTTGTCGCTTATTTCAGTGCAGAGGGGCGTACTGCCAAGGTTGCCCGTGCATTATCAAAGCTTACCAAAGCTGAACTGTTTGAAGTGAAACCAGAGATCCCGTATTCCGATTCTGACATCAACTGGAAGAATCCTCTGGCTCGTTGCAACAAAGAAAAAATCGGCAAGAAGGACGTGCCTCTTACCGAAAAATTAGACAGTATTGATTCTTATGATACCATTTTCATAGGATTCCCGATCTGGTATTACGGGGCTCCCAATATCATCCAGACCTTCGTCAAGGACTTCGACTGGGCCGGCAAAAAGATCTACCTCTTTGCCACATCCGGCGGAAGTGAAATGAACAAAACCGCCGAAAAACTCTTGCCATTCATGAAGAACGCAACCATCGCCGGCGAGAAACTGGTAAAAGCAGCTGATGGAGTTGACGGCCTGAAGGAGTGGGTGAAATCCCTTGATCTGTGAACGACTCTGATTGGGGATTTCATTGCACTTCATTTTCTTCCAATCTCGGTTCGGATTATTTCTTTTCTTCTCAAAACAGATACTTCGGCCCCGCCTTGGTCAGAATCTGTTCATAAGCTTCTTTCATCCTCTTCGCCGCCTTCTCCGGTTCCACACCTCCGCACGCGCCGCCGAAAAC
>JAILAR010000181.1 GCA_024681515.1 Eubacterium sp. | reverse complement strand
GCATAGACCTTTCCGATGGTTTCATACAGAGCCGGCAGTTCTTCCTTCTCCGAAAGCCGCTCACCGTAGGGAGGATTCGTGATCAGGAAACCGTAGGGCTTCGGATGACTCAGATCCTTTACGTCCCGCCTCTGGAAATGTATGTGTTCCAGCACTCCCGCATCCCGGGCGTTCTGCATGGCGCATTTCACCATCTCTCCGTCGAGATCGTAGCCCTGGAGATGCATTTTCAGATCCGTCCGTTCCAGGCTCCGGGCTTCATCCCGGGCCTCGGTCCACTGCTTCGGTGTGATCAGCTTCTGCCAGTGCTCTGCCGTGAAATCACGCTTCACACCCGGCGCGATCTTCGCACCGATCATGGCTGCTTCGATGGGAAATGTCCCGCTTCCGCAGAAGGGGTCTACCAGGATCCGGTCTTCCCGCCATGGCGTCAGCATCAGCAGTGCTGCAGCCAGTGTCTCCGAGATCGGAGCCTTGCCCACCAGCTTCCGGTAGCCACGCTTATGCAGAGACACGCCGGAGGTATCCAGTCCGATGGTGACCCGGTCCTTCAGAATAAAGACCCGCACCGGATACTCGTCTCCGTCCTCCGCAAACTGTCCCACATGATAGGTCCCGCGCAGGCGCTCCACCATGGCCTTCTTCACGATGGACTGTATGGAGGATGCGCTGAACAGTGCGCTGCGGTTGGTGGTGGCTTTCGTCACCCAGAACTTTGCATTCCGGGGCAGATACCGCTCCCAGGGGATGGCCTTCGTTCCTTCGAAAAGTTCATCGAAGGTGGTGGCCGTAAACTCTGCGCAGAGCAGAAGCACACGCTCCGTGGTCCGAAGGAAGATATTGCTGCGTGCGATGGCCATGGCATCACCGCGAAAAACCACGCGACCGTCTTCCACCGAGACGATCTCGTAGCCCAGGTCCTGCACTTCCTTTTTTAAAACCGCCTCCAGACCGAAATGGCAGGGCGCCACATATACGTACTGCTCCATACTATCTCCCTTTTTCGGCGCTATGCCCTGACCAAAGATGCTTAGCGTCTATATACTGACGACTTAATACTTACACCAAAGGGCAGGCCGGCACGGCCTGCCCTTGTCGCTTCATTCGTTTATATTACTGTCCCAGTCTTGCACGAAGCTCAGCTGTCTTCTCTTCGTAGCCCGGACGACCCAGCAGTGCGAACATGTTCTTCTTGTAGCTCTCAACACCCGGCTGGTTGAAGGGATTTACACCCAGAACATAGCCGCTCATGCCGCATGCAAACTCGAACTTGTAGAAGAGCTCACCGAGCGCCAGCTCGTCGATCTGCTCCATGTCGATGCGGATATTCGGAACGCCGCCGTCCACGTGAGCCAGGATGGTTCCGTTCATGGCACATTTGTTGATGAAGTCCACGGTCTTGCCTGCCAGATAGTTGAGGCCGTCCAGATCCGTCTCTTCCAGTTCCATGGTTACGGTCTTCTTCGGATTCAGAACATTGATAAAGGTCTCGAAATGGTTCTTCGTTCCTTCCTGGATGAACTGTCCCAGGGAGTGCAGATCTGTGGTGAAGTCCACGCCTGCCGGGAAGATACCCTTGCCGTCCTTGCCTTCGCTCTCACCGTAGAGCTGCTTCCACCACTCGGTTACATAGTGCAGCGCCGGCTCGAAGTTGCCGAGGATCTCCATGCCGAGACCCATTTTCTCATGAAGCACGTTGCGGACTGCCGCATACTTCATGGCATCGTTGTCATCGAAATCGTTCTCCAGACAGTACTTGCGGCCGTTGGCAGCGCCTTCCATCAGCTTGTCCAGATCCGCGCCGGATGCTGCGATGGGCAGCAGGCCCACTGCGGTGAGTACGGAGAAACGTCCTCCTACATCGTCCGGAACCACGAAGGTCTCATAACCCTCGGAGTTGGACAGGGTCTTCAGCGCACCCTTCTCCTTATCGGTGGTAGCATAGATACGCTTTGCTGCTTCTGCCTTACCGTACTTCTTCTCCAGCATCTGCTTGAACAGACGGAATGCCACGGAGCACTCTGTGGTGGTTCCGGACTTGGAGATAACGTTGATGGAGAAATCACGGTCTCCGATCACGTCGCACAGCTCGCTGATATATGTACCGGAAATGTTATTGCCGCAGTAGTAGATCTCCGGTGTCTTGCGGATGCTCTTGTCTACCATGTTGTAGAAGCCGTGACGCAGCGCTTCGATAGCTGCGCGGGCACCCAGGTAAGAACCGCCGATACCGATCACCAGCAGCACGTCGGAATCGCTCTGGATCTTTGCAGCTGCAGCCTTGATCCGTGCAAACTCTTCCTTGTCGTAATCTACCGGAAGGTCGATCCATCCCAGGAAATCATTTCCTTCGCCGGTCTTCTCAACCAGAGTCTTCTTTGCTGCGATCACGCGATCCTTCATCGCCGCGATGTCAGCGTCGCTCGCGAACTGCTTTGTGTTCGTAAAGTCAAATGTAATCTTCTGCGCCATTTTTTATTCCTCCCGTTTTTAATTTGCTGTTTCGCAAATTTTATTTGCAGATTTTATTGCATATATCTGTATCCGCATTATGACCTCTGATACAGAACACCAATCTATATCATACCAAATGAAGCGCGTTCTTTCAATCATTTCTTGCAGTTCTCAGGTTCCATTTTACAGTTAAACATGGTATGATAGTGCCGTTAGACAGAGAATAATGCACAAGTAAGCACCTTGGGTCCGTGTTTGGACCCTGGACTTACGGAAAGACAGGCCTGTATGAAAAAACTTGTTATGACCGGCGGAGGTACCGCCGGACACGTAACTCCGAATATCGCCATGCTTCCGCGGCTGCGGGGAATGGGCTACGAGATCTACTACATCGGAACCTACGACGGGATCGAGCGGAAGCTCATCGAGGATGCAGGGGTCCCCTACTATGGGATCTCGTCCGGAAAACTCCGCCGGTATTTCAGTATGCGGAATTTTTCGGATCCCTTCCGCGTCATCAAGGGCTTCCGCCAGGCGAAGAAACTGATGAAGGAGCTGCAGCCGGACGTTGTCTTCTCCAAGGGAGGATTCGTCAGCGTGCCGGTGGTTCTGGCGGCAGCAAAGAAGAAGATCCCCGTGATCATCCATGAATCCGACATGACACCGGGACTGGCGAACAAGATCGCACTTCCGAAGGCTACCCGGGTCTGCTGCAATTTCCCGGAAACCGCGGAGAACTTCCCGGAGGGCGTTGCAACCGTCACCGGTACACCCATCCGTCAGGAACTCTTCATGGGTACGCCTGAAAAAGGCATGGAGTTCTGCGGCTTCAAGGAGAAACGCCCCACGGTCCTTGTGATCGGCGGCAGCACCGGCAGCGCCGCAGTGAACGGTGCAGTATGGAACGCCCTGGACCGACTGCTCACGGAATACAACGTGATCCACATCTGCGGCAAAGACAAGACCGATGAATCCAAAAACGGCAAGCCCGGCTATGTACAGTTCGACTACGTGAAGCAGGAACTGGCCGACCTCTTCGCCCTGGCGGACGTGATCATTTCCAGAGCCGGAGCAAATGCCATCTGCGAGCTTCTGGCGCTTCGGAAGCCCAACATCCTGATCCCGCTGTCCAAGGCCCAGAGCCGCGGAGACCAGATCCTGAACGCGCGGTCCTTTGAGAAGAGCGGTTACAGCAAGGTGATCGAGGAAGAAGACCTGACCACGGACGTTCTGATCGACGCAGTCCATGAGGTCTTTGAAAAGAAGGACACCTACATCGAAGCCATGTCCCACACAAAGGAGAAGGATGCCATCACGATCATCACGGAAATGATCGATGAAGTGTCTAACGAACCTCCTGCGAAGAAGCGCAAACAATAAGTAAGATCAATCGAGTAGGAGGGGAAATTAAATAATTTCCCCGACCTCTCACACCACCGTGCGTACCGTTCGGTACACGGCGGTTCCTTAGTTTTCATATACTTGCAGATAATAGTCA
>JAILAR010000154.1 GCA_024681515.1 Eubacterium sp. | reverse complement strand
AAGTATCGAGATAATCTGCGATTTCACTCTGCTCCTCGATAGGAGGAACACAGACTCGGATGTTCCTGAATTCGGGGTAATAAAGCCTTAATCGAAAATCCGTGATGCCTCTGGAATACTTCTCAAATTCTTTTGCCGCGATATTGGTTCGCATAAGATACTCAAAATATCGTGTGTCCATTTTAACAATGGGTCTGGCAGTAATATAAGCCGGACTTACCATCCCCTCAACCCTTGCAGCACCAAAAGCTCCCTGCCATGCCCTCATCATGTTATAAGCTATATCTCCCGGTTGAACACACTTATATTTGCTTCTGTCCTCGCTGCGGACAAATACCCGTTCACTTTCATCATCGGTAAGCTCTCTATCGGAAATCCCGGAATTGATAGATACGGTAAGAATGGGAAGTGCATCATTCCCACGCTCATTGGTCTCCCTGAAAAGAACCCAGTTACGCTGAACAGACCAGTGTTTTGGTATAACTCCAAGCCATTCCTCTCCGGAGTCTTCCAAGGCATTCCCTCGAATTCCTTTCGTAACTACTTTTACCGTTACGGCCTTTTTATACTCCTCCAACTTCTCAATAATCTTCTTATGCCTTTCAATCGCCTCGTCGATGGCGGAACATTTGGAGTTGATAAAAGAAACAATTATGTCCTGCTCTTCACGTGACGGAACCGGAATCGGCATGTTGTAGTAATCACCTTGCGTCATACTCGGCTTGGCTGTGCTTGTCGCATAACGCTGTATATCAAGAATTGTCGTAACAAAGAACAGGAAGCGAGGGTTGATCCCGTTTTTCGGATAAGCATCCATTGCTGTATCTACATTCCAGAACTTTCCCTCAATATATTTAGGGTTGTCCAGAGTCCCTTTTCGACCGAGAAGAATAGCTGGACCTTCTTTGTATTCGCCGCAGTATTTAACGACTTCTTTACCACTTCCATAAGCTGGTATATTGCCTTCCGTTTGTGGGTCAGAGCCATTGGAAATCTTACAATAATACTTTAATCTGGGGTGTTGCCATTCAGCCGGAATACTTGTCAGGCAATCGTTCCCTGTATTTATCATTTCTCTGCTCATAAAAACTCCTTCATAAACCCTTCGAGACCGCTTTCCAGTTCCATGATTTCCTTCGCGATTTCTTCCGGTTTTCTCGGTTCTTCATAGTGGTAGAAGAACTTATTAAAGCTGATATTCGTTCCGACTACGCCTACCTGTCCATCCTGAAGCGGACCTTTGTCACGCACGGTTTCATCGATCCATGTTTCCGGAGCGTAGGGAAGGACTTCCTGCTCCATGTATTCCTCAAAGGATGTGCCGAAGGGGATGTTCTCTGAATCTTTCAGATCCGGATCAGGCATAGGGATGCCATTTTTATCCGTAACTACCGGATAGGACGGATCCTTTACTGTACAGTTGTCCCGGATCGCCTTGGCGATGACGGCTGCCGTAACTTCCGGCTTCTGCATTTTCGCGCGTACCTCTTTGGCAAACACATCCGTCATGTCATAAGCGAAGGGTTCTTCTTTCAATTCCTTCCACTTTGTTTCCAGATAATCAGCCAGAATCGTCTGATTCTCATCGGACAGCTTCTGTAAGGGCTTTGCGGATGCAGCGTAATAGACGCTTGCCTCCGTGAACCGGAGCATGGCGTGGAGGGGACGCTGTGTTGTCACTTTACGGTACATGAAGGTCTCAGAGGGAACGAGGACGCTCTTGCCATGGTCATGCCCGTTGATATAGGTATCAATGATCCACCGGCGGTCATCCGGTCCGACCTCATACCTTTTATTTCCCTGGTTTTTCCGGAGAGAGGATTTGCACTCCGAGGCGTCGATCAACTGGATCATGCCTTTTCGTTCCTCAGGCTTTGCGCTGTTAAGGATCCACAGGTAGGTATTGATCCCGGTACGGAAGAAGATTGCCTCCGGCAGCTTTACGATACAGTCAATCACATCCTTCTCAAAAAGCCATCTGCGGATATTTGACGGACCGGAGCCTGCGTCGCCTGTGAAGAGCGGAGAGGCTGACAGAACGATTCCCGCTTTACTTCCGCCGTCTTCCCGTTGTTTCATCTTGCTGACTACATGCTGAAGAAAAAGCATAGAGCCATCATCCACGGAGGGCAGACCTGCACCGAATCGGCCGGAGAAGCCGTATTTTGTTTCTGCCATCACATCTGCTTGTTCCTTTTCCCATTTCTTGCCGTAGGGCGGATTGCTGAGGATGTAATCAAAACGCTCATAAGTGAACTTGTCATCAGTCAGTGTATTTCCATACTCGATGTGGGCACTCATGTCCTTCATCTGATCGTAGACATCCTTGCCGGTGCTGTTTGCATTCCGGAGGAGCATGGCTGCTTTTCCCATTGCCCAGGACTCGGGAGCAACCTCCTGACCATAGGGGACGATGACCGCAGGGGCAACCATTTTCTGCTTCTTATGCCATTCCTCCAGCTGATCGAGGGCATCGGAAATGAACCCGCCGGTTCCCATAGTGGGATCGTAGAGGGTTCTGACGATACCGGAATCACTGGACATCAGTTCGTCGTCATTTGCAAAGATCATGCCGACGGCAAGGCGCACCACATCTCTTGGCGTCATGAAGTCCTCGGCATTCTCCGCAATGGACTCGCCGAATTTCTGGATCAGATGTTCATAGATGTTTGACATTTCCCGGTCACTGACCGCTTCCGGGGATAGATCGAAGGCTCCGAATTTAGTGCAGACCAGATAAAGCATTCCTTGTTCATCCAATGTCTTGCATGTTTCTTCCATGCGGAACCGCTTCATAATGTTGCGGGCGTTCTCGGAAAAACCGTCGATATAGCCCATGAGTGCTTCCAGCGTGTCGGACGAACCGAGAGAGTTGAGCCGGAAGTTGGTTACATTGTAAAATGATTTCTTACTGATCAAGCAGTAATTGTCGTTCTCTGCACCCCAATCCGCTGGATCCTGATGCTCCTCGTAAGCCTGACAGACCGCATCTCTGGTGGGCTCCAGAGCACACTCAAGTCTGCGGAGCATGGTAAACGGAAGTACCACCCGGTTGTATTCGGATGTTTTGATGACATCCCGCACGAAATCGGCGACATTCCATATCTCTTTTACATAATCAAAATCAGGGGTTTTATTCTCAGCTGACATATTTCCTCCGTTATCTGGATGACTGTATTTTCTTTATCGGTGATGATATCAGTGTAAATATCTGTTTTTACTACATGTCGTATACTTTACTCCATGCATTTAGTTCTTCTACAAAATGAGCGTCTATTCCTTTGACTTTCTGAATGGTTGACGGAACAAGTTCCCAAAATTGAGGCCAGTA
>JAILAR010000104.1 GCA_024681515.1 Eubacterium sp. | reverse complement strand
AGGACTCAATCTTATCGGACAGCATAAGATTCCAGACCTTACGGCAACAGCCAAAGGTCTTGGCAAACATCTGCATCTGTGTTTTTGTTGGGTATAATCTGTATTTGAGTGCTTTATTCATACATCTATTATACCAAACATGCGTTCGATTTTCAAGTGTCGATTTGCAATTCATCCCGCCGCCTTAGAGGTGGGGGACTTCTTGCCTAATATGGTTAAACCGACCCAATATAATATCCTGATGTTCAGGATCGTACTGTTTTAGCTTTGCCACCGGTTTCCCGTCTCTTGTTATCACAATAACATCCTGCTCACCCTGTTCCAGAGAACGAATCAGTTTTGAGAGGTCTGTTTTTGCCTGGAACATATCCACTTGAATCATATCTCCGCCCCCTCCTCTTATAGTCATCATGACACATCTAATTTTTCAGACAGCATAGCGGCACCACATACACCCCGTTTTCCATCCGGTACGCCACCTTGTTTTTTGTGACGACCATGAGAAATGCCGGTTTTCCGGTTTTCTTCCAGTCGATGTCATCTGCGATCCGGATCAGGTTATCCGCTGCCTGCCTGATATCGTCTTCTCCGCCGAGTTTCACTTCTACCAACGCCCATGTCCCGTCATTAAACTGGATCACGGCGTCTGCTTCTCTCTTCTTTGCGTCCCGATATTTGTACACGCGAGCCCCGATCGTATCCGCATACACCCTGAGGTCGTGAACAACCAACGACTCAAACAGCAGCCCGAACGTTGTGATATCCTTAAAGATCCCTTCCGGGGTGATCCCCAGCGCCGCAGCTCCGATCGACGGATCCGTAAAATGCCTGGTATTGCTTGACCGGATGGCCGTTTTGCTCCTCAGATTCGGATTCCACGCCGGGAGTTCCTCTATAACATACAGGTTCCGAAGCGCGTTCAGGTATTTGGCAAAAACGTCCTTATCAAATGATTCGTCCCCTCCCGCACAGTCATCCCGAAGCGTCGTATCCGTTGCAGCGATGGAGACATTGCGGGCGTAGGAACGCATCAGCTTCCGCGCTTTCTGTTCATCCCTTCTGATTGGGATATCCCTCAGCGAGAATATGTCATCCGTAACCACGACCTCAAAATAATCTCTTGCCTGCGCCAGCGCAATCTCCCTGTCTTTCCCAATCGCTATCGGCCAGCCGCCACGGCACACATAATACGCATAATCATTGATGTCCTTCTTCGACATGGAAGGAGTGAATTTACCGTTCTTCAGATCCAGCAGGGACACGGTTCCGTTGCTGTCCCCCGTTTCATAAAGAGACATGGTGCGCATCATTTTGCGGATGATCCTTCCGTTACCTGTGTGTCTGCTGCTGTCTTCTTCCACCTCTGCCCGTGCTTTATCCGTAACGCTTCCGGTCAGGATGTACTGTCCGAACTCGCCCGTCCGGTCAACCTCATATTTTACCTGGTCCCAGATAAATGATACGTGCTGCCATTCGTCGATCAGGATCGGTTTCGGGCCATAATTCAAAAAATGCGACGGCGATATTTTGGCAAGTTCTATATAGTCGTTTCTCGATTCCAGCGGCATCAGATCTATCACCGTCCGGGCAAATCTGTTCGCCGTAGTCGACTTGCCGCACCACTTCGGTCCGACGATCACCACAGCCCCTTTGCTTCGGATAGCAAACTCCAGAGTACCGTCAAAAAGCCTGTTAATATAAGGTCTTTCGCCCATTCCAGATCCCTCCTTTTTTGAATATTCTATTCTAAATCGGTGAAAAAATCAATAATAAATCGGAGACTTGTGAGGTTTTTAATCGGAGGATTATGAGGTTTTAAATCGGAGACTTGTGAGGTTTTCGGTCGGAGATTTGTGAGACTGCCCACTCTCACCATGATTAAAAACACTTTGCTCCGGCCATGATACTCCCCCGCGAAACACCATCTCCCATGCTCAAAAATGGTTGCGCCTGCCCCCTTCGAGTAGTATAATTATGACATGTGTTGGGTATTACAGGCGCGAGTCATAAATAGAGAAATAAAGCATGTGACCGATAACGTAAGCGCCAAAAACGGAGCGCGAAAGCGCGAAGTATGGAATAAGGAGAAGTATTGCTTATGAACATGTTTAAAATGCTGATCGACAAGTTAAAAAAATCCCCGAAGAAGATCGTCTTCACGGAAGGCGCGGATCCCCGGATCCTGGAGGCTTCCTCCCGGCTTCTGGCCAGCAGCTTCCTGACCCCGATCCTCATCGGAAAGCCCGAGGAGATCTATGACAGTGCCGAGGAAAGCGGTTTCAACATCCGCGGTGCAAATATCATCGATCCCGACAACTTCGAGGATTTCGATAAAATGGTGGAGGTTTATATGGAGCTCCGCCGTGAGAAGGGTGCCACCGAAGAAGAAGCCCGCAAGCTGCTGAAGCAGGGCAATTACTTCGGTACCATGCTGGTGAAGATGGGCTACGCGGACTGCCTGCTGGGCGGCGCCACCTACTCCACCGCAGACACGGTCCGTCCGGCTCTGCAGCTGATCAAGACCAAGCCGGGGAACAAGATCGTCTCCTCCTGCTTCATCCTGGTCCGCCCTGGTGCTACCGGTAAGAATGAGGTTCTGGCCATGGGCGACTGCAGCATCAATATCAAGCCGAACGAGGAACAGCTGGTAGAGATCGCGGAAGAGACCATCAAATGCGCCCAGATCTTCGGCATCGATCCGCAGGTTGCGTTCCTCAGCTACTCTACCATGGGCAGCGGTCACGGTGAGGACGTAGACAAGATGCGCAACGCCGCAAAGGCCACCAAGCTCCGCAATCCGGAGATCCCCATCGACGGCGAGATGCAGTTCGACGCTGCCGTATCTCCTGCCGTTGCAAGCAAGAAGTTCCCCACATCACAGGTGGCAGGACACGCGAATACATTTATCTTCCCGGATATCAACGCCGGAAATATCGGTTACAAGATCGCACAGCGTATGGGTAATTTCGAGGCCTACGGCCCGATCCTGCTGGGTCTGAACGCACCGATCAATGACCTCTCCCGCGGCTGCACCGCGACGGAAGTTTACTCCATGGCGATCATCACGGCGTCATTTGCCTGATATCACCTGCGGAATGCAGGCGGTTCATACACAGATCACGAAGCGGCCACGCCGCTCCATATGATCATCAAACGGCTCTGGTGGTACAGGTGCTCGGGCACCGGACGCGTATCCACCGGAGCCGTTCGCGCATGTATAACGCATGCTCTTTTTAATCAAACGTTAATGTTTCTCCAAGGATTCATTCATACTACTCTGTTAGGATGTGTACAGTAAGGGACGACTGCAAGACCCGGAAACTGCATCCGGACAAAGAATCGAAGTACTTGTTTGCGATATGTGATACGGTATAAAACGATCACGTTTCGATGCAACGTAAGCTGACCGAACATGATGCGGCATATACCGACCACGTTGGTTACGGTTCAGGCCGACCACTTCGATGTGACATATGACAGCCGACGCGGACACACCGGGATGAATGAATACAGGAGGAACCCACCATGAGTGACGATAAGAACAGACGAAATATGGATGAAGAACAAAAGATTGAAAAATTAAGACAGCGTGCGGATGTGAGCTACGAAGAAGCCCGCGACGCGCTCCGCGCCTGCGAAGGCGACCTGCTGGATGCCATGGTCTATCTCGAAAGGCTCGGACAGGCGAAGGCCCCCGAGCAGACCACCTTCTCCACCAACGCAGAGGAGAAGCAGTCCTACGAAAATGTGACCGAGGCCGTGTCCCGCAGCCAGGACGAGAACAGTGATCCGTCCTTCGGTGAGCAGCTGGGACACCTGCTGAAGACCGCTTTCCAGAAGAGCATCGACAACTCTCTGGTGGTCTCCCACCGCGGCGAAGAGAAGTTCCGTCTGCCGATCCTGGTGGTCGTACTCCTCTTCCTGGTGTTCAACTTCGCGGCCGTTGTGGCGCTGATCGTTTCCCTGTTCTTTGATGTGAAATATCAGTTTGCAGGCAAGGACGATCTCTCCAAGGTCAACCGGATGATGGATGAAGCCGGTTCCAGGGCCTCAAACTGGATGCACGACAGCTACAAGAATGAGAACGCTGCCGAGCGTCAGGCAGCACGCCAGGAGCGCCGGGAGGCCGATCAGGCAGCCCGCGAGGCCCGCAGAGAAGAAGACAGACGCGCCCGGGAAGAACGTGCAGAAGCTGACAGACGTGCCCGTGAGGTACGCAGAGAAGAAGACAGACGTGCTCGGGATGAACGTGCTGAGGCAGACCGGAAAGCCCGCGAAGATCGCAGGGAAGAAGACAGACGCGCTCGGGAAGAACGTGCGGATGCTGATCGACGCGCTCGCGAAGAACGCAGGGAAGCAAATCGGGATGCAGCAGAATCCGATAAGGCTGCACGGAAGGCACAGGAAGCCGCTGACAAGGCTGCACGAAAGGCACAGGAAGCCGCTGATAAGGCAGCAAGACTGGCGCAGGAAGCCGCTGACAAAGCTGCAAGACTGGCACAGAATGCAGCTGACAGGGTAGCAAACGCAGCTGACAGATCCAGAGAAGAAGGCATCGACACCTCGATCCGCCACGAAACCTTCGCGGAGAAGGAAGTCAAGGATCTGAAGAAGAAATACGATGAGTCGGATAAGAACGACCCGGATAATAAATAACGATCTATATTATTAATATCGATCACAAACCGCCACGGAGCACCATCCATCGGCGGTTTGTCGGGGTAGATGAGAAAGGTATGAAAGGGGAAGGAAATGCAGACAAACATTTTAGTCGTTGAAGATGAGGAGAAGCTGGCCCGTTTTGTGGAGCTGGAACTGAAGCACGAGGGCTATGAGGTCATGAAATGCGGGAACGGCCGGGACGCGCTGGAGATTGCCGAGAAGGGCGGATTCGACCTGATCCTGCTGGACATCATGCTTCCCGGACTGAACGGTCTGGAGGTGCTGCGGCG
>JAILAR010000102.1 GCA_024681515.1 Eubacterium sp. | reverse complement strand
AATATCTTCGGAAATGTAATGCATCGTTCGTTCGAAATTCTGGTGAAAAAGCTCAGAAGAAAAGAATCCTATGATGTTCTGCATATCGTTCGTCAGTCCATGATGGAGAATTACATGGACATTGCCGGGCGCTATAAACCGGAGACGTTGGATACTGTATTAAAACAGTATGAGGAGTATCTGCAGAACCGGCTTTCCGCATTTCTTGCGGATCGTGAGCTGATGGCTGAGGTGATGTCCGATGATGCGGAAGTATATACAGAGGTTCCGTTCTCACTGTATGCAACGCAGGATGAGATCCTTGCCGCAGACAGGTCGCTTGAAACCGTTCTGCAGAACCGGTTCCCGCTGGAAAAAGGCGGAAAATACTGGATCAACGGGAAGGCCGATCTTGTGATCGTTACAGCTGACAGGAAGGTGCATATCGTGGATTACAAGTCCGATCACATTGGCTCGGAAACCATGGAGAGATTCCATGAGCATCTCAGCGGTACCTACGATAATCAACAGGAGCTGTATCGTTTTACACTTTCGAAGATGTTTGGTATTCCGGTATCGGATATCTCCTATCGGTATTATCATATGTACATGGAACGTGAAGCATAAAAATCTTGGCCCCGTCATTTGACGGGGCCAAAGTTTATTGATCACATGTCACGTTGTTACTTCACGGTTTTGCTCCTGCTTCCCCGTTTACCCCGCGTTCAGGAGCTCTCCGCACAGGCGCTTATAGGTATTATTGTGGGTGCATACCAGCATCTTTACCATATACGGATCCTTGTTTACCTGACTGAATACGCGCTCTTTTACAAGACGGTTGCCCAAGAGGTCGAGGAAATGGAAGATATTCTCATAATAGGTATTGAACTCAGTGCTCTTATTCTTCTTTGAGGTCAGGAAGCAGAAGAAATGGTCCGCCAACAGCCACAGGGTGGTTTCGGGGAGGTCACGCCATTTTTCGGCATATTCTTCATGATATTTTCCTGCCAGGATAATGGCATTCAGATCGCTCTGTCTGCATCCGATGGCATGCAGTGTAAGGTATCCCATAAAGTCATAGACCACCCCGTCGGATTTGATGAACTGTGATACAAGGTCCGCGGTTGCGGTGATCTTCAGGTCGTCCATGATGTACAGGGTGCGGCTCAGGTTTTCCCAGCCGCGGGCGGTGACAGCTTCCGGCGTTTTCTGGTCCGGCTTCATGATGTAGCAGTTGAGGCTGTGATCTGTCAGATATCCGAGTACTGCCGGATGGAAATTGTTTGCTTCGGCATAGGCCAGGAAGACCTCCGGATTGAATTCGATCTCGATCTTCCGCACCCGGTCCAGAAGTGCCATATCCAGTGCTCTTGCACTGTGATTATCCTCGCTGGGGTTTCCGGCCAGTGTGATGATCCAACCGTCGGGGAGGGTATACTCTCCGATATTTTTTGTCTGAAGAAATGCCAGCATGGTAGGCAACACGGTTTCAGACACACTGTTGAACTCATCCAGCATCAGAATTCCTTCTTCGTGTCCGGCGGCCCTTGCTTTCTCGACGGCGGCGATGATCTCTGACATCGTGAACTCCGTGTACCTCCGACCGTCCGGCAGCTCCTTGATCACCGGCAGTCCCAGAAGGGAATTCCGTGTGTGGTGGGTGAGGCTGAAGGCTTCATATCCAAGCCCCATCTCCTCCGCGACCTCCCGGACGATCTCGGTCTTACCGATACCGGGCCTCCCCAGCAGATAAATGGGAAGCCGACCGATGGCAGGCATCCGATAGGAGCCGTCCTTGTTCTTGGCAAGATATGTACGGATAGCGTTAATGATCTGTTCTTTTGCATTATCGACTGTTGTCTTCATAGTATTATTCCTCCTGTTTGATGATCAATATCATTAAGTCTGCCTCAGAATGACAGGCTTTTTTTATCTCAATGACATTGGTTTGATAATATGATTAATCATTGATTGAATTATATGATTGGATTGTATGATTGAATCGTGGGTTCAATCACTCCA
>JAILAR010000099.1 GCA_024681515.1 Eubacterium sp. | reverse complement strand
TCCGGATCAGCTCCACTTCCGAATCCATCATTTTGATACTATGGCTGTCTACCATCTGGATCAGGATCAAATTAGACTGCTCATTTCCAAATTCGAATACCTTCATCTGCCACTCCTCCTGGATGTCATTATAAAGGATTTTGAAGAACAAAAAAAGAGGACTGAACCCATTGTTATGTGGTTAACATAACTACGATCAACCCTCTGATTTGCTAAATGATCTTTTACACCATTTTTTTGATTTTCTTACACCATTTTTACACCATTTTTTGGTGTAAAAAGTGAAAATACGTGAATTAACGTGAAAATCCACTCTTCGATTTCCGGCCTCTTCCGAACTCCCAGAACCCGCATAAACACTGGCATTTCAAGGCTTCTACGCCTTCTCGTTCGTCCAATCGTACGGGGTGGTCTGATAAACATAATAATTGAGCCAGTTCGTATAAAGCGTATTGGCATGGCACCGCCAGGACTTCACCGGTTTTTTTGTAGGATCATCATCCGGATAATAGTTCACCGGGATATCAGGATTCAGATCACGCCCGATATCACGTTTATACTCGGAATCCAGAGTCAATGTGTCATATTCCGGATGTCCGGTAACGAAGATATTCTTCCCTCCGTCTCCGATGATGATGCATGGTCCGCATTCATCCGAATCCGCGACGATCTCAAGCCTTGGATTCTTCTTGATATCCTTCTTTCTCACCGTAGTATATCTGGACTGCGGGATCAGGAATGTATCATCAAAACCACGTACCAGCTCGGTCCGCTTATGGAATGTGGTCATCCGATACACTCCGGAGAGTTTCTTCTCCATCTCATACTTCGGGATACCGTAGCGATAGTACAGACCCGCCTGCGCTCCCCAGCAAATGTGGAACGTGGATGTGACCGCATTCTCGGACCAGTCCATGATGTCCACCAGTTCCGGCCAGTACTCTACTTCTTCGAAATCCAGTGTTTCCACAGGAGCACCGGTAATGATGAGTCCGTCCCATTTCCTGGTCCGAACTTCCTTGAATTTCCGATAAAACTGTTTCAGATGCTCCTTGGATGTGTGTTTCGATTCATAGGACGAGGTCCTGACGAAGTTAATATTCACCTGCAGCGGTGTGTTGGAGAGGCTTCTCAGCAGTTCCAGCTCCGTATTCTCCTTCAGCGGCATCAGATTCAGGATCAGAATGTCGATGGGACGGATATCCTGGCTGTTGGAACGATTCTCATCCATGACGAAAATGTTCTCTTTCTCCAGTGTTTTCTTAACAGGCAGATTATTGTCGATTCTTATAGGCATGATGTATTCTCCAATTGAGTGACAAGATTCTTCGCTTTGCTCAGAATGACATGTTTTTAAAATCTTCTTCCGTGAGAATGGGAATCCCAAGCTCTTTTGCTTTTTTGTTCTTTCCGGAGGTCGACGCGATATCGTTGTTGATCAGGTAGGATGTTTTCGTACTTACCGAACCGGCCACCTTTCCTCCGCGATCCTCGATCTCCTTCTTCAGCTCATCCCGATTCGCATATGTGGTGAGACTTCCGGTGATCACAAAGGTTTTACCTGACAGATCCTGGGGAAGATCACTTTCCTCCTTCACGATCGTCAGTTCTTTCATGAGCGCATCCAGTTCCTCCCGATGCCCCGGATCCGCAAAGAAGGCCACGTAGCTTTCTGCGATCGTGGGACCGATGAATTCGATCTCACAAAGCTCTTCGTAAGGTGCCTCGAAGCATAAGACCGGATCCTGTTTGAAATGCCGGACGATCAGCTTCGAATTGGAAAGGCCCACATTCGGAATTCCAAGTGCGTATATCAGATTTGCCAGATTCACCTTTCGTGAGGCTTCCACACTGGCCACGAGATTCGTGTAGGACTTTTCTCCCAGCTTATCCATCTGAACGATCTCATCCCGGAAGCGATCCAGATGATAGAGATCCGAGTACTGCTTCAGGAAACCTCTGTCCAAAAACCGCTCCAGCGTTGCCTCTGAAATGCCGTCAATATTCATGGCATTTCTGGAAACGAACAGGGAAAATCGCTTCAGGTCCTTTGCCGGACACTCCGGATTCGGACAGATCAGTGTTTCCGTATCATTTTCATTTTTGATCCCGGTCGGCTGTCCGCAGGCTGGACAAACGTCCGGAATGACAAGCGTTCCCGAGCAGGTCAGATTCTCGGAAATCTGCGGAATGATCATATTTGCCTTATATACCTTGATCCGGTCCCCCTTGCCGAGGGCCAGTTCCTTCAGGATGCTGATGTTATGCACGCTGGCGCGCTGCACCACCGTTCCCTCCAGTTCCACCGGTTCGAAAATGGCAACCGGATTGATCAGGCCGGTGCGGGACGGACTCCACTCCACGTCCAACAGTGTCGTTACCGCTTCTTCATCCTGCCATTTAAATGCGATCGAATCTCTAGGGAACTTTGCCGTTCTTCCGAGAGACCTGCCGTAGGACACATCATCAAAGGACAGCACCAGACCGTCCGACGGGAAATCATTTTCCGTGACGGCTTTTGCAAACCATTTTACGGTTTCCGGAAGCGTTTCAGCCGTAACCTTCCTATGCTCCACGGTATCAAAGCCGATGGATGTGAGGAATTCGAACCGTTCATGGATCGTTCCTCCGATCCGACTCAGGATCTCAGGATCCTCCGGATCCACCATGGAAAAAGCATAGAAATGAACCGCCCGCTCTGCTGTCACCCGGCTGTCCAGTGCACGAACCGTGCCGCTGCAGAGATTTCTGGGATTCTTGTATTTTGCTTCTGCATCCGCGATCGAACTGTTCAGTTTATTGAAATCCGAATAAAAGATCACCGCTTCCCCGCGAATGGTAAACCGTCCCTTGATCGGGATACTTTGCGGGATATTTCGGAAGGTTTTCGCATTGGGTGTGATCACCTCGCCGATCTCTCCGTTTCCTCGCGTAACGGCTTTGACAAGAATCCCTCCCTCATAGGTGAGAACCACGGTCAGGCCGTCCATCTTCCAGGAAAGGATTCCTTCATGATTTCCCAGCCATGCCGCCAGCGCATCTACGTCCTTTGTTTTGTCCAGCGAAAGCATGGGTGACGGATGCGGCTCCTTTGGAAGAGAACTCACCACCTCATAGCCTACCTTCTGCGTAGGACTTCCTGCCAGGATCGTTCCGGTTTCCTGTTCCAAAGCCACCAGTTCATCATAGAGCTTATCATATTCGAAGTTGCTCATGATCTCCCGATCTTCCATGTAGTAGGCTTTTGAAGCCTCACCGAGGATCTGTACGAGCTCCTTCATGCGTGCTACTTTATATGCATTGTCTTTTGTCTGTTCCATAACTTCTCCAATATGCCCCATAGCCTCATATCATTCCACGATACGCCGCAATTCCGTCAGTTCATCACCGGTGATCTCGCGATATTCTCCCGGTTTCAGATCCCCCAGCAAAATGTTGCATTCCCGGATCCTTTTCAGGAATACGACACGATAATCCAACGCCTCGCACATCCTTCGGATCTGGCGGTTCAGGCCCTGCGTCAGAATGATCCGAAATGTACTTTGTCCCTGCTTTACCACCTTGCATGGTCGGGTCACGGTATCCAGTATCTCCACACCGGTGGACATCCTTCTTAGAAACTCTGCCGTGATCGGTTTATCTACCCGTACCACATATTCCTTTTCGTGGTGATTTCGCGCCTTCTGAAGGGCATTTGACAGATCCCCGTCATTGGTCAGAAGGAGAAGTCCCTGGGAATTCTTGTCCAGCCGTCCCACATAGGAACAAGGAACCGGAATCGTGAGTGTCCGGAAGATACTGTCCTTATCCGCATCCCTCGCTGTACATACCTGTCCCAGCGGTTTATAATACGCAAATATCCGGATATCCCCTCTGGCCGTAACCGTTTCTCCTCGCAGGGTCACCACATCTCCGGGTTCCACCTGGGCCCCGAGCTCTGCAACGACTCCGTTAATGCGAACTTCTCCGGCTGCGATCGCCTCATCGGCCTTTCTTCTGGACAAAACACCGGATTCGCTCAGATATTTATTGAGCCGGATCCGTCCCTGTATCTGTTCCGTATCTGAATTAATTGATCTTGTATTATTTGTTGATTCCATAGATTTCGTTAGTTCAGTTCTTCAATTTTGATAACATCCGATTTCTCTGAAGCTCATAATCCAACCCGTTAAATTTAGCCCGGCTTCTCTATGCCATCTGAATCATCATACCACAGATTGCATGCAGGAACAAACAAAAAACGCTCGCAGGGTAGCTGCGGTCAAAAACTTAAGAACTTGAATTATTCACTCGATTCAGATATAATAGTGAAGTGAACAACCTGTCTTTGTTAATTATTTTAAGAGCCAACCTTCTTCAACAGGTTGGATCCAACGGAGGACAGCCATGGATCGTATCGATATCAAACTCTTGTCACTTCTTCAGGAAAATGCCAGATACCCACTGAAATACCTCGCAAGTCAGGTATATCTCTCTTCCCCGGCTGTATCTGCACGTCTGGAACGTCTGGAAAAGCAGGGTATCATCAGCGGCTATCATGCGGATGTAGACCCGCTCTCCCTTGGATTCCATATCACGGCCTTTATCAACCTGTCTCTGGAACCCAGGCAGAAGCCCGAGTTTTATCCTTTCATAGCAGCCTGCCCGAATGTTCTCGAATGCGATTGTGTGACAGGTGCTTTCTCCATGCACATAAAGGTCTGCTTCCCAAGTACGCAGGAACTGGATACTTTTATCGGTCATCTGCAGGCATTCGGGAAAACAGAAACCCAGATCGTATTCTCCACACCGGTACCCTATCGTGGGATCAACGTTGAGCAGTTGTTCGGCGACACCATCGAAGATGAAGATCCGTCAGTGTAACACAAATATATAACAATCCGAATATCCGTATTCATTACAGACGCGGTCACGCCACAGTTTCATCCTGTAGCGTGACCGCGTTATGTATTATGAACACTCTCTCCGTTTATTTTTGCTCCGTTTCTCCGGTTGTCTGCTTCTGATTCTGGTTCTCCGTGAGTTTTTTGTAGAACTCCCGGAAGGTCTCATCCTCGGCAGCGCATTTCTCCTGATCCGCTTTCACCGTTTTCGCCAGTTCCTGAATATCCGGCTTCTGTTCTATGGTAGAAATGTAATCAAGAACATCTTTCCCCAGTGCCGAATTATCGATCAGATACGTATTCCCTTTTTTAACCACGTACAATGCATGGTTCAGCTCCAGCGGTGTACTGATCACATTTGCGATGGAAATGTTTGCCATCGCATACACAACTGTTGCATCATCCGTCAGACCCTTAACGGTATAACATTTTATGTTCTTATATCCTGTAACGACGGCAGCCTTTTTCTGAACAATAGTCATATCATTAAACTGCGTGGGATCCACCACCAGTTTCTGCAGGGTCATCTGATCACAGGCTGCATAGGCGTTGAAGAAATCTGTCACCAGGCGGTTGATCTCCGGATTTGCATCTACCTCGTAGATATGATCCTCTGAGAATCCCATACCATCCATCAGTTCATCCTTGTTCTTGACCAGAAACAACACCACAAATACAAGAACGGGGATAAAAATAGCCCACATAATGATCAGGTTTCGTTTGACCCTTGAATTCACTCGTTTCTTTTTATTATCACCCATATATACCCCTCCGCACGGCTGCATTGCACCGATCATACTGCTCTGCCAGATGAGCGTATATACACTCTTCGACGGCCACACCCGCGAAAAACAAAGTCCCAAGACATTACTGCCCTGGGACCGCTTTGTGCGCCTGATAGGAATCGAACCTACGCACGTGGCTCCGGAGGCCACTGCTCTATCCACTGAGCTACAGGCGCGGGACTTTCTTTTGCTTCTTTTAAAGCAGGATTCAGCCTCAACGCTATATACTATATCCTTTTTTCGTTCAGATTTCAAGTAAAATCTGTAGAGCGGCAAGATTATTTTGTCGCCGTCTCAATATCTCTCCGCATCTGCTCCTGCAGGGCCTCCACGGATTCAAAGCGGCGCTCCGGCCTCAGAAAATGAACGAGCCGCACAGTGACCTCCATGTCATACAGATCTCCGGAGAAATCAAAAAGAAATGTCTCTATGGTCGGCGCAGCATCTTTTTCAACGGTCGGTTTTTTTCCAATATTGGTGATCCCCCGGAACTGTCCCATCGGAGTGGTCACCTCAGATTGATAAACCCCGAACAGGGGCAAAAGCTTATCCGGATCCGGACAGAGATTTATTGTGGGAAAACCGATGGTCCGACCCAGCTCTCGTCCGTGGCAGACGAGGCCCCTATAGGATATCTCATTTCCCAAAAGTCTCTCCGCCTCTTCGATCTGTCCTTCCGAAAGAAGCTTTCTTATTCTTGTGGAGCTTACCACCTCACCGTCCAGAACAAGTTTTTCTATGGCAGTTACGGAAAAACCATACTTCTCCCCGAGACTCCGCAAGGTTTCTACACTTCCGGAATGGTTATATCCGAAGCAGAAATCCGCTCCGACCACAACATGTGTCGTTCCTAATTCACCGATCAGCACTCTGCGGACAAATTCCTCCGGCGTCTGAGAAGCAAACTGCTCCGTAAATGCCAGTCTGCGCATCCGGTAGATCCCGTACTGATCCAACACCTGTCTTTGTTCTTCCTGACTGAGGATTCCCGGTCCCGGAAAATCGATCTTACAGACGCAGGTCGGTATCCCCTTTTTTTCACCTGTGACCTCTGCGGGACTCTTCGCCGTCCGTGCTGCATCCAGCGATACACTGGCCAGTTCTTCCAGAAGGATCCGGTGTCCCCTATGAAATCCGTCGAATTTTCCGATCGTAACCGCTGTCAATCTTTGCTCCCTTTGTAATAATCTGTTATCAGCATTTTTTCGTTCCTGAGTTTTCCGGCAGAAGCATCATACCGATAAAGTGCCGCAAGTTCTCCGTCCAGATATACACGGTAAAGCGTGTCTTCCTGCAATTCCATGCTCTCGGTCATGGGATCCTTCGCCGACAGCAGCTTATGGGAGAGCGGATTTCCGTTCTGTAAAAGCTTTCTGCCTTCTTCCAAACATTCCAGTGCCGGAAGATGTCTGAGCAATTGATCCACCGGTCGGATATACCGTTCCAGACTGCCTTCGGCTTTTGCCTGTTTCAAGGTCTCCAGAGTGACAGACTCCTCTAAAGTAAACCCTCCGGTCTGTCTCCGCAGAAGCGACGCCATCAAACCGCCAACGCCCAGATCCTTTCCCACATCTCTGCACAGGCTGCGAATATAGGTTCCCTTGGAACAACGAACGCGAAAGCGGATCAGTGGATAACGCCGTTCTATGCCACACAGATCCATTTCCAGGATATCCAGTTCATAGATCGAAACCGGCCTCCCCGGCATCTCGACCTCTATACCCGCTCTTGCATACTCGTAAAGCTTTTTTCCGTCCTTTTTTATAGCTGCAAAACGAGGAGGAACCTGAAGAAAATCTCCGAGATAATGCATCAGCGCCTCCCGGATCCGCACCTCCGTCAGCTGCTCTAAAACCTCCGGCGCAGCCTCAGCGATCACCTGTCCGGTGGTATCATCCGTATCAGTGGTGTGTCCGAGTTCCATTTCCACTTCATATTCTTTTTCGGATGAAGTAAGCAGATCACTCAGCTTCGTTGCCCGGCCGAGACATATGGGAAGCACACCTCTTGCCATGGGATCCAGCGTCCCCGTATGACCCACCGCTTTCTGTCCGAATATACCGCGACAGACAGCCACGGCATCAAACGATGTGAAACCCGGCTCCTTATTCAGTACGACGACCCCCTGATACATAAGCGACTCTCATTTCAATTGCTTTTTTATCTCTTCCAGAAGCATCGGAAGTGTTTTTTCGATGGTTCCCGTGCCGTCGAAACCGGCCGCACGTACATGTCCTCCGCCGCCGAAGGCAGATGCGATCACACTGACATCCACATAATTCTTGGCACGCATGCTGACCTTAAAGGTCTTCTTGGTCAGCTGATATACAAAGACAGCAACCTCAACCCCATCTGTCAGCCGAAGCTGCTCCACGATGCCTTCCGTGTCCATGGTATTCGCCTTAAACTCCTTAAAGGTATCTCTGGATACATAGCCGTAGATCACCTTTCCGTCTTCATACAGAACGGATTCCAGGACCGTTTTCGCCATCAGCAGATTCTGCTTATAACTCTTTTTGTAGAAGGTCTCATCAATGATGTAATTACCGTCTACACCCTTTTCCAACATAAGTCCTGCAAGTTCCATCGTATGACGGCTGGTGGCACTGTATTTGAATACACCGGTATCATGCACCATACCGAGATACAGACAGTTCGCCGTATTCAACGAGATCTGATCGGGATCGATCAGGTCAGCAAAGGCTTCACAGGCACTGGAAGCATCCGGATCCACATAACACAGATCTCCGAATCCTGCATTGCTCACATGGTGATCAATACAGATCGTTGAGATCGCCGTCAGAAAAAGATCCGAAAACTTTCCGAGGCGTTCCGGATCGGATACATCCATGGAAATAGCCAGATCATAATGCTTTCCGGTCGTTTCATGTTTTACCTTCTTTGCACCGTTTAAAAACTTCATCGCAGCGGGAAAAGCCTCCAGATAAATATCCACCGTTTTCCCCGCAGAATTGTCCGAAACAAAATTATCTAAAATGTAATTGTACATGGCAAGGGTGGAACCTACACAATCTCCGTCCGGACGGAGATGTCCGAGAATGCATATGCTTCCCGCAGCATCGATCATCTGACGCATACGTTTCCCTTTTTCACGCTGTTCGTTTCCCATACATTTACTCCCCATCATCCTCTTCGGATGCAGATTCGTCCCGCCTGCGTTGATCTTCCGCTATCGCTTCATCGATCTTCCGGGACATCTCGATACCGTAAGCTATGGAAGGATCACGAATAAATCTGATCTCCGGCGTATATCTCAGGTTCAGCGAGCTTGCCAGCTGTTTCCGGATAAATCCCTTTGCGTTGTTTAGTCCCTCCATGGTGGCCGTATCGTCCCCCAACACGCTGACGTAACATTTACATTCCCTCAGATCCTTCGTAACCTCACATCGGGTCACGGAAGTGATCAGGCTGATCCTTGGATCCTTCAGCTCGGAAATGATCCGGCTGAGAGAACGCTGAACATCATGCGATACCCGGGACTGGCCGTGCTGATTTGTTCTCATAAGAATCTCCTTAACTGTATATACCAATCAATCCGGGAGACAGACTCCCGGAATGACTGCGTTTGATGATACCAGTATCAAAAAGACACCATCCTATGAAGCTAGGTCCGCGGAATTTCGACCATCTTGTAAACCTCGATCTGGTCGCCCTCCGCAAGATCACTGTGGCTCTCAAATACGATACCGCATTCGAAGCCGGATTTAACTTCTTTCACATCATCCTTAAACCGTTTCAAGGATGCGATCTTACCTTCAAAGATCTGCTTACCGTCACGTGTGATACGAGCAGAAGCATTGCGCTCCACCGTACCATCCAGAACATAGCTTCCGGCGATGGAGCCGATACTGGATGCCTTGTATACCTGACGTACCTCTGCATGTGCGATCACACGCTCCTCATAGATCGGATCCAGCATGCCCTTCATGGCCGCCTCGATATCATCGATCGCATTGTAGATCACACTGTACAGACGAACATCTACTTTTTCTTCATCGGAAAGTTTCTTTGCCTGTGCATCCGGACGAACATTAAATCCGATGATGATAGCACCGGAAGCAGACGCAAGCGTCACATCGGACTCATTGATAGCGCCGACGCCGGAATGGATCACCTTGATCACGATCTCTTCGTTGGAAAGCTTCAGCAGGCTCTGCTTAACTGCTTCCACAGATCCCTGAACATCCGCCTTGACAACCAGCTTCAGTTCCTTCAGGTTTCCTTCTTTCATCTGACTGAACAGATCATCCAGAGACATCCTGGACTTGGTTTCAGTGATCAGATTCTCCTTGCCCCGGGTAATAAATGCCTCACTGATCTGACGCGCTTCCTTCTCGGTTTCTGTAGAGATAAATGTATCACCGGAATTCGGTACCCCTGCCAATCCCGTGATCTCCACAGGAGTGGAAGGCGTTGCAAGTTTCAGATTCTTCTGTTTATGATCGATCATGGCACGGACACGTCCGTTTACTTCACCGATGGCAACAAAATCACCCACATGAAGCGTACCCTTCTGTACCAGCAGGGTTGCCACCGGACCACGGCCGCGATCCAGGCGTGCCTCGATAACAACGCCTCGTGCTTTACGGTTCGCATTTGCTTTCAGTTCCAGTACTTCCGCTGTCAGCAGGATCATATCCAACAGGTTTGAGATACCCTCGTGGGTACGAGCAGATACCGGACAGAATACAGTGCTTCCGCCCCAATCTTCTGCCACAAGCCCATACTCCATAAGCTCCTGTTTTACGCGATCCACATTTGCGCTGGGTTTATCGATCTTATTGATCGCTACGATGATCTCGATCCCCGCTGCCTTTGCATGGTTGATCGCTTCCACGGTCTGCGGCATAACACCATCATCAGCTGCAACGACCAGAATCGCGATATCCGTAGCCTGTGCACCACGGAGACGCATTGCAGTGAAGGCCTCATGTCCCGGAGTATCCAGGAATGTGATGCTCTGATCCCCGACCTTTACAACATAAGCACCGATATGCTGCGTGATACCGCCGGCCTCACCCTCCTGAATAGAAGAATTCCGGATGGCATCCAACAGGGACGTCTTACCATGGTCAACATGACCCATGACGCAGACAACCGGCGGACGCGTAGTCAGAGAATCCTCCGAATCCTCGATGTCACGAAGCGCTTCTTCAACCGGATCGATCTTTTCTTCCTGCTCTGCGATATAATTATATTCCAAAGCGATCATGGAAGCGTCATCAAAGGACAGTTCTGTATTCACAGTCACCATCTTGCCTTCCATGAACAGCTTTTTAATCATGGCAGCCACCGGCTGTTTGATCTTATCCGCAAGTTCCTTCAATGTCAGTGACTCCGGAAGTGTAATGTTCCGGATCACCGGCTCTTCCGGTTCCTTCGGGGTCTGCTTCACCGGCTTGGTCTGAGCCTTCTGGTTCTTCTGATTCTTCTTTCCGTGAAGCTGTTCTTTGGAAGTGATGTCACTTCTCTCTTTATCCTTCTTGTTATCGTAGCGCTCCTTATCGCGGCTGTTCTTCTCATGTCTGTCCCTTCTGTCCTGTTTTCCGAACTTTTCAGAAGGAACATCTGCAGCTGCGCTACGATCCGGGCGCTCTGTGCGTCCCCGACCGGCTCCGCCTCTGCGCTCGAACTCCTGATCCTTATCTTTATTATCAAAAGATCTGTCAAAGGAACGTGGTGTACGTCCATCCGGACGATCTCCGGTTCTTGCCGGACGATCCCCTGTCCTTGCCGGACGATCCCCGGTTCTTGCCGGACGATCCCCCGGTCTTGCCGGACGATCTCCCATCCTGCCGCCTCTGCGGTCGTCCAACGGACGGTCTCCGGAACTTCTCCGCGTAGCTTCCCTGCGACTGTTGGAGGCAGCGACACGTTCTGCTATGGTTTTTGCATCAAGGATCTTACCCTGTCTTGGCTTCTCGGCAACCTGGATCGCTCCTGTGATCACACGTACTTCCGGTTTCGGTTTCTCAGTGCGCGTAGCTGCTGCATCCGTCCCCGCAGATTCTTTTTCTTCTGCTTTTGCCGTTTCGGGCTGCGCCTTTTCCTGATCCGTTTTTTCAGATTTTCTGTCTGTTGTTTCAGCCCCGGACTCGGATTTATCTTCTTTTTCAGAATTCTTATCTGTCTGTTTTGAGGAAGTAACTTCCACATCTGCTCCGGTTTCGGTTACGACTTCTTTTACATTTTCAACAGACGTTTTTGTAGTAACGCTGACCTCTGTAGTTGTTTCCGGAGCCAACGTTTCTGCTGCCTTATTCAGTTCTGTTTCAGCAGCAGACACCTCCTGCTTTACAGCCGTTTTCTCGGCGGCACTCGTCTTTACGGTCTTCTTCTGTTCCGACACTTCCGCCGATTTCACGGTTTTACGTTCTACCGGCTTGATAGGTCCACCGGTAACCTGCCTTTTCACTCTTGGACGAGGTGCAACGCCCTCGGTTGCTCCGGCCCTCGGCCCTGCAGTTCTTCCTGCCGCGGCCGCCACTCCGGCACCACTGACAGTGCGTGCAGCACCTGCCGGTCTTCCGGCCGCTCTTCCTGCCTGTGCGGAGGTTCTTCCTGCCGCTCCGGCTGTCCGTCCCGCAGATCCACCGGCCCTGCCTGCCGCTCCGGCTGTCCTTCCGGTAGCTGCGCGCCCACTGCTGCTATCCGCCTTCGCCGGCTTTTTCGTATCAGTTTTGGCCTGCGCACGATTCGCATAATATTTTTGGACAGTAATCACGATATCATTGCTGATTTCATCGGTGGCCTTAAAACCACTCACCTGTTTTCTGATCCTGCCGGCCACTTCCTTAATATCAATTGACCGGTCATTCGTCTCGGCCCTTAATTTCTCTACCAATTCGTTTAACTTCAAAGACGCCACCTCCTAAATCTCTATGCCGAAGCCCTTTGCGAGCTGTCTTCCAAAATTCACGTCCGTTACTGCGACGCAGCTTCTGGATTCTTTGCCTATCTTATGTCCCAAAATATCCTGTGTCTCACAAATCGCAAACGGCACATGATAGTAAGTACATTTATCCTGTATTTTCTTCCTTGTGTTTGCCGAGGCGTCCTCTGCGATGATCACAAATACGGCGCTTCCTTGCTGAACGGCCTTCTCCGTAAGAAAGCCTCCGCTCTGCACCGCTCCTGCCCTTGCCGCAAGCCCCAACAGGGAAAGTCGATGATCTGACAAATCTTACTCCTTGCTTAACTCTTCATACACTGTCTCGGAGATCAAATGCTTCTTTTTTGCGAGCATATAGCACTCCGTATTTTTACAAAGATATGCGCCTCTTCCGTTTTTTCGTCCCGTAGGATCCACCTCTGTCATCTTGCCTGTACCGGCATCAGCAGGTGTTTCCGTGGTAACGATCCGTATCAGTTCCTGCTTTGGACGTGAGGTCCCGCAGGCGATACAGCGGCGCATGGGGATCTTTTTATTCTTCATCCTCCGTCTCCCCGGAGCCGTTCTCCGCTTCTTCTGAAATCTCTTCCGGATTCTCATCAGAAAGATATTCCTCTTCTTCCGTATCCTCTGCAACAGGTTCCTCAGCATCCGAAATCAGTTCTTCACCTTCTTCATACTCTTCCGGATACTCGTCCTCATCATAATACTCATCATATTCAAGATCGCCGTAATTCTCAGCGTAGTAAGCATCCATGTCCATGGCAGCTGCCTGTGTCTCGCTCTTGATATCGATCTTAAAACCGGTCAGTCTTGCTGCCAGGCGTGCATTCTGCCCTTCTTTACCGATAGCCAGCGACAGCTGGTAATCCGGGACAACAACCAGTGCGGATCTTCCGTCCGGACCGATCGTAACGGAAACAACCTTGGATGGAGACAGTGCATGCTCGATAAAGATTGCCGGATCCGGATCCCATTCAATGATGTCGATCTTCTCACCACCAAGATCATCTACAATAGCATTCACCCTTGCACCATTCAGTCCGACGCAGGATCCGACTGCATCCACATTTTCATCATTGGACCAGACTGCGATCTTGGAACGGGATCCTGCCTCTCTGGAAATGCTCTTGATCTCTACGATGCCTTCCTCGATCTCAGAAACCTCACGCTCAAACAGGCATTTTACCAGTTCCGGGTGTGTCCGAGATACTACGATCCGGAATCCCTTCTGATTCTTCTTCACTTCCACAATATAGAGTTTGATCCGATCTCCGCGTCTGTAAAACTCGCCGGGGATCATTTCCTTTTCGTTCAGGATTGTGTCTGTCCGCTCGTCCAGGCTGACACTCAGATTGTTGCCGACCCAGCGCTGAACAACACCGGTGATAATATCATGTTCTTTTTCAACAAAATGGTTATAGATTGCATCCCGTTCGCCTTCCTTGATGGCCTGAACGATAATGCCCCTTGCCTTCTGCGCCGCGATCCGTCCGAAATCGTGTGTCGTGATCTCGATCGGAACTTCATCATCCAGATTATAATTCGGATCGATCTGCCGTGCTTCTTCCAAAGTCATCTCAGAGCGGCTTTCATAGACCTCTTCCACAACCAGTTTTTTCGCATAAACCCGGATATCACCGGTCTCGCGATCCATAACGACGGAGCATTCGGTATCCTTTCCGAAATCCTTCTCACATGCGGAATAAACCGATTTTTCTATCGATTCAATGATCAGATCCTTACTGATCCCTTTTTCCTTTTCAAGCAGATCAAGTAATTCAATGATATTATCTTTTTTCTCTTCGCTCTTCTTTCTGGCAGCCATTTCAATCCTCCTTATTGAACACTTCGCGCTTACGATTAATTCTCTTCTATTCCTCTACATAACACAGGCGTGCTTTTGCGATATTACTTCGCTCAACTTTTCCGTTCCCTGTTTCCGTTTCTACTCTGATCCAATCTTCCTCAGCCTCAAGTAAAACCGCTTCGAATTCCTTTCCACAGGTAAACCCATCCGCGCCGTTTATCGGCTGGTACAGTTTTACCTCGATCCGCTTTCCTATGCTGCGGGTGAAATCCACGGTTTTCTTCAGTGGACGGGTCAGTCCCGGAGAACTGACCTCCAGGATATATGCATCGGGGATAAAATCTTCCCGATCCAGTTCTTTTTCCAGCGCCCTGGATACAGTCACGCAGTCATCGATCGCGACTCCTTCTTTCTTGTCGATATAGGCGCGGAGATACATGTCCTGACCTTCCTTCACATACTCCACATCCCAGAGTTCCAATCCATTTTGTTCCAGGATTGGAAGGATCAGTTCCTTCGTTCGTTCTTCAATCTCCTGTTTTTTCATTACTACAGCCCTCTACAGCCCCTGTGCATAAAAGAGAGTGGGTCCGAAGCCGAACCCACTCAAGTAATCATCTTATGTCATAACATATATTAACATAATACTCATTTTTTGCAAGTGTTTTTTTATACAACAATTTGCAGATTTCTTGTTGATTTTATTGCATTTTTGTAGCGGATCATGCCGTTATGTCGGTCACTTTCAACTTTCTGACCTTTCGGAACACAAAGAAGTTGATCGTTGAGGCAAAAATCGCTTCCAATATGATCGCTGTCACCCAACTGCCGGGCTGGAAGGCACGATCCAGCATGGTATCCGGCTGCTCGATCATTCCTACCAGCATACGGGAAATCAATCCTCCGAGGATCACGGCAAAGATAAATCCGAGGATTGCCGTGGTCAGGGTCTCACGGATCAGATAGCCGATGCACTGTTTTGTGCTGAAGCCGTTCACCCGCATAATGATCAGTTCCTTACGTCTGCGGCTGACAAAAATATTAGTCAGATTTGCCAGAACAAAGACGCTCATGAAAATTGCCATTCCGGTCACAAGATAAACGACCGTATTGTAGGAGTCCCGGATCTGCTTATACTGATTCTGCAGCTCCTCCGCCGAATCAGAAGTCAGACTGGGTTCGATCGCTTTCAGTTTCACCATGAGCGGAGCTTTCGATGCCCCGTTCAGATGAACCAGATACGCATTATCTATTGCATCGGTTCCGAACAGTTCTTTATAACCATGTCTGGACATGATCACGGCACGCCCGACATAGTTGGTATATACGCCTTTGACCGTGACCGTATGCTCTTTCAGTTTATGATCATAGAGGGTATACGTGTCTCCCGCCTTCAGATTCCTGGTTTCATGGAGCCTGCTCTGGATCAGGACGCCGTCATCCGGAATGGTCATTTCCTCTCCGGTCTTCCAATCCTTTACATGATAATACTCCCCTACGATCTCCTGATCGAACACCTGAATATACGTATACTCCTGCAGATCACGATCCTGATAAATGGTTCCGATCTCTGCCATCGGGACGAAGGACACCCCTGCTTCTTTCATGACCTGTTCCAGGCGTTCCCTGGTTTCTTCATCCGTATTCTGGTTAAAAGTCAGCTTGATATCATAGTTCCATACACGTTCGACCTCCTGATCTGTCATACCGCCAAAGGCATTCTTCAGATTGAAGCCAACACCGATGAGTCCGCAGCTGACGGCAATGATCAGGGTCGTAATCGACACACGCGCGGACTCCGTCCGCATGTTCCGAAGGATCAGTTTCCCGTAAATGCCGCCTTTGGATCCCTCATCACGTCCTTTCAGTGTTTTTTCCTTCTTATATCCGCTCATCAGCTGGATCGCCGACAGTTTCAGCATGCCATGGGTTGAAACGTGGATCGCCGCTATGACAACCAGGATCACCAGGACACTGGACAGAACGATCGGAAATGCCGTAAAAAGGAACGATGGTCTGCCGAACACATACATCACGGCAATCCCGTAACGAAAGAGTGTTTCCACCCCGATTCCGACAACGATTCCCAGGATAATTCCGGCTATGGCAGCTGAAAGGCCAAAGACGGAATACTTTGCCCTGATATCCCGGTTAAAGAATCCCAGCGCCTTCATGGCTCCGGCAAGACTTCGCTGCTCATCCATGATGATCACGATGGTAGAGAATGTAACCATGGCAGATACGATCAGAAACAGGACGATAAACGCCCAGGAGGCCATGCCGATGGTATTGATATTGGTCCGAAGATTCACGTATCCTGCGTTGGCTCTTCGGTTCTGGATCGCAAAATAGCCATCCAGTTTTTCCTCGATCTTCTCTCTCTCTTCGGCTATCCTTTTTTCGAGTTCATCCTTGCTGTCCTGATACTTTTTACGCGAATCATCGATCAGTTTCTTTTTCTCATTATATTTGGCAAGGCCGTCTTCGTATTCTTTTTTTCCTTTTTCGTATCTCTCCTTACCTGCATCATACTCTGCAAGACCTTTCTCATACTCCGCCTTACCGTCTTCCAGTTTTTTTCTTCCTTCTTCCAGCTGCCTTTCGCCATCTGACAGCTTCTGCTCAGCCTCTGCCAACTGCTGCCTTGCCTTTTCTTCCTCCGAGGCCAGTTTGTCCCGTGCTCCGGAGACAGCTTTTTTTGCAGCCGCTGCCTTTCCGTATCCGTTGATCAGTTCCGAAAATTTGGTTTTTGACGTATCAATGATATCGACAAGTTTCGTTTTCAGGGCATCCGAAAACCTTTCGTCCTGTCTCAGGGTCTCCACGAGCAGTGCCACGGTTATGGCTCCGATTGTCTCCCTGATCAGCCCTTTGATCTGTTCAACCTGAGGATTTCCGCTCTTTACAATCTCCTCCAGCTGCTGCACGAAACGGCTTGCAAGCATGTCACCGTACAGTTCCCCTGCCCGGTCCAGCACGTCCCCGAGATTTCGATCACCCACAACATCCGCCAGACTCTCTTTTCCGCTTAAGGAACCAGCGATAGCTGCATCCGTCTTCCGTTTTGCCTCGTCCAGAAGCACCTGATTGTCCTTCTGATCCACAGCCGCTTCCATAGCCGGCGCATAGAATTCCTCCGCCTGGTTTTTCAGTGAATAATAACCGGCAGGAAGGTCGGATATGCCGAGGGCGCTGCCGATATTTTTAACCGCCTTTTCCAGCGAGTCGATTTTTTCAAGACCTGCGTTTGCTTCGCTTTCAGCCTTGTTCAGTTTATTTTTGGCATCAGCGATCTTTTGCTCCGCTTCCTCCTTCTTCCGGTCGTACTCTGCTTTTCCCTCTTCCAGTTTCTTTTCGTTTTCCGCAAGTTCCTTCTCCCCGATGTCCAGCTGCTTTTCGCCGTCCTCCAGTTTTTTTGCAGATTCTTCCAGCTGCTTTTCGCCGTCCTCCAGTTCCTTCTTTGACTTATTCAGTTTTTCCTCGCCTTCGGCCAGCTGCCTTTCTCCGTCCAGCAGTTTGGCCTCAGCCTCTTCCAGCTTCTGTCTGGGACCTGCGGTTTCATCCTGGATCTTCTGCTCCGCCAAAGCCCAAAGCTCTTCCTTGTGCGTTACGATCATTTCCGGGAACACTTCCTTGATCCGTTCTTCCACCGGATGGATCGTATCAAAATACTTTTCGGAAAAAATATTCAGATCATCGGGATACTCCACCCGTACCAGAGCACGAAGATAACCTCCGCCGACTTCCTCCGTGACAAAGGATTCATCTGATGCAAGCAAAAAGTCACTCTTGATCGCCTGCATGTAATCCGGATGGTTTACGATACCTGTAACCTGATACCGATTACCGGCAATCAGTTTGTCCTGTCCACCTTCGGCGTACAGATAAACCCGATCACCGACCTTTACCGCATAATTCTTCGCCAGATTTAGACTGACGGCGATCTCACCTTTTTTTTCCGGCAGGTTTCCCTGAAGCAGCTCCGGTGTACTGATCCGCTCCGTCTTTCGGATGAGCGGGACGAATACATTTGCCCCGTTTAGACTCGCAGTCACGTCCAGCTGATGGAATCCCTCCACA
>JAILAR010000081.1 GCA_024681515.1 Eubacterium sp. | reverse complement strand
CTACAGCCGGTTCTTTGAACGCTTTTATCGGGAAGATGAGTCACATAACAGCGAGAAGAAAGGCTTTGGGATCGGACTTTCCATGGCACAGCATTTTACGGAAATGTTCAAGGGCAAGATCAGCGTGGGATATAAGAACGGAATGATCACTTTTACAGTGGTGCTTTGATAAGTAAAAAAGAATAAAAAAAGGGATAACCGGATGGGCGTTATGTCCATCCGGTTACGTTAGTGAAGGTTAAAATATTATGATTAAAGAAGATTAAGGGGATCTTCTTTAAACAGGGGGCTGATTAAGTTTCTAAAACAAATATAGCGGAAATGCCGGATATAGTATATAATAAAATTGTGTTTTGTAAGAATTTTATGTCAGGTTTTTTCAGACTTTTTCCGTTCGTGTGGGGGCATGGCGGAGGAGAGGGAGAGTTTAAGCAGAGCAATCGTTTTTCGGACAGAGGTCTTTGGTGCGAAAACTACATGGACAGGGACAGGAGGGTTAAAATATGGCAGAGATTCATGATGAATATACCAAAAATATTTTCCTGGAACGGGAAGAGGAAAAAAAGCACCCGGCATTTGAAGGAGAGATGGGACTCTATAATCTGATCGCCGAGGGCAAGGTGGACCGGATCGAGGCATATCGGAAGGGAAAACCGCAGCCGGACGCGAAGGAACGGGGCGTCCTTTCAGAAAATCCGCTTCGAAATGCCATGTATCATTTCGTTGCCATGACCACTATGATCACCAGGGTCTGTATCAGCCACGGGCTGGAGCAGGAGGTCGCCTACAAGATGAGCGATACCTACATCAGCCGCGCGGATAAGTTGCTGACGCCGCAGCAGGTACGGGAGTGTCAGTCGGAAATGATGATGGGATTTGCCAAGACCATGGCTATCCGTCAGAAAGGACCGGTACATTCCGTACAGATCGTGAAATGTATGGACTATATCGGGCAACATCTGCACGAGAAGATCTCCATGGATGATTTGGCAAATTATGTCAACCTAAACGAGACTTATCTGTCAAAGCTGTTTCGTAAAGAGACAGGGCTTTCCGTCAGTGAATATATCAGGGATAAAAAGGTTGAGGAAGCCATGGGACTGCTCCGTTTTTCGGAGAAGAGCAGTATCGAGATCGCAACGGATCTGGGGTTTTCCTCCCACAGTTATTTCATCAGTGTGTTTAAGAAGGTGACGGGAGAAACGCCGAAGGACTATCGGAACCGCATGTTCCGAAAGATGTAGATCATTCACGGAGCGCTTCGGGCGCGAAGTGTGGAATAGGGAGTAGAGATGGAGAATCTGACGGTAACCTCTGAACGGGTTGAAGAACTGGCGAAAAATTTTTCCAGAACAGATGATTTTGTGCGGGTCATGACCTATTATCGATGTGCGATTATGGAGATCCAGACAAAACTGAATGTTCTGAATGCGGAATTTTCTTTGCAGTATGACCGCAATCCTTTTGAGAATATTGAGAGCCGCCTGAAGAAGCCGGAGAGCATCGTGGAGAAGATGATCCGGCGCAACATCCCGCTGACCGTGGGGGATATGGAGCAGGAAATGACGGACATCGCGGGGATTCGTGTCATCTGTTCGTTCCAGGAGGACCTTTACAATCTGGCAGATCTTTTGGTGGAGCAGGACGATGTGCTGCTCATTTCCAGGAAGGATTATATCGCAAATCCGAAGCCGAACGGTTATCGGTCTCTGCATCTGCTGATCGATATCCCGATCTTTCTCTCACAGGGAAAGAAGCATATGAAGGTGGAAGTACAGTTCCGCACCATCGCCATGGACTTTTGGGCGAGTGTGGATCATAAGCTGAAATATAAGAAGTCGATTCGTGATGCGGACGCCGTAGTGCGGAAACTGAAGGTATGCGCCGACACCCTGGCCATGATGGATGCGGAGATGGAAGAAATCCGAAGGACGATCGACTGGACACCGAATGAGTGAATTATCACGGAGTGCTTTAAGCGCGAAGTGTGAAACATCACATAGCACGGAGACAAATAATGACAGCCGCGACGGACGAAAAAAAGAGTAAAGACAAAAAGAATAAAGACAAAAAGAGCGGAGCGAAGAAAGGGATCATGATCGCATTAAAGATCCTTCTTGTGCTTCTTCTCTTTTTGGTGTTTTCCACGATAACGATTAATCTGTATGTGGTGCTTCGGGGGAGGAAGGGAATCCGGACGGCAGAGGAGTGGCGTCAGGAGATCGTGGGAAGCCCGGAGCAGGATCCTGAGTGTATTCTGGTCCTTGGATGCAGTTATTATCCGGGAGGAGAACCAAGTCCCATGCTGAAGGACCGTCTGGACCGGACGGCGCAGCTCTATCGGATCGCGCCGAGGAAGATCATTGTCAGTGGTGATCATACGCCTGAAGAATATTACAATGAGGTGAAGGCCATGAAGGCCTATCTGGTGGCGCAGGGCATCCCTTCTGAGGATATCTATATGGATCATCATGGATATTCCACGTATGAGAGTATCTATCGGGCTTATCATGTATTCGGTGTCCGGCGGATGACGGTTGTGACACAGACTTATCACCTGTACAGGGCGGTGTTCCTGGGGATGTCCTTTGGGATCGAGACCACCGGAGTGGCTGCGGAATCGGAGGATTATTATGGATCTGTCGGGAGGGAGACCCGGGAGATCATAGCAAGAAATAAGGACTTTCTGTATTCCATCTTTAAGCCGAAGCCTGCCAAAGATGCGGATGAGAAGGTGTCTTTGGAGGAGAGTGGGGATCTGACGGATGACTTTTAACTCTCTGGTTTTTTTATGCATATTTCTTCCGCTGGTTTTTCTGATGCACAGCCTGATCCCGGTGCTTCGGGTGAGAAATGGGCTGCTGATCCTGGCCAGCCTGATCTTCTATACCTATGGGGAGCCGGTGTATATCCTGCTCCTGCTCGGAAGTGTGTTGTTGAACTATGTCTGCGTACTTTTCATGACCGGAAAGACAGGGAGCAGAAAAGGAATTTTGGTCCTTGAGGTGCTGCTGAACCTGTCTGCCCTGGTTTTCTTTAAGTATGCAGGCTTTTTTGTTGAAAGCATAAATAACGTTTCAGGACTGCATATCCCTGCTCCGGAGATCCATCTGCCCATCGGAATCTCCTTTTTTACGTTTCAAGCCATGTCGTATGTGATTGATGTTTATCGAGGAGAAGCAGAGGCGGACAGAAATCCGTTTCGCGTGCTGCTTTATATTTCCTTCTTTCCGCAGCTGATCGCAGGACCGATCGTGCGGTTTCGGGATATCGCGGCAGAGCTGCGTGATCGGAGGCTGAATATTGATGAGGCGGCGCAGGGGCTCCGGCGGTTTCTCTTTGGTCTGGCGAAGAAGGTGCTGATCGCGAATACCTTGGCAGAGTCGGTGGATACGATCTTCGCCGCAGGTCCGGACCGGATCAATATTCTTACGGCATGGATCGGCGCTGCGGCGTTTATGCTGCAGATTTATTTTGACTTCAGCGGTTACAGCGATATGGCCATCGGGATGGGGCGGATGTTCGGGTTCCATTTCCGTGAAAATTTTGATTTCCCTTATGTGGCAACGAGCATAAAGGGGTTTTGGCGGCGCTGGCATATCTCGCTTTCTACCTGGTTTCGGGAATACGTCTACATTCCGCTGGGAGGAAATCGGAAGGGGAAGGTTCGAACGGGACTGAATAAACTGTTGGTGTTTTTTCTCTGCGGTCTCTGGCACGGAGCCCGGTGGACGTATGTTCTGTGGGGAATGTTTCATGGGGCCTTCAGCTTCCTTGAGGAAGCAATTCCAAGACTTCGGAAACTGCCGCGGGTACTGGGGCATATCTATGCAATGTTGGTTGTGACGGTGGGATTCGTGATCTTCCGGGCTGAGTCCGTCAAAGAGGCTTTCGGAATGTTGGGACGGATGTTCGCCGGATTTGATCTCGGGGCAGCGACCATGTCCTTTACGCTTCAACAGCTGACACCACTTTTTATTTGTGCGCTGGTGGTCGGGATTCTGCTGGCAGGACCTGCGGAGCGGCTGGTGAAGAAGGTGAGAGCTGCGGGACAAATGACAGAGAATGCGGAATCCGGGGAACAAAAAAGTTCGCAGGATTCCGTGAAAAAGACTGATAGTTCGAAAAGAGAAGCGACGGTTCAGATATTGCTGTATCTGCTGGCGTTCCTGCTTCTTCTCTGGTGCCTGCTTCGCCTGTCCGGAGGAACCTATGAACCGTTTATCTATTTCCGGTTCTGATCCGGAGACAGTGAAGCGGCTTTGAGAAATCGATCACGATTTGGAAAGAGAGTAAGTGCATGAAGAAGATTCAGATCATTTTCATAAGTCTGTGTATGCTGGTATGCCTCATCCCCTTTGCAGGGATGGCTTTCTTTCCGACGGAAAAAACGGCGGAGAATCGAAGACCGGCGGAGTTCCCTTCGCTGACAACGCAGGACGGGGCGCTGAATACCGAGTTTTTCAGTGGCTTTGACCGGTGGTTTAACGAACATTTTGCATTTCGAAATGAACTTGTGGCGGCGGACAGTAAGCTTCTGGGAACGGTTTTCGGGTCCTCTGCGGAAGATCAGGTGATCTACGGAACGGACGGCTGGCTCTACTATGCTTCGACACTGGAAGATTATACCGGCAGCGGCTGCATGACGGAGCGGGAACGCTTCAACCTGAAGCATAATCTGGAGATCACCCTGGACTGGGCGAAGGATCGGGGAGTGGCACTGGTTCTTACGGTTCCGCCGAATAAGAACACTTTGTACGGAGATCATATGCCGTATTATGATTCCATGATCGCAGATCCTGCGCATACTCTGGATTATCTGCCGGAGATCTGTGGGGAGATAAATCTTCCCTATGCAGACCTGTATGCGCTTTTTAAGAATGAGTCAGAGACATTGTATCTGAAACGTGATTCTCATTGGAACGGGAAGGGTGCGCTGCTGGCGTATAACTGTATCATGGAGCGGACGAAGGAGACATTGGGGATCGACTATGAGGATTACTCGGATGCGGCGGCCACAAGGGCGAAAGATGCGGACGGTGATCTGAATCGGATGCTTTATACCTTCTATGGCGAAAAAGAGATGGATATCCATTACGATATCGAACAGCGGTATTCCTATATCACGGATACGGAAAGCGTGGAGGATGCGTGGATCCAGACAAAAACGTCCGGGAAAACGGGATCCCTGCTGATCTTTCGGGATTCCTTCGGCAATACCCTTCTTCCGTATATTGCAGACCAGTTTGAAAGTGCCTGCTTTACAAAGGAATCTCCCTATCGATTACAGAAGTTGGTAACAGAGCAGAAACCGGATCTGGTGATCATCGAGAAGGTGGAGCGCAATCTAAGGGATTTCATCACGGAGCCGCCGATCATAAGTGCCCCTGAAGCATCTTCCGCTTGGCAGTCGGACCAGGGTATCCGGCTGGAAAAGGAACAACTTGACCTGAGGATTGAGGACTGTCCTTACGATCCTTCCATGATCAGGGTATCCGGAGATGTGCCGGAAGAATTTCTGCATACGGAATCGGAAATCCTGGTGCAGGTAAACGGCACGTTGCACAGGACTTATCATATCAATGCGAACGGGTTTATGGTATACTTGGAACGTGATGAAATGAAAGAGGACTCTGCGGATATACGCGTGTTGGTGCGGTAGGACGCGATATGATTCGGCACGGAGCACCGGAAGGTGCGAAGTGTAGAATAATAAGGAGACAGTAGATGAAAAAGAAGAGTATAGCAGCCGGAGTATTTGTATCGGTTCTTTCGCTGGCATTGCTTACCGCCTGCGGGAAGAAAGCACAGATCACGATCCATGACGGCGGGGTGGATACAAAAGTGGAAGTATCGATACCGAAGACGGTGGATGAGATCCTGAAAGAAGCTGAGGTTCCACTTTCTGCGGAGGATGTGGCAGAGCCGGGAAGGGATTCAAATGTGGAGGATGCAGCGGAGATCACGATCCGCAGGATGCATCATGTGACCATTGTGACGGACGGGGAAAAGAAAGAAGCGAAATATGCAGGAGGTACGGTAAAGGATCTCTTTGCGCAGGAAGGGATCACCCTTTCGGCAGCGCAGTCCATGAACGTGAAGGAAGAGGATCCGCTGACGGAGGGTATGGAGATCGTGATCACCACATCCTATGGGATCACCGTGACTCATGATGGAAAAACGGAGCAGCTGGATGCCGGTGTGGGAACGGTCGGTGATATTCTCGGGAAGCTCGGCATTTCCCTGGGCAGTGATGATACCGTGACTCCGTCTCTGGACACGGAAGTGGCAGAAGGAACGAAGATCGTGATCTGCCGTGTGACCTATGAGGAGAAGAAGGAGACGGAAGA
>JAILAR010000064.1 GCA_024681515.1 Eubacterium sp. | reverse complement strand
GCTCTCGACATGGGCCTCTCCGAAGACGAGCTGCAGCCCCTGGTCAGCATGTGGCGGGAGTCCAATCCGAACATCGTAGATTACTGGTGGCAGGTTGACAATGCCGTAAAGACCGCGATCAAGCTGCGCATCCCCACGAAGGTCGGCAGTGTACAGTTTGTGATGCGAAACGGGATGCTCTTCATCACCCTGCCCTCCGGCAGAAAGCTCGCCTACGTGAAACCACGGATTGGTGAGAACAAGTTCGGTGGCGAGTCCGTCACCTACATGGGGATTGACGCCAAAAAGAAGTGGTCGCGGATTGAATCATACGGTCCAAAGTTCACAGAAAACATTGTGCAGGCCGTCAGCCGGGACATCCTCGCTTACGCCATGATGACGCTGAAAGACTGCCAGATTGTCGGACACATTCACGATGAGCTGATCATCGAAGCCAGCAAGGATGTCTCCCTGCAATCGATCTGTGAGCAGATGGGGAGAACCCCTCCGTGGATACCCGGGCTCCTGCTCCGGGCTGACGGGTATGAGACGATGTTTTATAAAAAATCATGAATTCATGATTTTTTGTTTTATCCCCAAGAAAATATTATCCCCAACTTTCACCGAATGTTCTCCGAATATACACTTCGAGAATAAAAAAGTTGGGGATAATATTATTTTATCGCTGTACAGACTAAAGGGGGTTTTACATTGGACACAAAATACGAAGAAGGCATCGAAGACTTGTTCCATATCTTGTTCCATTCTTGTTCCTGGTGACTTGTTCCAAAATGTCGATAAACCCATGCCAGACAAGGGAGTGTAGCTGGAACAAGCTATGGAACAGGGTCACAAGGAAGGTAACGCTATTCCATTGTCCGGTGGTCCCGAAGCAAAATATAATCCCGCGTGTTTTTCGGACCCAATACCTATGATATGACTGTCATATACTGCCGTTTTATGCTGCAATTAGGCAGTTTACCTCTTTTTAAGATGAGCAGGGGCTTGGGGGCGGAAGCCACCAAAAACCAGGTAAAGTGCTCGTTCGGCGAAGCCGGGCGGGCATTTTTCCGTTGCTTGCGTTTTTTGACCATGAAAAACCCATGTCATATGTGGGACAGAATCCAATGGTTTTCAGTTCGGAATGACGGTGTCCAAACGGCAGGACTGCGGTGTCACGAAGACCGGAATTCTCATCCGACGGAAGAGAAATCCTGTCCCACTGGGACAGAATCGAGCCGGAATCGTTTCTATGACATTTTCATCATTGTTTTTTTTGTGTCTTTTTTGTGAAAGTGCAAAATACAGACGGTTTTGGCCAACTGTACCTTAGGAGGATTGGAGTTTTCTCCTGAGATATAGAAGGGAGGATTGACAGATGAGGGACAAGGATCAGATGGATAGAATACCCATTCCGATATGGAAGAAATACAGTCTCAGTGTGGAGGAGGCAGCGGAGTACTATGGCATCGGTGAGAAGCGGCTTTACTCTATACTACACGAACATGTAGGGGCTGATTTCATTCTTGAGATAGGGTCGCACATCAGGATTAAAAGAGAACTGTTTGAGAAATATCTGGATGATACAACTACATTGTAGAAACTGTTGATTTGTACATTTTCAGAAGGCTCTTCCTTATGTTATACTAACCACGTATTAGGAAAGACCTTCTGGATTATTATTCAGAAGGAGGTTCAGCATTATGAGCGAAAAAAGGAGGGACAACCGCGGTCGAATTCTCCACCATGGAGAGTTTCAGATGTCAGATGGCAGATATAGGTTTAAGTATGTTGATTATATGGGGCGTGAAAAGGTAGTATATAGCATACGCCTGGATAAGAATGATCCTATGCCGCAGGGAAAGAAGGGTGTGCTGAGTCTGCGTGAGATGGAAACGCGGATTCGGGCAGATTTGTTTGATCATGTGGCTTCTGACGGAGGAAATCTGTCGGTACTTGAACTTGTTCAGAAGTACATTTCCACGAAGATAAATGTTCGTCCGACGACAAAGGCAGGGTACAGGACAGTGGTCAATATCCTGAAGGAGGATCCGTTTGGAAACAGAAGGATTGACACGGTCAAGATGAGCGATGCAAAAACCTGGCTGATCAAGCTGCAGCAAAAGGATGGAAGAAGCTACAACTCTATCCACTCCATTCGAGGAGTTCTGAGACCGCATTTAGGATGGCGGTTAATGATGACCTGATCCGCAAGTCGCCTTTTGATTTTGAACTCGTTGAGGCTGTTGTGAATGACAGCGTTCGGCGGGAGGCGATTACAAGAGAGGAAGAACGGAAGTTTCTGAAGTTTGTGAAAGAGGATCCGCATTTCTCAAGATACTATGAGGGAATCTATATCCTGTTTAAGACGGGGCTTCGCATCTCGGAATTCTGTGGACTTACGGTTTCAGATATCAATTTCAGGAAGCATTCATTAACGATCGATCATCAGCTTCAGAAAAGGGGGAGTACCGGATATTATATCCAGACAACAAAGACCGAAGCCGGAAAAAGAGCAATCCCCATGACTCCTGATGTGGAAGAGTGTTTTCGGAAGATTGTTCAGAACCGTAAACCTCCCAATCCGGAGCCGATGATAGACGGGAAGAGTGGATTTCTGTACTTCGATAAGGATGGACATATTTGTTACAGTCTTCATTGGGAGCATTACTTCAAACATATCTGCCAGAAGTATAATTCCATCTATAAGGTTCAGATGCCCAGAGTGACTCCTCATATCTGCCGCCATACATATTGCTCCAATATGGCAAAGTCGGGAATGAATCCCAAAACACTTCAATACCTGATGGGGCATAGCGATATTGGGGTGACTCTCAATGTTTATGCACATATGAACTTTGACGACGCACTGGAAGAAGTCAGGAAATATAACGGCGCATGAAAAACTTGTTGCCGTTTTCCCATGGCAGAGACCCCCGGGTATAAAAAGGAGATAATTATACCGGATTTTATACCGTTTGCTGACGATTTTATGCTGAATTATGCGGAAATATGCGATATGAAGACATTGAAGAATGCTGAAAAATCAAGGAGTTTTGGGATGATAAAGGTACTGTTCGTCTGCCACGGCAATGTTTGATTGACATCTCATAAACTCAGCAATATCAAGGGATTTCGGCTTTTGAGGATTGACATTATACCGCGTTTATACCGTATAAAATGGAATGATTCAGGGAAGAGGTTGATCATGATAAAAATACTGTTCGTCTGCTGGGGCAACATCTGTCGCTCTCCCATGTGTGAATTCGTAATGAAGGATCTGGTGGAGAAGGCGGGACTTGCAGATCAGTTTTATATCGAGTCCGCGGCTACCAGCAGCGAGGAGATCTGGGGCGGAAGAGGAAACCCGGTCTATCCGCCGGCCAGGGAGGAACTGGCCCGGCACGGTCTTCGCTGCGACGGAAAGTATGCCCGGAAGATGACGAGAGATGACTATGACCGGTTTGATTATCTGATCGGTATGGAACAGCTGAATATACGTTACATGCTGCAGATCGTGGGTGGGGATCCGGAAGGAAAGGTATCCACACTGCTCAGCTTTGCGGGACTTGACCGGGGGATCGCGGATCCCTGGTATACGGGAGATTTTAAAAGCACTTACCGGGATGTGGTGCTGGGTTGTGAAGCCCTGCTTGCTCATATCCGGGAGAATGAATTCTAATCTGAAAGTGAGCTCCCTTTCCGGTTGACGAACATATTCGAGATAATCGATGATGATCAGGAGAAGAGACATGAAGAACGAGAAGGATCATAGAGTAGATCATAGAGCGGATCATAGATCAGATCATAAAACGAATCGTAATAGGGGGTTCAGATCAGGGAGGACGTGGAAAACGCCTTTCCTGTTTTCAGTTATCCTGTGCTTTATCCTCTCCGCCTGCGGAAACAGCGGTGGTGGTTCAGACGGAAATGTAGGAGAATCCTCTACCGCAGTCACTGCGGAAGCAGGGACAGAGCAGAAGCCCGGAAGTGGGGCAAATGGAAACACAGGTGTGGCAACAGAGGCAACTACGGAGGAGAAGATCACACCGCTGAAGCTTTCAGACAAGATCGTCTGTCTGGATGAAAAGAAGAAGATGTATGACCTGTTTGCGCTGCTCCCGGATCCCGGTGAATACGATCTCCTTCAGGATTATATGCTTGAAGATACGGAGCATGTGCTTTTGCTCTACCTGAATATGGCGGAAAAGGAAGGGGATCCGTTCACTTATACGGTGAAACGGCTGACGATTTCGGATGGCAGCATCACATTGGTGGCTGAGAAAAAGGAACTGAAAAACTACGAAGGAGATGTGTTTCCGTATTTGTCCTTCTGCGGAAGGGAGCCGCTGATGGTTTTTGACCTGTCCAACTCGGCATTTTATCCGGAGGATGGAACCGTTTTCCGACCGGAAACGGAGAAGGATGATTATTTCGTCCTTAGCTTTGAAGCAGATGGAAAGCAGTATTTTGCGGATAGTCAGGGCAGTCTGCATCAGATCGTAAAGGAGCAGGACGGATATCAGACAAAGACGATCTGGGCGGCTGACGACAGATATTGGAACTACCTGGTGGCCGGCATCGAGGACGGCTGTGCGATCCTGTCAGCGGAACCGAAGTGGGTGTCTGACGCGGGAAAAGTATTTATACGTGTAAATCTAACTACCGGAACACCGGAGGAGATCTATACCACGGATGATAAAACGGATCTCGAGGACTGGAAGGCCAGAGGGGGCTTTCGGGTAAGCCTTCAGGCCTATCAGGATCCGTATCGTGTGATCCGGCTGCAGGAAGGCACCGTGCGTAAGGAACTGGTGCTGGACGGAAATGATTTCTTATCGAAATGTTCCGAGAACGATTCTCTGGACTTTCTTGAGGGTGAGTATCCTCTGGCCGACGGGGTGTTCATGTTCCGTGCGCAGGATGCCACTACGGGAATGGAGACCATGGAGGAGCATCTCATTCTCTGGGACTGCCGGTATACGGAAGGGGAAGGGAGA